>DAOTWB010000148.1:0-23731 GCA_034436235.1 Anaerolineae bacterium
TATGTAGCGCGCCTGATCGTCAATTCGCATCCTGATCAGATCAGCGCGCCTGAGATGGTCAAAAAATATGTGCGCTATGGCGCCAGTCCGCGCGGCGCGCAAGCCTTGATTCTCGGTGCGAAGTTGAACGCGCTCTTCAGCGGACGCTTCAATGTCTCGTTTGACGATGTGCGCAGCGTCGCGCGTGCAGCTTTACGCCATCGCATCCTGCTGAACTTCGAAGGGCAGGCGGAAGGCTTCAGCACAGATCGCATCATCGAAGATATGCTGCAGAAAGTGCCTGAGCAAGTCCGCTGATAGCGTCTCTAGCGCAGCCGCGCAATGCCGTAGATCATCTGCAAGCCTTCGCTGACGATGACTACGCTGCGGTAGCGCTCAAGGCGCAGCTCGCGCGGAATGATGAACTGCTGGCTGCCTAAACTGCCGCGCAGCTCGCCTACCGAGAACTCTGGCACAATTCCACCTAGCTCCTGCACGCTTTGCGGCGCTTCGCCGCTGGAGAGATAGACGGTCAGCTGCGGCGCGTTGGTCACTTCGAAGTCATCGAAGCGCAACAAGACCGTGTCGTCAGCCAGACGGTAAAACGTGACTTTGCCGCGCGCGCTGCGCAGCGCGTCCAGCTCTGTGAAGCGCGCCGTCAGGATGATCTGCGCGTCAGGCGGCACGGCGACAGGCTGCTGCTCAGTCGGCACAGGCTGCGCCGTCAAGCTAGAGAAATACATGGTAGCCGCTGTCTCACGATTCGGCATTCGCACCAGCAGGTCGCGGCGCTCGGCGCTGGTCAGCGGAAACGGCAAGCCTTCTTCAGGGCGCACGAAGATCGCGCGCCAAGCAGGGAAGGTGAAGAGCGCTAACACGATCAGCGCGCCGAAGGTCAAGAGCGTCCAGCGTGGACGGTAGCGCATTGCCTATCTTCCCTCAGCGTGCGAAGAAGCGCTGCACTTCTGCCACTGTCCGCAGGAAATGATCGGCTTCTTCTAGCGTGTTGTAGAAGTAGAAGCTGACTCGCGTCGAAGCGGCAATGCCGAACTTCTCGTGCAGCGGCATGGCGCAATGATGTCCTGCGCGCACGGCGATACCTGCCCGATCCAAGCCTGCCGAGAGATCGTGCGCATGGACGCCGCGCACAGTGAAAGCGACCAAGCCTGCGCGCTGCTCAGCGCTCGGTCCGTACATGCGCACGCCTTCGATCTCTGCCAGACCTGCCATTGTGTGCTGAATGAGCGCCTGTTCATGCGCGTGAATCGCCTCTAAGCCGATGTTGCGTAGGTAAGCGATTGCCGCGCCTAGTCCGATTGCGCCGCTGATGTTCGGCGTGCCTGCTTCAAAGCGCTGCGGCAGATCGGCGTAGGTCGTCTTGGCAAAAGTGACGCGGTCAATCATGCTGCCGCCGCCTAAGAATGGCGGCATTGCTTCCAGCAGCGCGCGCTTGCCGTAAAGGACGCCGATGCCGGTCGGCGCGCACAGATTGTGTCCGCTGAGCGCGAAGAAATCGGCGTCAAGGGCGCGCACGTCAATCGGCATATGCGGCGCGCTCTGAGCGCCGTCCACAGTCACCAGCGCGCCTGCCGCGTGCGCCATTGCGATCAGCTCCGCAATTGGATTGATTGTGCCAAGCACATTCGAGACGTGCGTCAGTGCTACCATGCGCGCGCGTCCGCTCGCCAAGAGCCGCTGATAGGCATCCTGATCGATCTGACCGTCATCTGTGATCGGAATAGGCACGATCTGTGCGCCCGTGCGCTCTGCCACCAGCTGCCAAGGCACGATGTTGGCGTGATGCTCCATCTCGCTGATCAGAATCTGATCGCCTGCGCGCAGATTCGCCAGTCCCCAGGCGTGCGCCACAAGGTTGATCGCCTCGGTCGCGTTGCGCGTGAAGATGATCTCGCGGCTGCTGGCAGCGCCCAGAAAGTCGCGGACGGCGTCGCGCGCCGCTTCGTAAGCGGCAGTTGCCTTCTCGCTGAAGGTATGCACGCCGCGATGCACGTTAGCGTTCATC
This sequence comes from Anaerolineae bacterium, assembly GCA_034436235.1. GTDB lineage: Bacteria > Chloroflexota > Anaerolineae > Aggregatilineales > UBA2796 > CP2-2F. Next base: position 2,003 of record DAOTWB010000148.1, read on the forward strand.
TGCGTGTAGTAGTCTTCAACGGCGCGCAATACAGCCAAAGGCTTCTGCGTCGTCGCCGCATTGTCGAGGTAGACGAGCGGCACATTCGGACGCACCATCTGGGCGAGAATCGGAAAATCAGCGCGATAGGCTGCCATCTGGCGCGCTGTCTGCTCAAAAGTTAGGTGAGACATACTGCTGCTTTCCAATATAGACATTTCTATCCTCAATTTTACCAAAAACGCTCAGAAAAAACGCATAATAAGCACGCTTGCGCCGCGCCATCGGCAGCGTATTGCCTGATGATGCTCGTCTTTTCTTATCTTAAATTCAATTTAACGCACTTAGTTTATGATGAAATTGTGAGCCTTGTGTTGCGTGATCGCGAGAGGATTTGAGGTCTGTGTTTTACAAGATGCAGTTGTTCAAAGCAGATTTCCTGTTGATTCGCTGGCTCAGCGCGTCTGCCGAAGGTTACCAGCCGCAAGCTGACTACATCGGGCAGCTGCGCGCATACCTTGAAGCAGCCAAGCAGCCGATCTACTGCCTCTCCGACTTGCGCTACGGCAGAATTACCGATGTACGGATTCTACAGCAGCTGGGCAAGCTGACCTATCATCCGATGTTTGGCGGCGGCACAGCTTTCGCAGGCGATATTAGCGCAGAAGTTTATGTTGGCGTCTTCTCGCACTTCGCTTCGCGTCCGAAGCGCGTGGATACTGTTCATAGCAGCCTAGAAGCAGCGCTCGCTTATCTTGAGAAGCTCAAGGCAGGCATCACAGAAGGCATAGATTGGTCGAGCGTGTTCGAATGAGCGCGTGTGAAGTGCGTATCGGAACATGCTCACACGCGCTCTCCTGCGCGATCAGTTAGGCGTTGGCGTGACGCGTGGCGTGAGAATCGGCGGCGCCGCGCGATACTCAGCCACTGAGACGTAACCGAGCCAACCGTTCAGCTGAGCCGTCTCCAGCAGCCTATCGAATTCGGCTGGATTCAGGTACAGCACGATCACCACTGGATCGGTCGCCTCGAGCGTGCTTTGCGCGTTGCCCGGCATCACCCACAGCACGTTGCCTTGCTCAGGATAGATCAGCCCGAGCGCCGTCTCGGTCTCAGAGTAATCTTGCGGCAGGACTGAGACATAAGGCGGCTCGCCGTACTTGGCGATCACCTCGCCAACTGTCATGACAGGCGCGACGCGGATGAGCAGAGCGTCCACAATGCCTGTCTGCGCGTTGGCAGTCATTTGGCAGCACTGCTCGCCGTTCGCAGCGTTCCAGGCGGCTTGCGGCGGATTATCTTGGCTTTGCACGTCTTTGAAGAGCGCGTTGTTGCGTATCAGCGTGAGCGCATCGGCAAAGGTCGTCTTGCCGACAGTGATATCCTGAAAACAAGGCGCACTGCACGGATTGCCCGTGATCAGGCTGCTATCGTTCAAATAGCGATCCGAGACCAGCGGCGGCGGCGATCCACAGCCCGCGAGCAGCAGTCCGACGAAGAAGAGGACGGCGGGCAAGAACAATCGTTTCATGAGCTTTCGGTATCCTATACGTTTCGGTCAATGCCTCTCAAGTGTAGCAAAGGCGTGCGGAAAATGCAGCAGGTTGCCGATCAGCGCCGCGAGCCGCGCTCTTCAAGCGCGGAGACCAACATGCGGAAGTGTTCGCCGCGCTCTTCGAAGTCCTGATAAGCATCGTAGCTAGTGCAGCCAGGGCTGAGCAAGACGACGTCGCCGCTGCGCGCGATCTCCGCTGCGTGTTTGACGGCGATATCCAGTGTCGTGCGATACTCGACAGTGTCTATGTAGCTGCGCGGTCGGATCAGCCGCCGCGTCATCTCAGCGATCTGCTCGCCGAATTCGCCGAAGGTGATCAGGTGCTTCACGCGGTCAATGACGAGCGTCAGCAGTTGATCCCAAGGCAAGTTTTTGTCGCGCCCGCCTGCCAGCAGGATGATAGGCTCGTTGAAGCTGCGAATGGCGGCGATCACGCGCTCAGGCGCTGTGGCGATGCTATCGTTGATGTAGGTCACGCCGCCGACCACGCGCACCACTTCAAGGCGATGCGGCACGCCTTTGAAGGTCTTGATCACATCGCGCATCGCTTCAACAGGCACGCCTGCCGCGCCTGCCACAGCGCAGGCTGCCAGCACGTTCTGCAGGTTATGCTCGCCGCGCAGCTTGATGTCATCGCGATTGCAGACGATCTTGGCGCCGCCGTTCGGCGCGCTGACGCCTGTCACCATCAGACGGCTGCCCGCCAAAAATGCGCCGTCGCTGACCATATCTTGCGCGCTGAAGAACGCCTTGCGGCTGACAGCGCGCCGTGAAAGGCTGAAGCTGCCGGCGTCGTCCAAGTTGAAGATGGCGATATCGTTCGGCTGCTGGTGCAGGAAAATCTGCGCCTTCGCTTCGAGATAATTTTCCATCGTGCCGTGCCGATCAAGGTGATTAGGCGTCACGTTGGTGACGACGGCGATGTGCGGACTGCGCGTCATCAGCTCCAGCTGGAAGCTGGAGAGCTCCATCACCACTTTGTGTTCAGGACGCACTTGATCCAGCTTGTCCAGCAGCACGTCGCCAATGTTGCCGCCTACCAGCGTTGGCAGCTGCGCCGCTTTGCACATCTCGCCGATGAGCGTCGTTGTTGTCGTCTTGCCGGCGCTGCCTGTCACGCCGATGATCGGCGCAGGGCAGCGCTCAAGGAAGAGCTGCGCATCGTTGCTGAGCGGAACGCCGCGCCGCCGCGCCTCAACGCAGATCGGCTGTTTTGGATCAACGCCGCCGCTCAGGAACAGCACGTCCGCCTCATCCAATAGGCTGAGCGGATGACCGCCTATCGCGTACTCAATTGGCGCGTTGACAAAATCTAGGATCGCCTCTGCCAGATCGCCAAAGTTGCGCTTGTCTGAGACGATCACGCGCGCGCCGACGGTTGGCAACCAACGCGCTAACGCCTGACCTTGCCGCGCAAAACCGAGAATCACAGCGGTTTTTCCGGAGAGTGGATCGCTCATGTCAGGTGTGGTCATCTTGGCAGCTCTTTCTAGATTCCATACGCACGCTTATGTGCAATTGTACAATAGTCGCCGCCTTCTACACAAGATGCAGAGGCGCGCACGTCAGCTGATCGCCCAATTTTTTGGTATTTTTTGGTGGCGCAAATTGCGTTTGACAACGATCCATGACCTACCTATAATCCTAGACCAGTGACCGCGTCTATTGTAAAAAGACATACAGCCCTATGGACAGAATGGACAGAGCTTCGAACGGGAATTATACAAAGCAGCAGACCGCTGCCCGAGATACAGCGCGTAGCTTGCCGCCGCCGCCGCCTGATGAGAGCTACTGGGCTGCCTTGCTGCAGGAAGACGAGCGCTTCCCTAGCCCTGCAGCGCGCCATGCGCGCGATTGGGATCATGGCAACGGCGTGTTGGCGGAGAGCGGCGAGCGCAACACTGAGCAGAGCCGCGCCGATTGGCAAGCCATCGAGCAGGTCTACCGCGCTGACCAAGTGGTGACGTTGCCTGTCGTCGGCTACAATCGCGGCGGTTTGCTGGTCGAGTGGCGCTCGCTGCGCGGCTTCGTGCCAGCTAGCCAGCTGGTGGACTTCCCTGCGGTCAGCGATGGCGCGGCGCGCCGCAACGAGCTGGCGCTGCGCGTTGGGCAGATGCTGCGCCTGCGCGTGATCGAGCTTGACTACGAGCAGAATCGCTTGATCTTGAGCGAGCGCGCTGCGCAAGTCCAAGCAGGCGCGCGCGCCAATATCCTAGATACGCTGCGCTGCGGCGATATCTGCGAAGGGCAAGTGACCAATCTATGCGACTTCGGCGCGTTTGTGGATTTAGGCGGCGTGGAAGGCTTGATTCACATCAGCGAGCTGAGCTGGGGCAGGGTCGGGCATCCGCGCGACATCCTGACGCGCGGCGAGACGGTCAAAGTGTATGTGATGGACGTGCAGCGCGAGCAAGGGCGCGTGGCGCTCAGCTTGAAGCGCTTGCAACCTGATCCATGGGCGACTGTGGCACAGCGCTATCGCGTCGGGCAGATCGTCGAAGGCGTCATCACCAACGTGGTGGATTTTGGCGCGTTCGCGCGCGTTGAAGAAGGCTTGGAAGGCTTGATTCACGTCTCGGAGCTGGCAGAGGGCAACTTTTTGCATCCGCGCAACGTGGTGCGCGAAGGCGAGCGCGTGCGCGCGCGCGTGCTGAACATTGACGGCAGCTCGCGCAGGCTTGGCTTGAGCTTGCGCCGCTTAGAAGGCGACCTGAACGAGCGATCCGAGCGGCAGCCACACGACTCACACTCACTTGAATACTGACCGCACGCTCGCGCCAATCAGACGGTATGTGTGATCCTCAAAAGCAGCGCCTCGCTTCACACTCTCAAGAAGCGAGGCGCTCATCGTGTGGACCTAGTGAGATTCGAACTCACGACCTCTTCAATGCCATTGAAGCGCTCTCCCAGCTGAGCTATAGGCCCAAGCTGCTCGAGATTGTAGCAAGCGCGCCCTGAGCGGTCAAGAGGCAGTTTGTGGCAAGCGCAGCTATAATGGCGTGCTATGAGCGAACCATCTCTGACCTACCTGAGCCAAAGCGTGGCGCACACTGAGCAGTTGGGTGCGTTGCTGGGCGTGTTGTTGCAACGCGGCGACGTCCTGTGCCTGATCGGCGATCTGGGCGCCGGCAAAACGGCTTTCGCGCGCGGCGTCGCGGCAGGTTGGCGCAGCGCAACTGCTGTGACCAGTCCGACGTTTGTGTTGATCCACGAGCATGAGCGCGCCGAAGACGGCATGCGCTTGCATCACATTGACGCCTACCGTCTGGCGCGCCTTGAAGATGCCGCCATGCTCGGCTTGGAAGACATCTTCGCAGACAATAGCGCTGTGATCATAGAATGGGCAGATCGAATCGCGCCGCTGCTGCCGAGCGATCATCTGTGGATCGAATTCGCCTTTGCGCAGGACGACGAGCAAGCGCGTCTGCTCACCTTCAGCGCGTATGGCGAGCGCAGCGCAAACTTGCTGCGCGCACTACGAGAGGTGCTGAAAACATGACGGTCTCGATTTGGCAAGCGGACGGCACACAGCCGCTCTACGAAACAGACGTTTTGGTGATCGGCGCAGGCTTGGTCGGCTGTACAGCCGCTTGTTTTCTCAGCCAAGCAGGACGTTCCGTCGTCCTGACTGACGCGCGCGACATCGCGCTCGGCGCCAGCGGACGCAACGCAGGCTTCATGATCACAGGCTTGGATGTCTACTACCATCAAGCGATCGCGCATTACGGTCACGCTGTGGCACAGGAGCTGTGGTCGCTCTCGGCGCGCACGGTGCGCTATTGGCGCACGTTTGCGCAGCGAGATGCCGTGCCATTGCGCGAATGCGGCGTCTTACTTTTGGCGGAGAGCGCCGCTGAAGCCGCCGATCTGGAGCAGGCGGCGCGCGCGCTGGATGCTGACGGCATTCCCATCGAGTTTCACAGCCGCGATCCGCTCGGACGCGGCTATCATGCGGCGATCAGGCAGCCATTCGACGGCATGGTGCAGCCTGTCGCGCTCACGCAGGCGATCTTCGCACAGAGCGGCGCGACACTCATCGTCAATAACGAGGTCTACGCGATAAAACAACTGGCGGCTGAGCGCGTGCTGGTCGAGTCGCGCTTGTATCGCTTCCTTGCGCGCAAAGTCCTGCTCTGCACAAACGCCTATTCAGCCTTGATCGAGCCATATTTCGCAGATAAGGTCATTCCAACGCGCGGTCAGGTCTTGGTGACGGCGCCGCTGCTGCAACCTGTGCTTGAGACGTGCGGCTACAGCAACTATGGCTATATGTACTTCCGCCAAACCTTCGATGGACGGCTGCTGATCGGCGGCGCGCGCCATTTGTTCAAGGCACAAGAGCAGCCGACTTACGAAGATCGCATCACTGAGTCCGTGCAGGACGCGCTGGAAACGTATTTGCGGCGGCGTTTCCCAGAAGTGAGCGCGCCTGTTGAGCGCCGCTGGGCAGGCATCATGGGCTTCAGCATAGATGGACTGCCGCTGGTCGGCTGTTTGCCCGATAAGCCTGACGTCGGCTTCGCGGTCGGCTTCACAGGACACGGTCTCTCGTTTGGCGCAGCGGCAGCTGAGCGCGCCGTTGATCATCTGCTGAACGGCGCGTCCATCGGCGCGTTAGATGCGGCACGGCTAGGCTAACTGCGCTGCGTACGGCAACGACGGAATCGCACCGCGAATCTGCGTGGCGAGCGCGCCAGCGCGGCAAGCGCGCCGCACCAGCCAATCGAGCGCGTCAATGGGCAGCGCGGTCAGCCCATAACCTTTGTCGCGCAGGTCGCACAAGCCTGCCAAGATGGCAGCCATGAAAGCGTCGCCTGCGCCAGTCGCGTCCACAACGTGCGCGACATGCGGCGCGTCCGCGTGATAGAGCGCGCCTTTGTAGCGATATGTGCAGCCGCGCGCGCCGAGCGTGATCAAGATCAACGGCGCGCTGTACGGCAAGTCGCGTAGCGCCGACTCAACCGCACTTTCGCCTGTGAGCAGCGTCAGCTCGCTCTCGCTCAACTTGATGATATCCGCTTGCGCCAATGGCGCGGCAGCCAACGTTGTGTCAGCGCTCTGCCACAGCGCAGGACGCCAGTTGATGTCGTATGAGAAGAGCGCGCCGCTCGCCTTGGCGCGCGCTATGGCGGCTTGTGTCGCGCTGCGCGCAGGCTCGCTGACCAGCGAGACAGAGCCGCAATGAAAAATGTGCGTCGCTTCCAGCAGCTCAGCGGATAGCTCCTCAGGCGTCAGCGCGGCGTGCGCGCCTTCGTAGAAAGCGAAGGACGGATCGCCGCTGTCCGAGAGCGAGACGAAGGCGAGCGTGGTCAGGCGCGTTGAGTCGATCAACATGCCGCGCACGTCCACGCCTTCGCGTTCAAGCAGCGCGCGCAAGCCTTGCCCGAACGAATCGCGCCCGACCTTGCCGATGAACGCGGCGCGTCTGCCCAAGCGCGCCACACCAACTGCGACATTGGTCGGCGCGCCGCCCGCTTTCGGCTCAAAGGCAGGCGCGTCGTAAAGCGAGACGTTGCGCGCTGTCGCCACCATGTCAATCAATGCTTCACCGAGCGTCACTACGTCAGACATAGCGATCCTCAAGCGTCAGTTGACTTGTGCTTGTGATAAGCCTCTGCTAAACGCGCCAAAAGCGCCTCGCGCTGATCGTAGAGTCGCTTGAGCGGACGACGCACGCCGACGCTCAGCGCATACGCGACGGCAATCGGAAAAGCGATGGTCGAGTCGGCATAGCAGACCACGCTATTCGGCAGCTGCTCAGGATCAATTTTGCCCCAAGTCATCGCCTCAGATGGCGTGGCGCCGCTCAGTCCGCCTGTATCAGGACGTGCGTCCGTGAACTGGACGAAATAATCGTGTCCCGCCTCTGGAATGCCCAGAATCTCCTGAATTTGCGGCTCAGTCTGCAGCGCGAAGTTCTTCGGACTGCCGCCGCCAAGCACGATCACGGCGCTACGTCCGCCGCTCGCCTTTGCGGCGTAGACGATGGCAGCCGTCTCATTCACATCATGCTCTACGTCCATCTGAAGCGCGTTGCCGTCAAGGCGTAGCGCCGCCACATTCATGCCGAGCGTCGAATCGCCCGGACTGGATGTGTAAATCGGCACGCCATTGGCGTACGCCGCGCTCAGGATCGAGCGATGCGCCACGCCAAGCTCATCCTCAGCGGCGCGCACATACTTGCCCAGCAGATAGTGCATCTCAGCCGTGCCCATGCGCCGCTGAAACTCGGGCGCGACCATCACGCGGCGCAAGAAAGCATCTGATTCGAGCAAGACGCGCTGCTCGAACAGGATATCGTAAATGCGGATAATGTGTTGCTCGCGCAACGCCAGATCGTCCGTGTTCGGCGTCGTGTTGAATAGCTCAAAGCCGAGCGAGAAGTGAATATCGTGGTAGAGATTAGCGCCTGTGCTGATGATCCAATCAACCAGACCATGCTCGATGAGCGGCACAACAGCTGAGTAGCCCATGCCTGTCGGCGTGAGCGCGCCTGTGATGGTCAAGGCGACGGTCACTTCAGGCTGGAAGATTTTTCGCGTCAATACCTGACAGGCATCGCGCAGACGCGCCGCATTGTAAGCAGTGAAGTAGTCATCCACAAGCGCCTGTACGCTCAGGTTAGGCGGAATGGGCTTAGGTGTGATTTTGCGACCATAAGGCATGGCGAGTTTTGCTCCATCGCAAGGGAAAACGCGCAATTAGTCTAGCGCAGTTCATCCATCTGCGGCAAAAAAGCCGTGTGTGTGCTAGAATGAAGGCTGATGTCCATCTCTGGAGTGTTTTGGCTGTGGCAACGCTGGACGCCATACCATCCGCGCTTGAAGAGCTGAGCGAAGAAGAAGCGCTGCTACTGGAGCAACGCGCCGCTGAGCGCCGCCGCCGTTTTGCAGTCACTATCGATCTCTATCTCGTGCTGACGGTCGGCATTTTGGCGGCAATCGGCTTGATGATGGTCTGGAGCACCACTTTCTTTTGGTCAGAGCCGCAATCGGCGATCTTCATGCAGCAGTTTCGCAACGCGCTCTTCGGATTCGCCGTGATGTTTGTGCTGAGCCTGATTGACTATCGTTGGTGGCGACGGTTGGCGATCCCAATCATGGCGATCACGCTGGCGTTGCTGGTCGCCGTGCTGATCTTCGGCGAGACGGTCTTCGGCGCGCGGCGCGCTTTCTTCAGCGGCGCTGTGCAGCCTGCTGAGCTGGCTGCACTGACCGTCGTGATGTATATGGCAGCATGGCTAGCCGCTAAACAGAGCAAAATTCGGCAGCTGACCTACGGCTTGTTGCCGTTTGCGCTGCTCGTTGGCGCAGTGGCAGGCTTGATCATCCTTCAGCCCGATCTCTCGACGGCGGCGTTGATTCTGGTCACGGCGACCGTGATGTTCTTCTTAGCAGGCGCTGATTGGTTGCAATTGATCATCACCTTCGCCGCGTTCATCCTGATGGGACTGGTCGCGATCAGCCAGTTTGACTATGCGCGCGCGCGCGTGGAAAACTTCCTCGACCTGCTGCGCGATCCGCTCTTGGCGAGCGACCAAGCGCAGAACGCTATCATCGGCTTTTTGAACGGCGGCTTGACAGGCGTCGGCTTAGGCGAGAGCCGCCAGAAGTTCGAGAATCTCTCAGCGCCGCATACAGACGCGATCTTCGCCGTGATAGGCGAAGAATTAGGCTTGATCGGCTGTGCGCTCGTGATCGGTCTATTTGTAGTGCTGATGATGCGTGGCTTTCGCATTGCGCGCAACGCGCCCGATACGTTCGGCGCGCTGCTGGCGGCAGGCATCACGGCGTCTATCGTGCTAGAGGCAATGTTCAACATCGCGGTCATGGCGTCCGTGATTCCGTTCACAGGCGTGCCATTACCGTTCATCAGCTTTGGCGGCTCATCGTTGGTCAGTGGCTTGGCGGCAGTCGGAGTCTTGCTGAGCGTCTCGCGCGTAACGGCGCGGCAAGCCGTGCCGACTCGCAAAGTGAACGAGACGCTCTCGCTGCCGGGAATGCGCGGCTCAATTACACGGGTGCGGCATCGTTTTGAGCAGTGAGACGCTCTTCATCTCAGCAGGCGGCACAGGCGGCGGCATTTATCCCGCGCTCAGCGTAGCAGAGGCGCTGCGCGAGCGCGCGCCGCACGTGAATTTGCATTTCATCGGCAGCACAACAGGCATTGAGAACGAGCTTGTGCCGCGACAAAGCTGGGCAGGCTTTCATAGCGTGCCGAGCGGCGCGTTGCACGGCGTCGGGCGCGTGAAGCAGCTCAGCAGTCTCGTCAAGATTGTGCGCGGCACATGGCGAGCGTGGCGCTTGGCAGTCAAGCATCGTCCGCGCGCGCTTTTTCTGACGGGCGGCTGGGCGACGTTTCCTGCGGCGCTTGGCTGTTGGCTGCGCGGCGTGCCAATCGTCGTCTATGTGCCTGATATCGAGCCTGCGCTCGGCGTGCAAGTCATCAGTCGTTTTGCGCGCCTTGTGCTGACGCCTGTGCCTGAGTCGGCAGGCTATTTCGCGCGCAACACATGCGTGGAAGCCGTCGGCTATCCGTTGCGGCGCGCGCTGCTGAGCGCTGATCGCGAGACGGCGCAGGCGCACTTCGGACTCGATCAACAGCGGCGGACGCTGCTGGTCTTCGGCGGCAGCTTGGGCGCGCGCAGCCTGAACACGGCGCTCGCCGCGATTCTGCCCGATGTGTTGGCAGAAGGCGTGCAAGTGCTGCACATCAGCGGCAAGGCGGATTGGCAGGCAGTTCAAGCGCGGCGCGCAGCGCTAGATGCGACGGCTCAGCGGCACTATCACGCTTTTCCTTACCTGCACGAGACGATGGGCTTGGCGCTCGCCGCAGCGGACTTGGTCATTTGCCGCGCCGGCGCCAGCGTCTTGGGCGAGCTGACTCATTTCGGCTTGCCGTCAATCCTTGTGCCGTATCCGCACGCTTGGCGCTACCAAAAGGTGAACGCCGATTGGCTTGTGGCGCGCGGCGCTGCGTTGCGCCTTGACGATGAGCGACTCGCGAGCGACCTGCTGCCGACCGTGCGCGCTCTGCTGAACGACTCGGAGCGCTTGCGCGCCATGCGCGAAGCGGCGCGCCATGCAGCTGTGCCGAACGCAGCTGAGCGCATTGCCGAGCGGCTCTTGGACGTGGCAAAATTGGGCAAGAGCGGCTAATCTGATCAGCGGAGAAGGAACACATGGTTCAACTTTCAACCATCTTGTGGACGCTGATCGTCCTCTTTGCAATCGTAGGCGCTTTGCGCGGCTGGACGCGCGAGCTGGTCTCGACGGCGGGCATCATCCTAGCGTTGTTCGCCACATGGCAGTTCGACGCCGTGCTGATTCAACCGCTCACGCGCGGCGCCACGCCTGAGCAAATCTTCTTCCTCTACAGCGGCATTCTGGTCGTGATCAGCTTCTTCGCCTACCAAGCGCCGACGAACATCGTGGCAAGGCGGCAGCAAGCAGTCATGGATCGGCGGCAGGGCGTGCAAGAGCGCTTGCTCGGTTTCGTGTTAGGCGGCGTGAACGGCTATCTGATCTTCGGCTCGATCTGGTATTACCTTGATCGGACAGGTTATCCATTCGCGCCGTATATTTTTGCGCCTACGCCGGGCTCAGCCAGCGCCGCTATGGTCGAGTCGCTGCCTTTGATCTTCCTCGTACAGGGCAATTTGCTCACAGTGCTAGTCGTCGTGCTATTTCTGCTCGTGCTGATCGCTGTCGTCTGAAGGCGAGGTATTGTGGAACTTCAAGCGCTGATCACAGTGGCAGTTTTGATAGCTGCCATTGGCTTGTTCATCTGGGATCGGCTCAGCGTAGATATTGTCGCGCTGATGGTACTGATCGCGCTCTTAGGCGCAGGCATCATCACAGAGAGCGAGGCGTTGGCAGGCTTCGCCAATCGGACTGTGATCAGCATCGGCGCATTGTTCATCGTCGGCGGCGCGGTCTTTCAGACGGGCTTGGCGGACGTGATCGCCAATCGCATCTTGAAGATCGCTGGCACAGATTACACGCGCCTATTGCTCGTGCTGATGATCGCCGTCGCGCTGATGTCGGCTTTCATCAGTTCGACGGGCGTGGTGGCGCTGTTGCTGCCTTCGATCATCAGTCTGGCAGCCAAAACGCGCCTAGCGCCTTCGCGCTTGTTGCTTCCGCTCAGCGTCAGCGCCTTGCTAGGCGGCGCCAGCACGCTGATCGGCACGCCGCCGAACTTGTTAGCTGCTGAGCGCCTGACGCTGGCAGGCTATCAGACCTTCAGTTTCTTCAGCTTCACGCCGATCAGCCTCGCTATTTTGTTGGCGAGCGTGTTATTCATGCTCACGCTCGGCAAGCGTCTGTTGCCTGAGCGCCGCGCTGTGCAGAAAGTGCAGCCTGTCGTCACGCCTAGCGAGCTGTTCAAGCTGTATCATTTGCCTGAGAGTTTGTACCGCTTGCGCGTAGATAAGCAATCGCCCTTGGTCGGCAAGACGCTCGCCGAGAGCAATCTGCGCGAGCAGTTCGATCTGAGCGTCTTGAGCGCCATTCACGCGCACGGCAAGCGCACAGGCGCGCTGGCGGCAGGTCACCGCGCTGAGTACCTACGTCCTGACGTGCCAATTCAGGCTGAGGATATTCTGATCGTGCAAGGCAAGGCTGAGTCGGTCAGCCAAGCGGCTGCGTATTGGCGTCTAGCGATCATGGCGAACGAGCCTGTCGTAGAGCAGGACGTGATCACGAACGAGGTCGGCATTGCCGAAGTGATGTTGCGTCCGCGCTCAGCAGCGCTGGATAAGACGCTCTCTGAATTGAACTTCGGTCGCACACATCGCCTGACCGTGCTGGACATTCGGCGTCCGGGCTACGACGGCGCGCTCGATTTGAAGCAGACGCCGCTGCGCTTTGGCGACATGCTGCTTGTGCAAGGGCAGTGGAAAGATATTTTCGCGCTCAAACAACAACATCGGCGCGATTACATCGTGATGGGCGAGCCGGAAGCGGCTGAGTTCGGCGCCTTTCAACGCACTGATCGCGCGCCAATCGTTTTGATCGTGCTGGCGTTGATGATCCTCGCCATCATCATCAATCCTGACCTGCTGACGCTCGCTAGCCTGACCGCCGCTGTGGCTGTCGTGTTGACAGGCTGCATCACAATGGACGAGGCGTATCAGTCCATTGATTGGAAGACGCTATTCCTGATCGCAGGTATGCTGCCGCTCAGCACGGCTTTGGTCAAGGTCGGCTTAGTGGATTCTATCGCGACCAGCTTGCGCGCTGCGCTGAGCGGATTAGGCGTCTATGCTGTGATCGCAGGTCTGTTCGTGATCACGGCGATTGTCACGCAAGTGCTATCCAACACGGTCACGACAGTGCTGATCGCGCCGATTGCCATTGCCGCTGCACGCGATCTCGGCGTGGCGCCGCAGGCATTTGTGATGGCAGTCGCCATTGCTGCTTCAATGGCGTTTGGCACGCCGATTGCATCGCCTGTCAATACGCTTGTCATGTCGCCGGGCAACTACAAGTTCAGCGACTATGCACGAGTCGGTGTGCCGCTAATTGTGATCAGCATGATCGTGACGCTCGTGCTGCTGCCATTGCTCTTTCCGCTCTGATGAGCGTCAGGCAAGCGTAGCGCCGCCTTGCGCACAGGCTGTGTTAAAATTACACTGAGTCCTGAAGCGAAGGTGTGCCATGCAGACGCTGTATCGCCTGTGGTTGGCATTTTTGCCGCTCCAATTGCTGATGATCATCGCCAGTGTCGGCATGACGGTAGGCGTCATGGCGGCGCTGATCGTGCTTTTGCTGCGCGGCGGCATCGCGACAGTTGCGCCGTCAAGCGGCGGCGCATATGAGTCTGTCCTGCAAGAGCGCCTGAATCGCGATCGCATCGCGCCTGTTTTCACGCCCGAAGTGCAGTTTTGGTCGCCGTGGATCATGAAATGGGCGCGTGAATACAAGATCGATCCCGACATCTTGGCGACGGTCATTCAAATTGAGAGCTGCGGACATTACTTGGTCAGCTCGCCAGCAGGCGCGCAAGGCTTGTTTCAGGTCATGCCGTTTCACTTCGCCGAAGGCGAGAACATGCTTGATCCTGAGACGAACGCTAAGCGCGGTATCGCATACCTGATCGGCAGCCTACAACGCGCCGACGGTCACATCGGATTAGCGATGGCGGGCTATAACGGCGGCTGGGGCGTGATTCCGCGCGGCTGGGGACGCTGGGCGACGGAGACGCGCAACTACTATCGCTGGGGCTCGCTCATCTATATGGACGCTTTAGCGGGCAAGACGACCGAACAGAGCGCGGCGTTGCAAAGTTGGCTGAACGCAGGCGGCGTCAATTTGTGCAGGCGCGCGGCGGAAGTGTTAGCGCCGCTGCAGACGCCAAATGCGCCATGAATGTCAAGCGGCGTGCCAAATAGCGACGCCGTCGCGCAGCTCGGCGAAGGCTTTGCCATCGCGCACGAGCAGATCGAGATGTCCCAGCACTTCTGAGAGCGCGAGGAACATCTCAGGCTGCCGCAAGCGCGGAAACAAGGCGCGCACGAGCGCGTAGAGCGTCCGTGGCTGCTCAGCGCACAGCGCGCGCAGCCGCTCAGCGCGCTGCGCGTGCATGGCGAAGCGCGCCTCGACCAAATTAGGCACGTCTGTGACAGGCGCGCCATGTCCAGGATAAGCGATCTGGATATCCAGCTGAGCGATGCGCCGCAGTTGCGCCAGATAGTCCAGCAAGCGCTGCGGACGCGGCAACTCAGGCGACTCAGGCGGCTCGATCAGCGGATTCGAGCTGATGTCGCGCAGCAAGTGATCGCTTGAGAGCAAAATGCGGCGCTCAGGCTGATAGAAGCACAGCAGGTCGCCGGCATGACCTGCTGTATGGTATACGTGCCACGCCATGCCGAGCAGATCGAGCCGGTCGCCTTCTGCCAGTGTGCGCGCCACGCGGACAGGTTGCACAAAGCTGCCCAAGTAAGCCGAGACGCGCTCAATGCTTTCCAACACATCGTCAGGCACGCCGCCTTCGCGAAAGATCGGACGCAAGTAAGCGTCAAGCGCCTGCCGAGTCGTCTCAGGCTGCTCTAGCCATGGCACGCATAGCCGATGCGCCCAGATTTCCGCGCCTGACTCAGCCGCGATTTCCGCCGCAAAGCCGATGTGATCCGTGTGATGATGCGTGATGACGACGCGCTCGATATCGCGGAAAGCGACGCCGCACGCCGCCAAACCTGATTGCAAAGCAGCGCGCGCGTCGTCTGTGCGCACGCCGCAGTCTATCAGCGTCAATGGCGCTGAGCCTTTGCCGTGCGCAAGGTATGCGAAGACATCGCCGACAGGAAAAGGCGTCGGTATGGTGATGGCGTACAGTCCGCTCAGGATCGTCTCGTGGCAGCGCGCAGTGATCTCAGTCAGCATCGCCGCGTGCGCTCTGACTATCCGACTCAGCGACTGCCTGCGCGCCTGACTCATCAGGTCGGCTGCGCACCATGATCGTCCATTCGCCTTTCTGGACAGCTTCATCGCGCTGATTCAGCACTTTCACATCCAGTGTGACGATGCCGCCGCCTGCAGCAGGCATCGGACGGCGTTTGCTGACGCTCGCCTCGACGCGAATGGTATCACCGATGTAAACAGGCGCGCGCAGTTTCATCTCAAAGCCTAAAAAAGCAATCACAGTGCCTTCCAGCACGCCCAGCTGGTACGCCAAGCCTGTGGCGACCGAGAAGATGAGCGCGCCGTGCGCGATCCGCGCGCCGAATTGCGTCGTCTCAGCATAGCGCGCATCAGTGTGCATCGGATTGAAATCGCCGCTCAGCCCGGCGAACGCCACCAAATCCGCTTCTGTGATGGTGCGTCCGCGCGTGCGAATCGGCAAACCTTCGATGAATTCCTCAAACCACAGACCTTGTCCGTAGCGCTGTGTCACTTCAGTCATGCTGACCTTGATTCAAGTTTTCCTTCGGCAAGACGTTGCGCATACTGCTGCTTGTAGTATTCGAGATATTCGCCCGTCTTGATCTTGCGCCACCACCACTCGTTTTGCTGATACCACGCCACTGTCTGCGCCAGTAAGCTCTCGAAGTCGTCGTTGCGCTGCCAGCCGAGCGCTTTGATCTTCGCGCAGTCCACTGCGTAGCGCCGATCATGACCTGGACGATCCGCCACATAGCGGATGAGCGTCTCAGGCTTGCCTAGCAAGCGCAACAGACGGCGCGTCACGTCAATGTTGTGCTGTTCGTTCTCGCCGCCGACGTTGTAAACTTCGCCCGACGCGCCGACGTGCAACACAAGGTCAATAGCGCGCGCGTGATCGTCCACGTACAGCCAATCGCGCACTTGCTTGCCATCGCCATAGACAGGCAGCGGACGGTCGTCAATTGCCTCTGTGATGAACAGCGACATCATCTTCTCAGGATATTGATACGGACCGTAAGTGTTGCTGCCGCGCGTGATCGTCGTGTGCATGCCGTGCGTGACGTGATAAGCGCGCACCAACATCTCGCCGCCTGCTTTGGCAGCTGAGTAAGGATTGTTCGGCTGCAACGGATCGGTCTCTTTGAAAGCGCCTTCGGCGATCCAGCCGTAGACCTCATCCGTGCTGACCTGATGGAAGCGCTTGATGCCGAGCTGTCGCGCCTGCTCCAGCAGCACATAGACGCCGATCACATCCGTCTCCAGAAAGGCGTGCGAACTCATGATGCTGCGATCCACGTGCGACTCTGCCGCAAAGTTGACGATCGCATCTATTTGATGCTGCTCAAGAACACGCCTGACCATCGGCGCATCGGCGATGTCGCCGCGCTCAAAGCGATAATTCGGCGCGTCGCGCACGGGCAGCAAATTATCTAGATTGCCGGCGTAAGTCAGTTTATCTAAGACGATGATTGTGTATTGCGGATAGGTCTGCACCATGTGGCGCACAAAAGCGCTGCCGATGAAACCTGCGCCGCCGGTCACCAGAATGTTCTTCATGCATCCTTCACCTTGTTCTGCGCGAGATGTGACCAGAAGTATAACACAGCGTGTGCTGAGAACAAAAAGAGCAGCGGATCGCTTGGCGAGCGATAGCGCGTGCAAGGCGTGGTCAGCACGTAGAAGAGTGTCAAGATCAGCAGGATCAACCAGATGAGCGAGACATCGCGCCACGCCTTGCGCGTCTGCCACACGCCGATCAAGGCAAGAATCAGCAGGCTGCCGAAGTAAAAGCGATGTATCCAACGTCCGAGCAGGTTGAAGAGCGGCTCAGCGTAGACGTCGCCTTCGGCGGCAAAGCCGTTTGCGCGGATTTCTTCAGGATCGGTCAAGGCGCGGATGCTGCCATCGGACTCGCGAACGAACGGTATCACGCCGTTGATCGGATTGCGCGTCGGAAAGATGTCAGGCGTCCACTGCGCATAGAATTTCCACAGCAGCAGCGCAGGAATTTGCTCAGGATGATCGCGCAGGTATTCAGCGGTCAGGCGCGTGAGCCGCTCGCTGTTTTCCACCAAGCGCACGGCGAGCGCGCCTTGCTCAGCTTGCACGTCGAGATGCTCAGGCATCCATAGCAGCGGATAGCCCGCTTGGATGAACGGCACTGTGTACGGACTATTGCCGCCCCAGAGCGCCACGCCTAAATTGCCGCCGATTGGAATGAAGCGGTTGAAGGCTTGATAGGTCTGCCAAAGCCACGGCGAGACGACCGCGAAGCTGATCAGCGCCGCAGGCACAAGCCGCGCCGCGCTCTGCCAGAAACTCAGCCGCAGCAGACACCACAGCGCGCCGCCGAGCGCGATCAGCACGGCAGGCGGACGAGTCAGCGCCAACAAGCCGATTGACACTCCACACGCCACAACGAGCGCCCAAGTGCCGCCGTCAAGCCGCTCGCGCTCGCGCAGCGCGACAAAACAGAGCGCAGTCAGGCTGAGCAACATCGCCAAAAGCGATGTATAGCCAACGCTGAGCGTCTGAAAGATCAGGTATGGATAGAGCGCGAAGAAAATGCCTGCCAACGCGCCAATCTCAGCCCTGCCGAACAGCCGCTTGCCCAGCTGAAAGATCGCCCAGACCGTGACCAGATCGAACAGGATGTTCAAAAGACTGATCGCCGTCAGCGTGCGTCCGCCAACTGCATAGGCGACTGCCAACAGCACAGGATACAGCACGCTAGAGCCTTCCACGTCAATTTGTCCCGGCTCTAGCCCTAGCACGCCTGTCGTCAATAAATTCCGAGCGCGTACATCGTAAGCGCCTTCGCCATGCACTACATCGCCTTCGAAGGCGAGCTGCGCGCCGAACACCAGCAAGGCGCTGAGTCGCGCCGCGAAGCACAGCACAAGCGCGCCGAGCAGCCAATGATTTTTGGAGACGTTAAGCAGTTTGCTCATCGCGACTTTCAGTTGTGGCGCGCCCTGCTAGAGCTGCGCTGGCGAAGATCAGCCAGAGCGCCGCCGTCGGAAACAGATAGCGCGGAATAGCCGTCAGCAGGCTGTGCAGCGCGTAAAAGTAACCTAACGCACCGTAGAGCGGCAATGCCTGCCCGAACATCCGTCGGCGGAACGCGCCGAGCAGTAGACCGAGCGCGCCAAGCAGCAGCGCGCCGATGTGGAAGATGTACAGCGAGAGCTTAGGCACAAACGCATCGCCGCTCAACACAGCGCCCAAGCCTGCCAAGCTGCGATCATGCGTCCACCATTGCAACACGAGATCGCGCAGGCTCTCGCCTTGAAGGAGATTCGTGTTGTGCGGCTGCAGACTCGCTTCCAGCAGATTGGTCAAGCGGCGCGCCAGATAGCCGAGCGGATCGCTGAAGATGGACTCGGCAGCGCGTTGCGCGTAAATCTCGTCGTTGCGCAGCTGATCCTCAGGCGTGATGCCTGCGCGCTCGTCCACGCATTGCGGACCGCACCAACCTTCGTTCGTGCCGAGATAGAAGTTAGCAGCCAAGCCGCCGCCGCCGATCATGATCGTCCGCCAGCGCAAATAGCCGTATGCCGTCCAGCTCAGCACTGTCGCGCTGTAAGCGATGAGCAGCGCCGCGATCAGATGCAGCGCGCGACGACGATAGCGCCACAGCAGGTGTGCGACGAAGATGACAGGCAGCAATAGCGCGACGGCGCGCGTCAGGCTTGCCAAGCCGAGCAATATGCCGACCAGCGCAGCTTGTCGCGATGTCATCAGCGCATCGCGACGCGTGCAGCGTCCGTGCAAGGCGAGCGCGCCGAACATCAGCGGCAGGAAGACGCTCTCGGTCAGGATTTGTCCTGCCTCGATAATGAAGATCGGATTGATCGCGATCAGCCACGCCGCGATCGCAGCGACGCGCCTGTTGAAATACGCCTCTGCCGCCGTGAAAACTATCGCGACGAGCGCTGTGCTCCATAGCACGTTCAGCAGGCGGAAGATGGTCAGGTTGCCTTCGCCGAAGATGCTCTGCACAGTGCCTGTGTAGAGCAGATAGATCGGCGGAATATGCGTCATGTGCGGCATCTGATCGCGCACAAGCTCCAGTCCGTATTGCAGAAGACCGAGCGTATCGCCGCCGCTGACATTCGGCACGGTCAGCAGCACAAAAGCTGCGCGCAGCGCGAACGCCACAGCCATGATCAGCGCAAAGCTGCTCAGCGGCAGGCTGAGCGCGATGTGTTTCTGAGCAGATGCAGCACGCATACACTTCCGCTTGCCTTTTTCAAAGTCGGCGGAAGTGTAGCGCAGGTCAAGTGTTCAAGTCAAGGTGCAGCGCGCCGCGCTCACGACCTAATCAAGCCCGACAGCTAACTGACGGAACAGATCGTCTAGGATTTCAGGCGGAATTGAATCGAAAGGCGTGTTCGGCTCGTAAGTATGTCCTTTCTTATCAGCTAATAGCGCATGACGTGATGTACGAATTTGCACATGCCACTTTCCGCCGCGTTTGAAATAATGGTCATGACCGACGCTGTTTGGATTGGCGATGTTCTCAGGCTTCTCTGCGTACAGAATGTGCCAGTTGCCCTGATCATCGATCCCAGCTTTTCCCCACAAGCCCGGCGGCACTCGGATTGCACGTCCCCACTTGATAGCCATATGTCAACTCCTGCTCAAATTAAGGTGCGCAGAACAGCCCGTGCGCTGCTCTGCAACCACTCGATCTCGATCAGCCGACGCAGCAAATTGTCTAGGTTCTCAGCGCACTCTGCGAAGGCGCACTCAGATGTCTCAGCCGATGCCTGCGCGTACCACTTGTCGCCGCGCTTGCGATAGTAGTTGTGCGCTGCGCCGTCTCTGCCGTGAACGCCATTTTCATCTGAGAACACGACAATGTGCCAATCGCCCTCGCTGTCGCGCCCTGCCCTAGCCCATGTGTTAGGCGATACCTTGCGAGCGTAAAACCACTGCATGACTCAGCGACCTCTCAAAGGATGTCCTGAGCCTATTCAATCACACTTTTACGGAAATGTGTGTGACGCGTTCTGTCACATTTCAGTCGGCTGCTTTGGCGCTCTGCAAGCGCTCAGCAATGATCTCCGCTACGTCTTTGATCTGCATGTTGCCGCCCAGCTCGCCGTGCGCGTCGCTGAACATGCGCATACAGAACGGACAACCAACCGCCAGTAACTCCGCGCCTGTCGCCTGCGCCTCTTGATAGCGCGTCACGTTCACGCGCGCTGTGCCATGCTCTTCTTCTTTCCAGAATTGTGCGCCGCCCGCGCCGCAGCAGAACGACTGCCTGCCATGCCGCGCCATCTCCACCAAATTGACGCCTGCGCCTTGCTGCAGCGCCTGCCGCGGCGCCTCAATCACGCCATTTTGGCGTCCGAGATAGCACGGATCGTGGAAGGTCACGTTCGGCTGCCGATCAGGATGTGCGCGGGCAGGCAATTTGCCCGCTGCGATCAGCTCTTCGATCAGCTCCGTGTGATGGATCACAGTGTAGTTGCCGCCGAACTGATGATATTCCTTGCCCAAATTGTGCAAGCAATGCGGACAAGTGGTGACGATGCGCTTCGGCTTGACGGCGTTCAGCGTCTCGACGTTCGCCTTCGCCATCTCAGCGTACAGGAACTCATTGCCTGCGCGCCGCGCCGTATCGCCTGTACACGACTCCTGCTCGCCTAGCACTGCAAAATTGACGCCTGCCATGCGCAAAATTTGCACAAAAGCACGCGCCGTCTGCTGCGCACGCGGCTCAAAACTGGCGGCGCAGCCGACCCAATACAGAATTTCGAAATTAGGATTGCTCTCAACGGTCGGCACGTCCAGACCTTCTGCCCATTTCAGGCGACTCTCGCTGATCTGCCACGGATTGCCTTGCCGTTCCATGCCGTTGAAGGCGCCTTTCAGCTCGGCAGGGAAGCTCGCCTGCACCAAGACCTGATCGCGGCGTATGTAGAGAATGTCCAGCATCGGCTCGTTGCCAACAGGACAGATATCCACGCATGCGCCGCACGCCGTGCATGCCCACAGCGCCGATTCGCTGAGCGCTGTGCCGAGCAACGGCGCGTCCGACTCAGCGCCGTTGGCGAGCGCCGCCATGCGCGCTTTGATCAAGAAGCGCTTGTTGATCTCATAAGCCGAAGGCGAGAGTTCTTTGCCCGTCACGTACGCTGGACAGACATCCTGACAGCGATTGCACATGATGCAAGCGAAGGCGTCCATCAAGTGCGTCTGCGGCAGATGCTCTAATTTGCCTGCGCCGAATTGCTCGCGCGATTCGTCTTCGAAGTCCTCAGGCGCTAATTCGCCGAGCGAAGTGCGCGGCGGCTTGGTCAGGTAGTTCAGCGGCGCCATGAACAAGTGCGCGTGCTTGCTGTACGGAAAATATGGCAAGAAGAGCAAAATGCCGCCAAGCGCGATCCACCAAAAAGCGTGGTCGAGAAACAGCAAGGCATCAGCGCTCATACCTGACCACAAGCCTGCCACTGCGCTAGCGAACGGCTGCGGCTGCACGCCTTCGCCCATCGCGATCTGCACGGATTGTCCCAGAAAGCGCGCGCCGACGTGCGCTAGGATGAAGACGCCGACGATCAGCGAGTCGCGCTGAATGTGACCCTTTGCCACGTTCGGATGCACGGTCACGTTCGGGCGAAATGTGAGCGCCTTATCGCTGAAGACGAAACGCCGCAGCAGAAAATACGCCACGCCGATCAGCACGGCAAGGCTCAGCGCGTCGCCCAGCAGACGATAGCTCGCCGCCAGCAGCCCTTCCTTGCCCAAAAACTTGAAATCTGCCAGAAAGCCTTCCAGCACATCGCCAAAGTTGACCAA
>DAOTWB010000149.1:0-9634 GCA_034436235.1 Anaerolineae bacterium
GTCGCCACGCACAACCTTGAACGCCTTGAGAGCGATTTCGATAGCGTGCTGTATCTGCGCGAAGGGCAGCAAGTGCCGCCGCCGCTCAGCGCGCCTAGCAACGCCGCCGTGCAACCTATCCAATGACCTTCCTGAATGACCTGATCGAACCGTTCATCCGCTTCCAATTCATGCGCAATAGCCTGTTGGCGATTGTGCTGGTCGGCACGCTGTGCGCGACCATCGGCGTGTACGTTGTGTTGCGCCGCATGGCTTTCATCGGCGATGCGCTGGCGCACACTGTGCTGCCAGGCATCGTCTTCGCCTATTTCAACGGCATCAGTCTGTTCTTTGGCGCTGTGGTAGCAGGTCTGCTGACCGCGCTCGGCATCGGTTGGCTCTCGCGGCGCGAGACGCTGCGCGAAGATACTGCCATCGGCATCATGTTCACCTTCATGTTTGCGCTCGGCATCTTGCTGATGAGTACAGCCCGCTCGTTCCGCGATTTCACGCACATCCTATTCGGAAACGTGCTAGGCGTCACGCCGAACGACCTGACGCTGATCGGCATTGTGGCAGCCATCGTTCTAGGCGCGCTGATCTTGTTCCACAAAGAGTTCGAGCTGACTTCTTTTGATCCGATCCATGCCGAAGTGATCGGTTTGCGCGCTGATCGGCTGCGCTACGGCTTGCTGATCTTGCTCGCGCTGACAGTAGTGACCGCCATTCAAGCGGTCGGCGTTGTGCTGACCAGCGCCATGCTCGTGACGCCGGCAGCGACCGCTTCTCTGCTCACCAATCGCCTGCCGCGCATGATGCTGATCGCCGTTAGCGTCGCCATCAGCGCTGGCGTGATCGGTCTATACGCTTCTTATCGTTACAACGTGGCGTCTGGCGCTGCTATTGTGCTTGCCTGCACGGTGCTTTTCGGCTTGGCTTGGCTTGCGCGCACGCTCAGCCGCTGGCTAGGCAACCGTCTGCCAAAGCGCAGCGCACTTTAGCCGATTCGCCATAGCTGCTTTGCGCGAATGTGTTAATATTATGCAACGCCTTGCTATGGAGGAATCTCAGCAGTGTCCCTGACTCAGTTCGCCATTATTGAATCGACGTTGCGCGAAGGTGAGCAGTTCGCCGGCGCCAACTTCACGCCTGCCCAGAAGATGAAGATCGCCGAAAAACTTGACGAGTTCGGCGTCGAGATGCTGGAACTCTCATCGCCTGTCGCCTCGCCACAATCTGAGGCGGATGTGCGCATGATCGTCGGCATGAAGCTGAAGGCGCGCATTCTGACGCACATCCGCTGCAACCGCGATGACGCCTTGCGCGCGCTTGACACAGGCGTGGACGGCTTGGATATTGTGATCGGCACATCGGCAGCGCTGCGCAAGCACAGTCACGGCAAGACTATTGATGAGATCATTGACCTAGCGCGCGAAGTGCTGACCTTCGTCCGTCGCCAAGCGCCGAACATCATTTTGCGCTTCAGCACAGAAGATTCGTTCCGCAGCAACGAGGCGGATTTGTTGCGCGTCTATCTGGCTGTGGCAGAGCTAGGCGTGCTGAATCGGCTAGGCGTCGCGGATACGGTCGGTATTGCCACGCCGCAGCAAGTCTATAGCCTGGTCAGCTTGCTGCGCCGCCTGACGCACCTGGACGTTGAGTTTCATGGACACAACGATAGCGGCTGCGCCATTGCGAACGCTTACGCCGCGCTTGAAGCAGGCGCTACGCACGTGGATACCACTGTGCTGGGCATCGGTGAGCGCAACGGCATCACGCCGCTCGGCGGGCTGATCGCACGGCTCTATTTCGATAATCGCGAGCTGCTGCTGAGAAAGTATCGTCTGCACTTGCTCAACGAGATCGATCACATGGTCGCTGAGATGGTCGGCGTGCAAGTGCCGTTCAACAACTACATCACCGGCGCGACGTTCTTCACGCACAAGGCAGGCATTCACACCAAAGCAGTGCTGGCAGCGCCTGAGACCTACGAGAGCATCAATCCGAGCGACTTCGGTCTGAAGCGCCAAGTGCATATCGCGCATCGCCTGACCGGCTGGAACGCTGTGCGCAATCGCGCGCAGGAGCTCGGTCTCTCGCTGACCGATGAGCAGGTGAAGGCTGCCACTCAGCGTATCAAGGCGCTCGCCGATCAGCGCATTGTGACGCCTGAAGAAGTGGACGAGATGCTGCGTGCGCAAGCTGTTCTAGGATGAGCGCAACATGGCAGGCTATACCTTTGCAGAGAAAGTGTTAGCGCGCGCCGCAGGGCTGCGCGAGGTGCGCGCGGGGCAGATCGTAGATGCGCGTCCTGATATCGTGCTGAGCCACGATAACACTGCTGCTATCTATCAGACCTTCAAAAAGCTCGGCGTCAGCCGTGTGAAGCATCCTGAGCGGCTCGCCATCACGCTTGATCACGCTGTGCCTGCGCCGACCACGCAACACGCGCAGAATCACGCTGAGGTGCGTCAATTCGTGCGCGAGCAAGGCGTACAGCACTTTTTTGAAGCAGGGCGCGGCATCTGTCATCAGGTGCTGAGCGAAGAAGCAGTTGTTTTGCCGGGCGAGCTGATCTTAGGCGCGGATAGTCACACGACGCACTTCGGTTGGCTTGGCGCGTTCGGCGCAGGCATCGGACGTAGTGAAGTAGCTGCGCTTTGGGCGACAGGCGAGCTGTGGTTGCGCGTGCCTGAGAGCATGAAAGTGGTCGTGACGGGCGAATGGCGCACAGGCGTCACCGCCAAAGATTTCTGTCTCAAGCTGATCGGCGATCTGGGCGTGGAAGGCGGCATTTATATGTCGGTTGAGTTTCACGGCGAGGCGATCAGCGCCTTGAGCCTTGATAGCCGCGCCGTGATTCCGAACATGATGGCTGAGTTCGGCGCCAAGACAGCCTACTTGCCGCCTGATCAAGCGATCTTCGATTATCTGGCGCCGCGCGCGCGCCGTCCGTATACGCCCGTCTATCCCGATCCTGACGCTGAGTATGCCGCCGTGCATCACTACGATGTGACAGGCATTGAGCCGATGGTCGCCTGCCCTGATAGCCCTGATAACGTCAAGCCGCTCTCAGCCGTGGCTGGCACGCCTGTGCAGCAAGCCTTTCTCGGCACTTGCACAAACGGTCGGCTGGAAGACCTCGCCGCTGCGGCAACTGTTCTCAGAGGACGCAAGGTAGCAGCAGGCACGCGCCTGCTGGTGATTCCTGCTTCAAGCGAGGTGCTGAAAGCAGCCTTGCAGCTTGGCTACATCCAGACTTTTGTCGAGGCAGGCGCGATGATCGGCGTGCCGGGCTGCGGTCCGTGCATGGGCAACCACATGGGCATTCCCGCGCCTGATGAAGCGACCATCAGCAGCGCCAATCGCAACTTTCGCGGACGCATGGGAACTGCCAGTGCGCCGATCTATCTCGCCAATCCTGCTGTGGTGGCTGCCAGCGCCGTGACAGGCGTCATCACTGATCCAGCGTCACTCTTGACAAGATAAATGATACTCAGTATCATCTTGATCGTCCCACTGGCTTCGATGAGGAGATTGAGATGAAAGTTGCCTATGTGTTCGCGACCTCTGGACACACCGCCAGCTACAAGCTGGGCAAGATGATCCTGCCGCAACTGGAAACTGGTACGCACGGCGCCGAGGTGATCGGCATGTTCTTCTTCGACGATAACACTTATCTGTTGCGGCAAGGCGATCCGATGGGCGAGCGGCTCTCGCGCATGGCGGAACAACACAACATCTTGCTGATGATGTGCGATCAGTGCGCGCTAGAGCGCGGTCTGGCGCAAGGCGAGATCGGAAAATGCACGCCGCACGGCACTGTTGCGCATGTGCAGGTCGGTTGCTTCCCCGATCTCTACAAAGCGCTCAGCGCCAATCCGCCTGACCAAGTGATCACGCTCTAAGCGCCTTCTTCAGCCTGTTTAGAAGGACACTTGACGCTGCCATATGAGCAATACACGCAGCAATCGCCTTGCTTCGGACGCAGGCGCGCGTCACAGCTGGTGCAGGTGTAGAAGAATTGGCAGTAGTCCGTCGGCATGGTCTCTTCTTTGGCAAAGCCGCACTCAGGGCAAGTGATGACCGACTGCAGTTGAATCGTCATGGCGTAAATCCTTTCACGCGCAGTGTCTTCAGTCCATTTGAAGCGCCGCGCGTGAGCGATCTTACACAAGCAGCTCGGCGCGCGTCGCGAGCAGCTTGGCGTCAATCTCATCCACGAGCGCTTGATGCTGCAACCACCATTCAGGATCGCGTTGCGCGTCAAGCGCTTCAACCGTCTTGCCTTGCTGCTCTACCCATGTGTAGTACTTCAAATTGTGCCAGCGCGCGCGCGCCTCGCGCGTGCCGAGCTGTATCCAGTCCGTCGTCGCAGCGTGGAACGTGCCTTCGATCAAACCGACTGCCGCCGCTTCATCCAGTGTGCCATACTGCGCGCGCATGTCGTCCATCACGCTGTGATAGCGATTGAGCGAGTCTGTAGCGACTGTCGCGATCAGGCTGCCGCGTCCCAGACCGAAATATTTCGCCGTCTTGATCGCGCCTAAGATGTTGCAAATGCCGCTGATGCCGAAAAGCGTGCTGAGCTGCGCCACAAGCGCCTCAGGGACGCCGTAACGTTTGATCAGCACAGCTTGCCCAGCTGGATCGCTGAGCGCCAACAAGCCTTTTTTGCAAGTCAGGTCGTCAATGCACATCAGCGCGTCCATGTTGTTCACGTTGTGAATCCACGTGACGTGCTTATCGCCAATGCCTTGAATATCATGCACGCCATAGCCGTTGTTGTAGAGCGTTGAGCATTGGATCGGCTCAAGTCCGACGATCAGATGTCCTGGAAAGACCTGCTTCAAGCGGTCGCCAGCGGCGATGGTGCCGGCGCTGCCCATTGCAGAGCAGAAAGCGTCAATGCGTCCGCTGCCGATGCCTTGTGCATGCAGCTCCGCCGCCAGCTCCACCAGCGTGTTGCCCGTCACGTGATAATGGAAGCGATAGTTGCCCATCACTTCGAACTGATTCAGGACGCGGATGTTCGGATCGGCGGCGCGCAGCTGATGCGTCATATCGTAAATCTCTTTGACGTTGCTCTCCGAGCCGACAGTGCGGATGATGCGCGCGCCATAGCGCTCGATCAGCGCGAAGCGCTCGCGACTCATGCCTTCGGGCAGCACGACGATGCTCTGACAGCCCATGCGTCCGCCGACCCAAGCGCCGCCGATGCCGTAGTTGCCTGTCGAGGGCCACACAAGCGTATGCCGACTCGGCTCAACCTCGCCGAAGAGCGTCTTTTCCAGCAGGACGGAATAAGCGGCGCCGACCTTGTGGCTGCCCGACGGAAACTCGCGCCCATACAGCACTACGATATCCGCCTCGACGCCTGTGAGCGCCTTTGGCAGCACCACATGATAGACGCGATTCGCAGGATCGCGCCACGTGATGTTGAAAAGGTTGATCGGATCGAGCGGCGCGCTCTGACGCGCTGCGTGCGCGCGCGCGCGAATCTCAGGCGCGATCTTGTGCGGATGCAGCATCTCTTCAAAGGTCGGTCCGGCGATCATGACAATACGTCCTCAGGCTATGGCTCACTGTTCTTGGAGAAACTAGGCAAGAGCATAGCATTCAGCGGCTGAATCAGCAAGGTCAGCGTTCCTCGCCGATCAGATGAACTGCCTCTGGCACAAAGGCGATGCCTGCTTGCTCGCCTTCGGCGAAAATACGCCGATTGCGTGGATCGTGTTCCACGACGATCAGCGTCTGCTCGCCGTGCTGCACAATGTATTCCACTTCCGAGCCGAGATACATCGTTTGCAAGATGTGCGCTTGCGGCAAGCTCGGATCGGCGCGCAGCATGAGCGCCTCAGGTCGCAACATGGCGACCAAACCGTCCGTCGTCTCGGATGGCAAGGCGACGCGCACAGTCTGCCCGAGCAGTTGAATCTCGGCTGTGCCGCCTTGCCGCGCTCCTGCTTTGACGGGCAGAAAGTTGGCGCGTCCGATGAAATCTGCCACGAAGCGCGTGCTAGGGCAGCGATAGACCTCAGGCGGCGTGCCAACTTGCTCAATACGACCTCTGTTCATAACCACGATCCGATCTGAGAGCGCCATCGCCTCAGTTTGATCGTGCGTCACGTAGATGCTGGTGATGTGCAGACGGCGCTGCAAAGCGTGAATCTCGCTGCGCATCTGCACGCGCAGCTTGGCATCAAGGTTTGAGAGCGGCTCGTCGAAGAGCAAGATGCGCGGTTCCATGACCAGGCAGCGCGCCAGCGCCACGCGCTGCTGCTGACCGCCTGAGAGCTGATTCGGACGCCGATCTTCCAAGCCTTGCAGACCGACAAGCGCCAAGACATTGCTTACGCGCTCTTTGATGACTCTCGCAGCCAAGCCGCGCGTCTCCAGACCGTACGCCACATTTTTGTAAACCGTCATATGCGGAAAGAGCGCGTAGTTTTGAAAGACGAGCGCCATATCGCGCTTGTTGGGCGGCTGATGCGTAATATCCTGACCGTCGAGCAGAATGCGTCCTTCGGTCGGTATCTCGAAGCCTGCGATCAAACGCAAGGTGGTCGTTTTGCCGCACCCTGACGGACCGAGTAGAGTCACGAACTCGCCGCTGTAGATATCTAAAGAGACGCCGTCAACTGCCAAGACGTTGCCTTTGCCGCCGCGCTGCGGAAATGCCTTGACAAGCTGATCGAGGCGCAGACGGACGCGCTGTTCGCCATTCATCAACGGGCACCTCGCTGAAAAGTCTGTTCTGCGCCAGTGGCGGAGCCAACGCCGAGATACAGCACGCCGATCGCGGTCAGCACGATCAGGATCAGGATCACACAATAGGCGAAGGCATTGCCATAGCGCACATTTTCCACTTCATTCAGAATCTGCTGAGTCATGATCTTAGTCTGCGGCGTGGTCAAGAAGACGATGGCTGAGATAGTGGTCATTGAGCGCGCGAAGGCGAAGATCAAGCTCGCCAATAGCGCGGGACGGATCAGCGGCAGCGTGATACGGCGGAAAGTGCGCGCATTGTCTGCGCCAAGGCTGGTAGAGGCTTCTTCAATGGCAGGATCGATCTGCGTGAGTGCCGCCACGCCTGAGCGCAGCGCAGTCGGCACGCTGCGCACGACATACACGATCACGATGGCGAGCGCGCCGCCAAAAATCGCCTGACCGCCCGTCAATTTTGGCAAAATGATCACCTCGCCGAAGAAAGGCAAATTCCAGACTGTCGGCGTGTTGAAGACCAGCAAGAAGCCGATGCCGATGATCGTGCCTGGCACAGCGATGCCCAACATTGTGGCGAAGTCCAGCGCGGCGCGCCCGAAGAACTCTTTGCGCACCACAAGGAAAGCGATTAACATGCCGAGCAAGCCTGCCACAGGCGTCGAGATGATAGACAAGCGCGTTGTATCCCACATCGCTTGCGAGCCTAATCCGTTCAGGACGAAATTGAAGTGCCGCAACGTGAAGTTATTGTTGACGCCCAGCACTTCCACAAACGCGCCTATCACAATCGTGCCGTAGATCAACGCGATCAGGATGCAGATCGCCATGCACAATCCGAACAACGTCCAGCGCACAAACGGATTGTAAATATATTGCGGTCTGCCCGATGGCTTGCCTGTGACCGAGATGACATTCGAGCGGCTGATGATGTAGTTCTGCAAAATGAAGACCAAGAGCGAAGGCACGAGCAGGATCATCGAGAAGACGGCGGCTGATGAGGTATCGTACAAACCGATGATGCTGATGTAAACGCGCGTGGCAAGCACTTCGAAATTGCCGCCTAGCACAAGCGGATTGCCTAGATCGGCAATGGCTTCGACAAACACGAGCAAGAAAGCGCTGGCAATGCCCGGAAGCAGCATCGGCAAGGTCACTGTGCGGAAAATGCGCCATTTGCCCGCGCCTAGATTAGTGGCAGCTTCATCGAGCGCAGGATCGAGCGCCTGCATCATGCCGCGCAAGGTGAGATAAGCGACCGTAAACAGCGAGAGCGAGAGCGCCAAGGTCAGACCGAACAAGCCGTAGATATCGAAGCGAATGCCGAAGACGCCGCGCGTGATCAAGCCGTTGCGTCCGAACAGTACAATGATGGCAGTCGCCACGGCAAAAGGCGGCGAGATGATCGGGATGAGCGCTAAGACATGCATCAGACGCTTGAACGGCACATCGAGCTTGACCTGCACAAAAGCGAACAAGAAGCCGACTGCCGTGCTGGTAGCCGCTGTGACAATGCCTAGCCCCAGCGTGTTGCCGATGATGGTCTGATAGATCGGCTCGCTCAGGTAGCGCTGGAAGAGCGGCAAATTCTTGGACGACAAGCTCTCGCCGATCACGCTGAACAGCGGCAGCAAAATCATGACGAAAACGAATAGTGCAACGCCGATCAGCGCGACGGCGAGGACAGGGTCTTGGAAAATGCGGCGAAACTGGCTGACTTGGCGCTGCAAGGCTAGCTTTTGCACAGCGTAGGTCTCCGCGAGAGGCTATAAAAATGGCAATCCTCACCGCGCACGGCGAGGATTGCTGCAAAGTGCGACTCAGTTGGTCGGCTTGGGCGCGATCTCGCGCTCAAAACGCTCAACGATGGCGTTGCGATTCTTGCCGGCAGCTTGGAAGTTATAGTCCACGACGTTCAGCTCAGCCAGCTTGACCGAAAGCTCGGAGACAGCTGCGTCAGGATTGGTGGGCAGCTGCAACGAGTTGACGGTCGGACCGATCTCTTGCGCCTTGGCGGTCAGTGCCCAATCGAACCACATCTTAGCCGCTTCGTTCTCCGGACCGTTCTTGATGATCGCCATACCGCCGATCTCGTAGCCCGTGCCTTCAGCAGGGAAAGTGGTGGTCAGAATGTCTTTGAAGCCTTCCTGCTGCAGCTTGACACAATCGTGCGAGAAGATGACCGCTACAGCGATCTCGCCGCGTCCTGCCAAAGTGCCGGGCGCCGCGCCTGAGCGCGTGTACTGCAAGATGTTCTGGTGCAGCTTCGCAAAGTACTCAAACGCCGCGTCTACAGCAGCAGCGGTCGGCGTGCCATCGGCTTCGTAGCCCTTGCCTGCCTCAGCCGCTTCCAGCTTATCTGCCTCAAGCGTGACAATCGTCCAGAAAGTGGTGAACGCTGTGCCAGATGTAGCAGGATGTGCGATCGCCACATTGCCCTTCAGCTTTGGATCGAGCAAATCCGCCCAAGAGTTTGGCGCTTCCAAGCCCAGCTCTTTCAGCACGTTCAAGTTTGAGCAGAAGCCGAGCGCGCCTACGTAAACGCCCGCCCAGACGCCGTTAGGGTCTTTGTACTGCTCAGGCAAGGCGGCGGCATTCGGCGATTGATAGGCTTCCAGCAACCCTTCCTCATTGGCGGCGATGAACGCATCCACCGGACCGCCCCACCAGATCGAGAACTCAGGTGCGTCCTTGCTGGCGCGAATGCGCGCTAACGACTCGCCCGATGAAAGGCGCACATAGGATGTCTTGATGCCTGTCTCCGCCTCGAAAGCCTGCGTCATGGCGACACACCAATCTTCTTGTGGCGTACACAGCACTGTGAGCGTTTTCTCCTGCGCAATGGCGACCGCCGCCACCGCCAAGAGCGCCGCCACAACGGCGACAAAAATCAGCGAACGAAGACTGCGCATACGTAATCTCCTGAATCAAC
>DAOTWB010000150.1:0-11195 GCA_034436235.1 Anaerolineae bacterium
GACCAGCCGTCCATACCAATATTCCGCGCCGAACAGCCACGCAAACGGCACTAGGATCAGGTGATAGAGCGGCGGATAGTTGCTGGCGTAGAACGGAAAGACCTCGTTATCGCGGTAAGGCGATTGAAACTGGCTGAGCAGGATCGTATCGTTCAGCTCGAAGCCTTCGCCTTGATCGTAATCGAACGGAAAAGCGATCAGATTGGCGGCGTAGACGCCGTAGACCGCTAAGTGCAACGCCATGAGCAGCATGGCAGCCGCGAGCAAGGCTTGTTGTGCCACCAGCAAGGCGCGCGGCGCGCGTTGCACTGCTTCCAGCGCGCCGATCATGCGGGACGGTCTCCCAGCGGCAGCAGGCTCAGCCCGACCAAGCAGACGCCGAGACTGCCCGCCAACGCCAACAGCTGAGCAGGTCCGAAGTCGCCGAGCGTGCCGCGCAGCGCGTCCAGCAGGATGATGCCGACGAAGGCGAGCGCGCCGAGCGCGATCAGCAACGCGCCGAGCATCCGTTTGGTGATGATAAGGTCAGTTTTGTGCATTGTGCTTTCTCTTACAGCTGCCGCGACTCTACCAACGGCGCGCGCCGCCGTCAACTGGCGCCGCATTAAGATTTGCAATGCATCGCTGGCACAAGCCATAATAACGGGCTGAGCCAATCTTTGAAAATGCGCTGAGGATGATCGGCGCGGGATGTTGCGCTATGTCTGACAAAACCACATCTTATTTCGGCAGCTCTACATTAGGGAACGACGTCGCCATTCAAAAGTACCTGCAGCTGATGGCGCGCTACGAGCGCCTGATGGAGATCAGCCGTCAGCTCAACTCAACGCTCGATCTCAGCACGCTGCTCAATCGCATCATTCACGCCGCCACTGAGCTGACCGACACTGAGACCGCCTCGATCATGCTGATCGATCCCAAGACGGGCGAGCTGCGCTTCGAAGCGTCTTCGCAGCCGAGCATGACCGCCGGCGCGATGGAAGCTATCATCGTGCCGATTGATAGCAGCTTGGCAGGCTGGGTGGTGCGGCATGGCGAGCCAAGCCTTGTAGAAGATGCGCGCAGCGATCCGCGCTTCTTTCGCGGCGTGGACGAGACTATTGATTTCGAGACGCGCAACTTGCTCGGCGTGCCGATGATCGCGCACAATCGCGTGATCGGCGTGGTGCAAGCCGTCAACAAACGTCCCGGCTCACAATGGACGGAAGATGACATCAACACGCTGACCACGCTGGCTGCCCAAGCGGCTATCGCCATTGAGAACGCACGCCTGTTCCAACAAAGCGACCTGATCGAAGAAATGGTACATGAGCTGCGCGCGCCGCTGCTGGGCTTGCGCGCCAGCACAACCTTGCTGATGCGCCCTGACCTGCCCGAAAATCGCCGCCGCGACATCATCCAGACCATTCAAAACGAAGCAGATCGCCTGACGCGCATGACCACTGAGTTCCTCGACCTAGCGCGCCTTGAGTCAGGGCGTGCGCGCTTGGAGACCAGCCGTTTTGACTGCGCGACGCTGCTCGAAGAGACGGTTGCGATCGTGCGTCAGCAAGCGGCAGAGCGCTACATCACCATTCACGTCCAGTCCGAGCCGATCACGCTCGACGCCGATCGCAGCAAGGTCAAACGCGTCATCCTGAACTTGCTGACGAACGCTATCAAGTACAACCGCGATCACGGCGAGATTTTCGTGCGCGCACGCGCGCTGGTCCAAGATGATCAGCCGCCGCGCATGGCGCGCCTTGAGGTGCAGGATACCGGGCGCGGCATGAGCGAGGAGAGTCAACAGCATATGTTCGAGAAGTTCTACCGCGCCGCCGATGTGGCAGGCAGCACGCAAGGCACAGGCTTAGGCTTGGTGATCGCCAAGCGGATTGTGGAAGCGCACGGCGGCGAGATCGGCTTTCAGAGCGCGCTCAACGTCGGCACGACCTTCCATTTCACTTTGCCAATGGCGCCGTCCGCTGCTGAGCCGCAGCGGGAAGCCTGAGCAGCTATCGGGCAGAACTTTCAGCGTGCGCCTAGCGCAAGGCGCGCATCGGCGCGCTATAATCGGTGTGCATCAATGCAGCGCTCACAGGTGAGGCACAATGGCTGATCCACTCATCGGAAAAAAGTTAGGCGATTACGTTATTCAAGAGCTTTTGGGCAAAGGCGGCATGGCGCGCGTCTACAAAGGCTACGATGAGCGTCTGCAGCGGTATGCAGCGGTTAAAGTGATCGACTCCGAGTTGGCGACCGCCAATCAAATCGAGTATCGAATGCGCTTTGAGCGCGAAGCGCGCGCCATCGCTAAACTCGACCAGCATCCGAACATCGTGAAGGTCTATCAGTTTGGCGAATACGAGCAAGTCTATTTCATGGCGATGGCCTTCATCGAAGGCAAAGACTTGCGCCAAATCTTGCGCGAGTACAACGAGCGCGCCATGCGCATGCCGCACGCCGATGTGATCAGCGTTGTGCAGGGCATTGGCGATGCGCTGGACTACGCGCATAGCCTTGGCGTCATCCATCGCGACGTCAAGCCTTCCAATATTATGATCACGCCGCACAAGCAAGCCGTCCTGACCGATTTCGGCTTAGTGCTGAGCGCTTCTGACGGCACGCTCGGCGATACCTTCGGCAGCGCGCATTACATCGCGCCTGAGCAAGCCGTCTCTTCCAAGAACGCCGTGCCGCAGAGCGACCTGTACTCGCTTGGCATTTGCGCTTACGAGATGTTGACAGGCAGAGTGCCTTTCGACGATCCGTCCGCCATGAGCGTGGCGCTCAAGCACCTGCACGATATGCCGCCTTCGCCGCTTGAATTCGCGCCTGAGCTGCCCAGCAGCGTCGAAGCAGTCCTCTTCAAGGTTCTGGATAAAGACCCTGAGCGGCGCTACGCCAGCGGCGCTGAATTCGCGCGCGCTTTGGCGCTGGCGCTCTTCGGCGGCGATACTGAGCATCTGCCGATCATGCGCAGCGCGCCTCTGGCGCCCAAGCTCCTCAGCGATTCTTCTGCATCGCGGCGCTTCACGCCTGCCAGCGATTGGATCGAAGCGGACGACGATGATCGCGAGACGCTCGAGCTGCGCCCTTCGCAGCTTGCCAAGCCGCAAGCGCCGCCTGCTGGGAAGCGTCGCTTGCCATTTCTGCCGCTGATTGGCGTCTTGTTCTTGCTCGCCGCGCTCGCCGTGTTCTTTCTAGGTCGCCTGCCTGAGACGCCTGCCGCCATTTTGACTGAGACCGCGCTTGCCGCGCTGCCGAGCGCGACGCACACTTTCAGCCGCACGCCGACCGAAGTCCCGATCCTGCAGCCGACCGTCGCGCCGCGCAGCACGCACACGCCGACCGCCGCACGCATGATCACTGCGACACGTACGCAGACGCCTGCGCCTGTTGCCGCTCAACACACAGCCACGCCGACTGCCAGTCCGTCGCGCACGCCGACGCGCACGCGCACGCCGACGCCTGCGCCGTTGCGAACGGTTGTGCGCACGCCGACGCCGACACATACGCGCACGCCGACGCGCACATTCACGCCGACGCTCACACCGCCCAGCGCAGACGTTCTGCTGATCTACGACGACGATCAGCTCAATTTGATCAACATCAGCCGCCGCACCTTGAACTTGCTCGACCTGAACTTCATTCAGGACGGCGCTGAGCCGTATCTGTTCAGCGCCGCTGAATGGGCGCTGACAGGCGCTGTGCGGCAGCCGAGCAATTTTCCGCCCGATTGGTGCTTGAAAGTTGGGCGCATCGAGCGCCAGATTGAGTCGCGTTTCGGCGAGTGCCGCTCGTTAGCGTCTTTTCGCTACACAGCGCCTACCAAGCAGTTCTGGCGCTCTCATAGCAAAGAAGTGACTACGTTCAGTGTGCGGCTCGGCAACCAAGAGATCGCAGTCTGCGCAATCGCCGCCAAACGCTGCACATTCTCACTGCCCAGTCGCGTCGCGCAATGATGGGCGCGCAATTTTCATGACAGATCGCTTCTTGATCGTCGGCTTGGGCAATCCGGGCAAGGAATATGAGCGCACGCGCCACAACATCGGCTTTCAGATCGTCGAGCGCCTAGCCGCCAAGCACGCGCTCAGCTTCGGCAAAAAGCAAGCGAAGGCTGTGCTTGCCGAAGGCACCATCGCTCAGCGGCGCGTCTTGCTCGCAAAGCCACAGACCTACATGAACTTGAGCGGTGAAGCAGTCCGTCCGCTGATCGCCTTCTACAATCTTCCCTTGACAAACGTGCTGATCATCCTCGATGATCTCGATATTCCGCTTGGCACGTTGCGGCTGCGTCCAAATGGCAGCGCAGGCGGTCAGAAAGGCTTGAAGAGCATCCTAGAGCAGCTCGGCACGCAGCAAGTGGCGCGCCTACGCTTCGGCATCGGGCGTCCGCCTGGACGCATGGATGCGGCGGCGTATGTTCTGCAGCCTTTCACTGCTGAAGAGCAGCTCCTCGTTGCAGAGACGGTCGATCGCGCCGTACGCGCTGTAGAGACATGGCTGGAATTCGGCATTGAGATCGCCATGGCGCGCTATAACAGCACTGCCGAAGATGCCGCGCGCAACGCAGGCGCCGCGCCAAGCCTACCGACCGCTGAGCCGAAGAGCGAATAAGCGAGAACATGCATCTACATGGCTTAATTGCGCTCCTGCGCGAGAGCGCTGCCTTCCAGCAGCTGCTGGAGCAAGTGCAGGCAGGCTATAGCGTCTCCGATCAACATATCTTGCGCGCTGCACGTCCGTTCGTGGTCGCGGCGCTGGCACAGGCGACGCAACGCCCGGTAGTTGTGCTGAGCGGTTCAGTCGAGCGTGCCTACACGCTGACCGAACAGCTGCCTGTCTGGCTGCCGCAAGCGTCTATCTACCGCTTTGCCGAGCCGAGCGCGCTCTTCTACGACCGCGCCGCTTGGACGAGCAACGCCGTGCGCAGCCGTCTGACGGCGCTGAGCGCGCTGCAGCCGCCGATCGGCGCTGCGGATAACGCACCGCCGATCGTGATCGCCTCAGCGCACGCCTTGATGCAGCGCACCTTGCCGCCGCGCGAATTCCGCGCGCACTCCCGTCAGTTAGCGCTCGGTCAGCGCGTGGAGCAAGAGAAATTGGTGCGCTTGTGGCTCGCCATCGGCTACACGCCCGCGCCTGTGGTGACCGAAGCAGGCACGTTCAGTCGGCGCGGCGGCGTGCTGGATATCTTCCCAGTCAGCGCTGAGCAGCCTGTGCGCATCGAGCTGTTTGGCGATACGATTGAGAGCCTACGCACGTTCGACCCGTCCACACAGCGCAGCCTTGCCGCGATTGAGCGCGTCAGCATCACGCCCGCGCGCGAAGTGCTGCCCAAGCACGCCCTGCCTATCGCCACGCGCCTTGCAGCTTGGTTCGCTGCGCAGCCTGAGCGCGCGCAGCAAGCCGACTCAGCGCGCGCCGATCAGGAAAAGCTGGCGAGCGAGACCGCCTTTGCGCACCTCGAATTTTATCTGCCCTACTGCTACGCTGAGCCGTGCAGCCTGCTGGACTTCCTGCCCGAGCGTGCGCTGCTGATCGTAGAAGATTGGCTCACGCTCGAAGAAACTGTCGCGCAGCTTGAGGCGCAAGCAGTAGACCTGCGCGCTGAACAAGACGGCAAGGCGCAGCTGCCGCCCGATTATCCCTTGCCATATCTGCCGTGGGAAACTTTGCGCGATGCGATCGTGGCGCGCGCGCCGATCCGCCTTGGCGGCTTTGAAGACGGCGCGGCTGATTCTGAGACGCTCGGCGCGCTCTTCGCACCTGAGACGCGCCATGGCGGTCAGCTGAAGCTGTTTTTGGAAGCGCTGCGCAAAAATCGTGCGCACGGTGCGCGCGCCGTTGTGGTCAGCAATCAGGCGCAACGCTTGGCAGAGCTCTGGGCAGAGCAGGCGCGCATAGCGCGCCCGACCGTCGTCTCGAGCCTTGAGCGCGCGCCTGACCTCGCCTTTGTGGAAGGCGCGCTGACCGAAGGTTGGCAATTGTGCGTCCAGCCGCCGCTGCACCTGATCAGCGACGCGGAGATTTTCGGCTGGCGCCGCCCTGAGCCGCGCCGTCACGCTGCACAGCGCGCCATCTCGCCTGAGGCGCACTTCGCCGATCTGCAGCCGAACGATTACGTGGTGCATAGCGAGTATGGCATCGGACGTTTTCTCGGTTTGCGCAAGCTCTCGCTGGATGGCGCGCAGCGCGAATACTTGGCGTTGCAATACAGCGGCACGGACATGCTCTACGTGCCGATCCATCAGGCAGACCTTGTCTCGCGCTACGTTGGCGTGGACGATCAGCCGCCGACTCTGACGCGGCTCGGCTCGGCTGAGTGGCAGCAGCGTAAAGAAGCGGCGCGGCGTGCCGCCGAAGAGACCGCGCGCGAGATGTTAGCGCTCTACGCCAAGCGCAGCATCGCCAAAGGTTACGCCTTCAGCCCTGATACGGCTTGGCAAGCTGAGCTGGAAGCGTCCTTCCCGTTCATCGAGACCGAAGATCAGCTGCGCGTCTTGGCTGAGGTGAAAGCGGATATGGAACGTCCTGTGCCGATGGATCGCCTGTTGTGCGGCGACGTCGGCTTTGGCAAGACCGAGATCGCGCTGCGCGCCGCCTTCAAAGCTGTCATGGACGGCAAGCAAGTGGCGCTCTTGGTGCCGACAACCGTCCTTGCCCAGCAACACTTCAACACATTCAGCCAACGCCTTGCCGCGTTTCCTGTGAAAGTGGCGATGCTCTCGCGCTTCTGCACGCCGTCTGAGCAGCGCGCTATCCTCGCCGCGACGCGCTGCGGCGAGGTTGACATTTTGATCGGCACGCATCGGCTGCTGAACGATGACGTGACCTTCCGCGACCTCGGCTTGCTGATCATTGACGAAGAGCAGCGCTTCGGCGTGACGCACAAGGAACACTTCAAGCGCCTGCGCACTGAAATTGACGTGCTGACCATGACGGCGACGCCGATTCCGCGCACGCTCTACATGAGCTTGAGCGGCATCCGCGATGTGAGCTTGCTCCAAACGGCGCCGTCTGAGCGCTTGCCCGTCATCACGCACGTCGGACCGTACGATCAGCAGTTGGTGCGCCAAGCGATCCTGCGCGAGCTGGATCGCGGCGGACAGGTCTATTTTGTCCACAACCGCGTAGCGACCATTCACACGGTCGCTGAGCAGTTGCGGCGTCTTGTGCCAGAAGCGCGCCTCGCCATCGGTCACGGTCAGCTGCACGAGGAAGCGCTTGAGCGCGCCATGATCAGCTTCGCCAATGGCGAGTCGGATATTCTGCTGTGTACCACGATCATCGAGAGCGGCTTGGATATTCCGAACGCCAACACGATCATCATCGATCGCGCGGATACGTTCGGCTTGGCGCAGCTTCACCAACTGCGCGGACGCGTTGGACGCGGCGCGTATCGGGCTTATGCGTATCTCTTCTACGCGCCAAATGCCGTCCTGACGGCGGAAGCGCGCGCACGCCTTGAGACCATTGCTGAGCATACCGACCTAGGCAGCGGCTACAGCATCGCCATGCGCGATCTGGAGATACGCGGCGTCGGCGAGCTGTTGGGCAATCGCCAGAGCGGCTACATCGCGAGCGTTGGCTTTCACTTGTACACACAGATGTTGGCAAGCGCCGCGGCGCGCCTGAAGAACGATGGAGCGCTGCCGATCGGCGCGCCGCAGGCTGAGCGCGCCGCGCCGCTCATCGAGCTGCCATTGCGCGCTTATGTGCCTGCCGAGTTCATCGCCGAGAGCAACATGCGCTTGCAGCTGTACCGTCGGCTTGCCGACCTGCGCACAACGGCGGCGCTGGACGAAATGCACGCCGAGCTGCGCGATCGCTTCGGCGATCTGCCCGCTGAGCTGGACGATCTACTCTATCAATTGCGCGTCAAGTGCCTAGCACAGGCAGCTAACGTGCGATCCATCGCGCTTGAGGCGAGCCAGATTGCCGTGAAAGTGCCGTATCTGGGCGAGATTGACCGCGCGGCGCTGCAGCGCTACCTCGGTAACGACGTGCGCGTCAGCCGCATCGCGATCTGGCTGCCGAA
The DNA here is from genome assembly GCA_034436235.1 of Anaerolineae bacterium. GTDB lineage: Bacteria > Chloroflexota > Anaerolineae > Aggregatilineales > UBA2796 > CP2-2F. The sequence goes on from DAOTWB010000150.1 coordinate 8,024, forward strand.
GGATGCCGATGGCGACTGGCGCGCGCGGCTGCTAGACGTGCTGCAACGGCTACAGCTGACCAAGCACGGGCGCTTGCGGGCAGCACACTGATGAAGCTCTTATGCACATTTGGCACCAAAAGCGGCTATACTTGACGATCAGCGCAAAAAGCCTGATTGGAGCAAAAACATGGCTTTCATTCCAACTGTGATCGAAGATACAGGTCGCTATGAGCGCGCTTGGGATGTCTATTCCTTGCTGCTCAAAGAGCGGATCATCTTCGTCGGCACTGAGATCAACGCCTTCGTGGCGAACTCGATTGTGGCACAGCTGCTCTATCTTGAGCATGAGGATCCTGATCGCGAGATCAAGATGTACATTCAATCGCCGGGCGGCGAAATTTACGCAGGCTTGGCGATCTATGACGCCATGCGCCTGATCAAGGCGCCGGTCAGCACGACGGCAATCGGCATGACGGCGAGCTTCGGCACGGTCTTGCTGGCGGCAGGCGCCAAAGGCATGCGCTACGCGCTGCCGAACGCCACGATCCACATGCATCAGCCGCTCAGCTATGGCGGCGGCGGACAAGCCTCAGATGTGGCAATTCAAGCCAAAGAGATCGTGCGCTTGAAAGAGAAATTGCTGGATATCTTGGTCGAGGCGACTGGACAGCCGCGCGAGACGCTGGAGCGCGACACCGACCGCGACCTGTACTTGAGCGCTGAGCGCGCGCGCGAGTACGGCATTGTGGATAGAATCCTCGAGAGTCCGAAGCGCAAAGCCTAGCCGCGATCAGTGCGCGGAGAGCGAGTTGCCATGCGCGTGGTGCTAGAGGACGGCACAACCGAAGACTACGAAGACGAGCCGTTCAACGACGGCGGACAAGGCAGGCTGTATCTCTCGCGCGATCGGAAGCACGTCATCAAGCTCTACCATCGCGAGGATCGCGCGCGCCTGCCTGCCTTGCGGAAGATCATGGGCGAGCTGAACGTCACGCGCGACGATTCGAGCGCCGTCTCGCTCTTCGCTTGGATCAACGGCATCGCTATCCGTCCGTCGCTAGGCGTGCGCATGCGCAACGTCAACTACGAGATGCAGCACAAAGACCTGACGTGGTGGCTCTCGTCGAAATCGTTCAAGAAAATTCCTGAGGCGATGCGCGGCGACTGGTTTGATCGGACGTGCGTCGCCAGCGAGCTAGCGCGCATCGCTTGGAAGCTACACGGCGTCGGTCTGTGCCACTCGGATTTCTCAGGCAACAATTTTCTGGTGAATGTGGCGCGGCGCCGCGCTGTGCTGATCGATCTGGACGGTTTGGTGGTGCCGGATGTGCTGCCGCCGATCATGATCGGCACGACGGATTACATGGCGCCTGAGATCGTAGCGGCGCAGATGCGCGGCATACGCGACATCCGTCCGTCTATTCAAACCGACTTGCACTCGCTCGCCGTCCTGATCTATCAGCTGCTGCTGATGCGCCATCCGTTGCGCGGTCCGAAAGTCCACGATCCCAAGAATCCTGAGCGCGATGAGCAGCTCGCGCTCGGCGAGAAGGCGCTCTACACCGAAGACCCTGAAGACCGCTCTAACCGTCCCGAAGACCCATTTCGCGGCGCGTGGCTGCTCGGCGAGGAAGTGGAGAGCCTGATGCGGCGCGCTTTCACGGACGGCTTGCGCGATCCCAGCAAACGCCCGATAGCCGCCGCATGGCACGAAGCGCTGATGCGCATGGCAGATCAGCACGTACCGTGCTTCAATCCTGCCTGCGAAGGCAAGGCGTTCATCTTGCTGCGCGATCATCCTGCCGTCTGCCCATGGTGCAATACGCGCATTACTTTTCCCAAACAGATTCCTGTCCTGCGCCTATACGCAAGCGTGGGACAGACCGGACATTTTCAGCAGGATAAAGGTCGCGTCGTCGTCTGGCGCGACCGCACGCTGCATCGCTGGCACGTCCAGAGCGGCTTCGCTGAGCATGACGCCAAAAGCGATGAAGAGCGCGTGGCGCTGATCAAGTTCGAATATGATGGTCGGCAAGGCTGGGTGCTGCACAACTTGGGACTGGAAGACTTGCGCGTAGCCGATATCAACAAGATGCAACGCGTCGCGCTGGGCGCGAAGGCGCTGCTGCGCGAAGGGCAAAAATGGCTGCTGGGCGCGGGCAACGCGGCGCGCCTTGCGCTGGTGACCATGCAGAGCGTCTAGCGCGCCATGCCAAAGGTGCATTCCGCCGCTGAGCTGACCGCTGCGCTGAGCCAAGCCAAGCCACACGACGTGATCGAACTGGCAATTGGCGAGTACGGCGGCGCGTTCATCATTGATAGACCGTTGACCTTGCGCGGTCAGCGCCGTCAGAGCGTGCTGTGGCGGCAGGCGGCGCCGATCATCTATGTGCGCGCGCCTGAGGTGCATCTTGAGCGGCTGCTGATCGAGCGGACAGTCCAAGACGGCGTCACGGTCATTCACGATGTCCATTGCCGTCCAAGCGGAGCAGACTCTGTGCAAGTGGATGAGAACACGCTGATCAATTTAGGCGAGCTGTTGCCCGGCGCTGAGGTCAATTTGCCATTGCGCCTGACCGTGCAAGCGCAGACTGAGCTGAGCGTGACAGGCTTGCACGGCGCGCGTCTTGAGCCGAGCGCCTTGCCTGCGCGCGGGACGCATCGCGTCACTTTGATCCTCGATGGACGCGCGCTAGAGCGCGGCGAAGTGCTGCTCGGTGAGATCGCGGTGCGCGAAGGCGAGCAGACGCGCAGCTTGTGGCTGACAGGCACGGTCTTAGAGCAGCCGTTGCCTGAACAACAGCTCTGTCTCGCCATCAAAAAACATCGGCTGTATCCGCCGCTGCGCGGCATGTTGCTCTCAGCAGCGCATTTCGCCGCGCTCGGCGCAGCTAACTTGCCCGAAGGCGATTACTGCTTTGTGCAAGGCGATCCGAGCGGCGCGCTGTTCGTCTTCATGCCTGATGTGCCGCCCGTGCCGATCAAATTGAATGGCTCGCCGCTGGAACGCAATGTGCGTCGTCTATTGCACGAACACGATCAGCTCAGCATCAGCGAGCTGACCTTGCAAGTGGTGCAGGCGAGCGAGCCGCCAAGCCTTGAGCTGCCGTCCTGCGTGCGCTTTGCGCCGTTCACCACGCGCGTGCCTGAGCCTGTGCCGCTCGTCTTGCAGACTCTCAAAAACGGCTGG
>DAOTWB010000151.1:0-4216 GCA_034436235.1 Anaerolineae bacterium
TCTTCAAGGCTCAGGTCAAGCGCTGAGACCACCAAGTCTGCCAGCCAGCCCGGCTCTTCGATGTTCATGGCGTAAATGTACGCTTCGTCAGGCAGGTTGCGATTGAGCTGCACGCATTTCTCGAAGAGCGATAGCACCGTGCGCATGAGCGCCTCAGTGGCGCTGGTGCGCTCGACCGTCTCGACGAGCGGGCGCGCCTTGACGCGATAATACGGCTCGGTCTGCACATACTGCACAATTTGCACGCGGCGGCGACCTTGCGCCAGCACGCTCGTCGTGCCGTCAGGCATCCGCAGCAAGCGTCCGAGCGCCATCTCAGTGCCATACTCAAACAAATCCTCAGGGCGCGGATCGGGCTGATTGGGATCGCGCTGCCCGACGCCGATGATGGTCTGTCCTCTGCTCTGCGCCGCTGAGATCGCCGCTAACGAACGGTCGCGCCCGACGAACAGCGGCGAGACCATGTTTGGGTACAAAATCAGGTCGCGCAGTGGAATCAACGGCACTTCGATCAAGCCGTCAGAGTCAGGCTCTGCGTCTTGCACGTGATAGAAATCGTTCATGCCGGGTCGTTGAACAGGGATCAATGTTCGTATCCTCAAATTCTGCCTAAAGGCGGCGATTTTGACGCAATTGCACGGCGCGCTCATCCAGATACGCAGCGCGTCCGATCTCCAAGCCTAGCACGCTGCGCAGCTCGCCGACTACAGAGAGCGAGCCAGTGGCGCAGATGACATCCTGCGCAGCAGCCAGTTGCTCAGCCAAGGCTAAGGCTTCGCTTGCCGAAGGACGGCTGTGCAGCGCGCCTGTATAACCTGCCTGCCGTGCCAACTCTATCAGCTGATCTGTGCTGTAGGCGCGCGGACTGATCGGCTGCATCACGATCAGCTGGTCGGCGATCGGCAAGAGCGCGCGGAACATGCCGTTCACGTCTTTATCGGTGAACGCGCCGAAGATCAGGATCAGGCGGCGCTCAGGCACGTTGAAGATGCTCTGCAGCGCTTCGCGCAAGCGCTCGGCGCTCGCCGCGTTGTGCGCAGCGTCCAGCAGCAAATATGGCGCGCGGCGCACCACTTCAAGGCGCCCTGCCCAATTCACCTGTGCCAAGCCGTCGCGCAGCGCCTCTGCGCTGATCGGCACGCCCGCCTTGCGCACCTGATCGAGCGTGGCGAGCGCCACGGCGCCGTTCAGCGCCTGATGCGCGCCCAGCAGCGGCGTCCAATATGTGCCGCGCAGGTCGCCTTCGCTCAGGCGGAAAAATTGTCCGAATTCATCGCCCGCGCCGATCTCAAACGGCACGTCGCGCCCGACGACGGTCAGCGGCGCTTCGCGCTCAGCCGCGACTCGCTCCAAGACCTCTAACGCCTCAGGCGGCTGCGGCGCGCTGATGGCTGGCACGCCGCGCTTGAAGATACCCGCCTTCTCAAAGGCGATCTCAGGCAAGGTCTTGCCCAGCAAATGCGTGTGGTCGTAGCTGAGACTGGTGACGGTCGTCGTCAATGGCGCGCGCAGCACATTGGTCGCGTCCAGCCTGCCGCCCAAGCCGACCTCGATCACGGCGATGTCCACTGACTCCTCAGCGAACGCCATGAAGGCGAGCGCCGTCACCACCTCGAACCAGGTCAGCCCTGCCAAGCGCGAGACATACGGCTGCACGCGCTCGACCAAGCTCGCCAATAGCTCAGGCGCGATCAGTGCGTCATTCAGCCGAATGCGCTCGCGGAAATCCTGCAAGTGCGGCGATGAATACAAGCCCACGCGCAAGCCCGCCGCGCTCAGGACGCTGGCGCACATCGCGCTGACCGAGCCTTTGCCTTTCGTGCCTGTCAGATGCAGGCATGGATAGCGTTCTTGCGGATTGCCGAGCGCCGCCAATAGCGCGCGCGGTCGCTCAAGGCTGACCACGTCAGGCGCGTAGCGCTCAGGACGTTGCACTTCATAGTTGATCAGGCTGTAGAGATAATCTATGGCGTCTGCGTAGCTGAGAGTCATCGGGATAAGCCTTTTGCGTAGCGCGCTTCTGAAAGATGAGCGCTACAGCACGATCTTAGCGCTTTTGTTGCCAATTCACAAGATTGAGTCTTGCTGACAGACGGCGTGGAATGCGTTACAATCGGCGCTATCGCCAGTGAGGAGTGCTGCTCGTGTTCAAAAAACTGAGTCTGTTTGCCGTGTTTGGCGCGCTTGTGTGCGGCATGGCGCTCGTGCCGCTGATGGCGATGCCTTTCCGCGCCGCCGATCCGACGCCGACCGCTGCCGCCTTCACGCCGCTGCCCGAGCCGACCGAAGCGCCTGTGGACGAAGCCGCGCTCGCTCAGATTGACCTGCGCGCGCTGCCGATCCTGCCTGATTTCAGCGCGAATGCCGCCTTCCTGCGCAGCATATACGCCGAAGGCAAGCGCCGCGCGCTCAACGCCAACGCCTTCTCCAAAGTTGGCGATTGCATGACCGCCAGCCCGAATTTCTTGATTCCGTTCGGCACAGGCGCTTATACGCTTGGCGAGTACACCTCGCTGCAGGCAGTCATCGTCCGCTTCAGCGCGCCCGTCCGCGATTCGTTCAACGCGCTCTCCAATCCGAGCCTTGCGGCAGCCAGCGGCTTCAACGCCGCCTCTGTGCTGGATGCCACGTGGAGCGATCCTGCCCTGTGCGCCTTTGACGAGTCGCCGCTGGCGTGCGAATATCGCCACACGCAGCCCGCCTTCGCCCTGATCTTGTTCGGCACAAACGATCTGAAGTCGCTAACGCCTGCCCAATTCAATTATTACCTGCGCCGCGTGCTGGTCGAGACCGTCAATCGCGGCATCATCCCGCTGCTCAGCACGTTTCCCAATCAGCCCGGCTTCGTCGAGCAGTCTATTTTTTATAACCGTATTGTAGCGCGCGCCGCCGCCGATTATAATCTGCCGTTGATCAACCTGTGGCGCGCCTTCGAACCGCTGCCCTTCCAAGGCATCGATCCGAACGAGCCGACGCACATGACCAAGCCTGAGAACGGCGACGTGGCTTCTTTTATGCCAGAGGCGTTGCAAGCAGGTCATAACTTGCACAACTTGCTGACCTTGCAGGCGCTTGAGGCGCTATTGGCGCTGTTGGAATGAGTGTGTGCGGCAAGCACAATTCACAAGGTCGCTCAGGCTGCTACAATTTGCGGCGAGCGCGAACGGCTAGGAAAGGATGAGAAAGTTGGCACAACCACCAGTAGGCACACGGCAGAATGGCGCACTCGGCTATATTGACTTCCCGCGCGATGTGACAGCACAAACGCGCGAAAACGCCTACGCGGCTTACAACCATTTGGCTGTGCAGCGCGTGCGGGCAATCGGCTTCAACTTCAGCGCGACCGATTACCTGAACAGCGCAGGCATCGGCTTGATCATCAGCCTTGTCGAAGATGCGACTGCCGCCGGACGCAAGGTCTTCGCCTATGGCTTGAACTCGCACAACCGTAAGCTGTTCCGCATGGTCGGTCTGACCGAGCGCTTGACGCTGGTGGCGGATGAAGCCGAGATGCACGCTAGATTGGCGCCGCCTGAACAGGCGACGTCAACTGCTGACCAAGCGGCTGCGCAGCCGAGCGCGACGGCGACGCAAGAAGCCGCCGTTGTGGAGCAACCTGCGGCGCAGACTGCTGAGCCAACTGTGCCAGCGTCCGCTGCCCTAGAACAGCCTGCCGCGCAAGCTGCCGATGAGGCGAATCCGAAGGCTGAAGTTTAGTGGGGCGCCGCGCAGCCTATCACGTGCTTTACCTGCCGCCTGAGCTGAGCGCTGAATGGCTATTCACAGCGGCGCGCCGCTACTGGCTCGCCTTCCGTCCAATCGTCTTGAGCGCGCCTGAGCTGCTGACGCTCTTCGCCGCGCGCGCTGAGCTGGATATCACGGTCTTGGCGCGCCGCGACTTCGCCGCTGCCTTGCTGGCAGACCTGCGCAGCCGCCTGCCGCGCGCGCGCCTCGATCCGCTGGTTTACGATACGTATCACGAGCTGCAAATGACTCTCGATGGACGCGCCGCTTTGCGTCAACGCTTCGGCGTGCCTGAATGAACCGCGATCGCATGGAGATTGTGCGCCATGTCTGAACTGCCGCCTGCCATTTTGCGCCAACACGCTGAGCAGCAATTCGCCGAAGAGCTTGCTGCGCTCGCGTCTTTCGATACGCGCCCGCGTCCGCCGAATTGGCGGCTCTCGCCGCAGGCAGTGGCAACTTACGTGCTGGG
>DAOTWB010000152.1:0-4078 GCA_034436235.1 Anaerolineae bacterium
GCTGCTGCGCGCCTCACATCCGAATTACCATCGCTCAGGCGTGCGATGAGCGGCTCGATTGCCTGGGCTTCGCTAAGCCGTCCCAGAGTCTCGGCTGCTGCGCGCCTCACGTCTGAATTATCGTCGTTCAAGCGCACGATAAGCGGCTCCACTGCCTGCCTGTTGCCGAGCTGTCCTAAGGCTTCAGCCGCTGCGCACCTCACATCCGAATTATCATCGCTCAGACGTGCAATGAGCGGCTCGACCGCCCGCGCCTCCCTCAGCTTGCCTAGCGCCTCTACTGCCACACGCCTCACAGCGCTATCTTCATGCTTCAATAGGCTGACGAGGATGTCAGGCGTCTGTTCGGTTATCTCTATGAGCTGAGCAAACGCCTCAGAGTCTTCTGCTGCGCGTCTAGCCAACACTGCTGCGCCATCTAGACCTGCCAGCGTCTCGCGCAGGTAGCGATGCGTAAATGCGAAGCCGCCGCCGTAGGCGCGCATGATGTTGAGCGCGATAACGAAACGAATGAAGGCTTGCAAGTTGAAAGGGATGAGCCTTTTCTGGCGCAGGTGAAAGGCTATCCAAAGACGTTTTACATTCGATTGAAGTTGTTCAAACAGGCGCTCAAACCGCTGCCATGAGCTGATGGATAGGGCTATGCCTCGAAGTAAAAGAGACGACGCTAAAATTCCGAGCAGCACTGCCCACCACGCCATTCCCAACGATAGTCCGAAAGCGAGCCAGGTTAAAGAAGTTAGCAACGACAAAAGAACTATCGTAAGCGTCTCAGGTATTTGCTTCGGCGGCGCTCCACCCAACCAGCGCTCATCTATCAGCTCAGGGCGGAAGATGGTCTGGCTATAAGCCTGCATATTCTTGGCGAGGAAGCGCAGGTAGCGCAGTGTGTCATCAAGGTCATAAGGTTTGCGCAGACTCTCGGCAAAGCGGCGGCGGATGTAAGCATCGAAGAGGTGTTCGCGGCGCTCGGCAGGGTCGCGAGGCCTGCTCATGCCTTCCAAGTCAGGGTTCGAGTCGTCGTAGGCGTAAGCCATCGTGTTGAGCAGGAAAGGATTGCGGCTCATCTCTTGCACAACGGCGTCGCTTTCCACCAGCCGTTTCAGGCGCGTCAGGCTTCCTGCCGCCAGGAATTGGTCTACCTGCGCTTGACTGAGCGGCTTGAGCAAGATAGCGCTCTTCAAGTTGAGCTTCTGAGGCAGGCTCTCGTAGTCAGTCACGCGGCTGCACACTACCATCGGCGGCTTGTGCCGTGCCTGAAATTCGTTGAGCGCCTCAAGGCAGGCGGCGCGCGCTTCTTCTTTCACTTCGTCCAAGCCGTCGAACAGGAAGATGAGCGCGTCATTCTTCATCCAGCGTTCCAGCGCTTTGCGCGCACGCACATCGTAGAAGCGCTTGAGCTCCTCGTTCATCCAATCGAAGATAGGCTTGCGCGTTTGCGCCCAAGAGGCGAGGTTGAACACAACAGGCACGCGCGCTGCAGGGCTGCGCTCTGCCTGCTCTAGCAGCGCTTCCGCCAATTGCAGCAGCAGCACGGTCTTACCTGCGCCGGGATCGCCCAGAATGAGCAGGCGGCGCTCGCTGATGTCGTTGAAGATCGTCTCAATTGTCGCCTCTGGATCAATTCTGTAATTGAAGCCTTCATGGTTCAGCACAGCGTCGCTCTTGGGCGCAACGCCGATCTTCAGCACATGGCGGGCATCTTCCAATGTCGGATACAGAATGCCTTCGATCCAGTCGTGGCGCACGCGCGCAATGAGCTGAGCGCGGTTCTTTTGAGGATCATTGCTGGTGATAGGTGCAAGGCGTGTGCGTGCGCTAGGGCGCTTTGGCGCAGGCTCAGGCGGCTGCTCGGGCGGCTGCGCCATGACTCGCCGAACTTCGTTCAGCGTGGCGTCCCAGCCTAGCCTGAAGTAGTCAATCCACGGTTGTCGGATAACCGAGATGGGCGGAGTGATATCCTGCAAGCGCACTACGATAATAGGTTTTTTGTGCAACCGCGCATAAATCATCTCGTCGCGCACGAAGCTATCACCGCGCAAGATGTCTTGGCTACAGCACAGCACAAACCACTTGCAGGCTTTGATAGCCTCTTCAATTTCTCGGTCAAATCCTCTGACGCGATCGATGGCGTTCTTATCGCGCCAGCTGCCCGGCAACGCCGCTTCTAAGCGTTCGGCGAAGTCCGCGCCGTCGCGCCACGCATAGCTGATGAAGGTCTCGAACATGCGCCGCTGTTTCCCAAAAAACTTTCTTGCCGACTGCGCTAATTATAGCGCAATTGAGCATTACGCAAGCGTTTGTACGCTGCGCAATAGGCAACAGTGCGCTGTTCACAGATCAGAAGTCACTGCTCGTGCGCATACTCGGCTAGGCGCTGTAGTGCTACAGAATGCGACTCAGCGGAATGGCTGCCAATGCCAACAGTAGCGCGCTAAGCGTGATTCAAGCGATAAGCGGCATCTTCAAGGTAGATCGGATTGCTCAAAATCCAAGCGCGCGGTCTGCCTTTGAAAGTGCGCCAGACTTCCACGCGATAGGCGCCGCCTTGCTGCGCTGTGTAGGTCAGGTTTTCGCGGTTGTGCGCTTCCGCCACAACCTTGCCGTGCCGAATCAGCTTGATGTGGCTGCGCGCGCCTGCCAACGCCTGTAACGTGACGCCGCTGCCTAGCTTCAAGCTATCGCCCATGATGGCTGTGCCGTGCTGCCCGTGCGCGGAAAATCGGAATTGGCGCGTGCTGCCCAGCAGATCGTAGCCAATGTAAGCGTGACCTTGCCGCAGCGCCTTGTAGACAATCGCTTTATCGTGCTGCCAATCGCCATTGAACGGCTGCGCGCTGAGGATGTGCGTGTTCACACAACTGAACAGAAAGTCGTACGGAAAGACTGTATGCTTCAGCAAGCCTAGCTGAAAGACAGTGCCATGTGCATCCGAATTGCCAATGCCTACGACGCGCTGTCCTGCGCTCAGCAGAGCGTCCCACTTGGCGAACGTGAGCGGATTCGGCGCGCTGATGGCTTCTTCAGGACGAAAGGCGGCGCGAATAGCCTGCCAAAGGCTGCCTTCATTGATGACCTGCTTCACACTGGACATATAATTCCAAATTTCCAAGCCTGTGAAGCCGAGAACGTGCCAATCTTCCCAAGGTATGGCAGGCTCGTTCAGCCGCTCGAGCGGCGTATCGTGCGGATGCGCCAGAAAGCAAAGTCCGCCTGCCGCATTGACCGCGTTGATTAATCCTTGCGGATCGCTTGCACAGGTCGCCAGCTCGCGCTCAGCGCCATAGACCAAGAGATGATTCACCTGTGGCAAGCGCGTACGATCATGAATTTCTTCGCCTGTCAGCAGCAGCACGTGATTTTCATGGTCAGTGTAATAGCCTTCCACGCCTTGCACTAGCACGTTATGGTCAGTGACGATGATGAAATCTAGACCTGCCGTCAGCGCCGCTCGCGCGATCTCGGCATGGTATGCCTCACCATCAGAGTAAGGCGTGTGCATGTGCAAGTTGCCGCTGTATTCATAAAGCAGACTCATGCGCTGATCCTTGCGCGCAACGCGCTACTCGCTCCAGTCTGTGGCGACGATCACGTCTTCTGTAGTCTGGCTGAGCTGATAAATCTCGCCGGATGCAACGACGACCACGTAAAGTTCCCACTTGCCGCTGCGCTTGGAAGAGAAGACGACATACTGACCATCTGACGACCACACAGGACGGATGCACTCGCTGAAATCTTCGACCAGCACGCGGCGATCGCTGCCATCGGCGTTGATGATGAACAGATCGGCGCGTCCGCTGTTCGGTGCGCCTGCTGAGAACAGCAACTGACGACCATCTGGCGACCATTCCAGCCCTGATTCGATCAGCGCGTCGCCGTCGCTGGTGAGCGCACGCTCAGGCGCGAAGGTCTCGTTGACAGGCACAACGTAGATATCGTGTCCGTCGCCGCCGATATCCGTCCGATCTGAGACAAAGGCAATTTGGCTGCCGTCAGGCGAGATGGCTGCCCAAGTGTTCACGCCGCTCTCGCGCGCCGTCACACGCCGCACTTGCAGCAGCGCTTCGGTCGGCTCAGG
>DAOTWB010000153.1:0-34287 GCA_034436235.1 Anaerolineae bacterium
GCACTCCTCAGCGGCAGGGCAGCTGCGCGCTTGCCCTGCCCAGTGCGTGCGATCAGTCGCCTGCGGCAGCCAACGCCGCTGCCTTGCGCGCAGGCGCTTTGACGGCAGGCTTAGCAGGCTCAACGTAAGCGTAGAACTCATCGCGCCAATACTTCAAGGCGCTCAGCACAGGACTGGTGGCGAAGTCGCCCAGTGCGCACAAACTTTTGCCTTGCATCTGCTTGGCGACCGATTCGACCAGCTCCACATCAGCGCGCGTCGCCTTGCGATGGTAGATCGCCGAGAGCCGCTGCTCAAGCCAATACGTGCCTTCGCGGCACGGCGTGCATTTGCCGCAGCTCTCATGGCGGAAGAACTTGATCATCTTGTAAGCCGCCCAGACCATATCTGTGTCTTCATCCAAGATGATCACAGACGCCGAGCCGAGCGTTGAGCCGAGCGCTGCCACGTCCTCGTAGGTCAGCGGCGTGTCCAGGACCTTATCGGTGCCCGGCAGCAGCGGACCTGACGCGCCGCTCGGCAGGATCGCCTTGAGCTGCTTGCCGCCGCGCACGCCGCCTGCCATCTCGATCAGCTCGCGGAAAGTTCTGCCGAGCGGCAATTCATAGTTGCCCGGCTTGGCGATGTGTCCGCTCATGCAGAAAATCTTCGGTCCGGGCGATTTTTCCGTGCCGATGCTCTTATACCACGCCGCGCCGTTCACGAGAATCGGCGGCACATTGGCGAGCGTCTCCACGTTGTTGATGACCGTCGGACGCGCGTACAAGCCTGAGACCGCTGGAAACGGCGGACGCACGCGCGGCTGCCCGAGCTTGCCTTCGATGCTGTTGAGCATCGCGCTCTCTTCGCCGCAGATATAAGCGCCGGCGCCCCAGTGGACGTGAATCTCGCAGCTCCAGTTCGAGCCGCCGATGTTCTGCCCAACCCAGCCGCCTGCCCGCGCCTTCTCGATCTCGCGCTCTAGCTGGAAGCCGATATCCCAGAACTCGCCGCGCACGTAAACGTAGATCGCAGTCGCCTGAATGGCGTACGCGCAGATCAGCGCGCCTTCGATCAATTGTTGCGTGTTCTTCTCCAGAATCTGGCGATCTTTGAAGGTGCCCGGCTCAGACTCGTCCGCGTTGACGACCACGTACTTCGGACCTTCCACATCAGGCACGAAAGACCACTTCATGCCCGTCGAGAAGCCTGCGCCGCCGCGCCCGCGCAAGTTCGAGTCTTTGACGACCGCGATCACCTCTTTCGGCGACATGCTCAGCGCTTTTCTCAGCCCTTCATAGCCGCCGTGCTGCACGTAGACATCGTACGTGCCGATGTTCGGAATATCTTGATCACGCAGCAAGATGTTCGGCATAATTTCTACTGTCCCTCTCGACCCAACTCATCACTTTCGTTCGTTCGATCCAACAGCGCCGCTGAGCGTGCAGCGAGCGCAAGGCTGAACGCCACAACGCCGCTCCAAAGCATTGCGCTGAAGCCGCAAACTGCCACCATTGCGCCATTGTAGAGCGCCATACTGCCCGCGTAGAGCATTCCTAGCAACGCCATCAACATCATCGCCACAAGCGCAGTGCTACTGCCGCTCCGCCACGCCGCTGCGCTGCTCGCCACGCCGATCAACAGCACAGGATAGATCAAGGCGTCGCTCAGCAATCCGCCTGTATCGCTCTGCTCCAAGCGCAATGCTAGACGCTGCGGATGTGTCATGGTCACCCACGCGGCGTCCTCGCTGCGCGGCGAGCGCCATTGCATCAATAGCAGCGCAAAGAACGCCACAGCTGCGCCCAAGAACGCCATGATCAGCAGGCTGCGCAGCGTCTCTAACGCCGACGTCTCCTCAGGCGGCATGGCGCAGACTCTCAGTCGCCGCTCGCAGGCGTCTCAGCCTTCGCTTCAGCGCGCCACTGCTCGATCAGCGCCTTCATCTTCTCCATATCCAAGTTCTCAACGTAGCGGAAGTTGCACTGGAGCATCGGCGCGCGGTCGCAAGCGGCAAGGCACATCACATGCTCAACCGTGAACAGACCGTCAGGCGTTGTGCCACCTTCCTCAATGCCGAGATATTCGAGCAGATCGTGATGAAACTGCTCAGCGCCGACCAGCGCGCAGGGCAGATCAGTGCAGACCTGCAGCCAATACTTGCCTTTTGGCGTCTCGCGATACATTGTGTAGAAGCCTGCGATAGACTTGACCTGCGTCGGATCAATTTCGCACAGCTCCGCCACTTCGTTGATGCCTTCAGGCGAGACGTAGCCGTAATGCTCCTGAGCTAGATAGAGCAACGGCATGATCGCCGAGCGCTTGTCAGGATACTTGGCGAAAATTTTGGCGATTTGCTCTGCGTACGCTTCTTTTAGCACGTCGTCAGCATCCTTCAACGATCACAATCGCCCAGCACAATGTCCACGCTGCCGATGATCGCGACCAAGTCTGCGATCATGCCATCTTTCGCCATCTTCGGAATAGCGCCCATCGTATGCACGAACGATGGCGTGCGGAAATGCACGCGATGCGGTCGCGTGCCGCCGTCGCTGCGCAGGTAGCAGCTCAGCTCGCCGCGCGGGCTCTCAATCGAGACGTACACTTCGCCTTCGGGCAGGCTGAAGCCTTCTGTCCACAGTTTGAAGTGATGGATGACCGCTTCCATGCTGCGCCCTAGCTCGGAGCGCGGCGGCGGCACATACTTGCGATTCTGGCTGCGGAACGGACCGCCCGTCTTCTCAAGCCGATCTACGGCTTGGCGGATGATGCGAACCGACTCCTTGAGCTCCTGCATACGGATGTAGAAGCGATCGTAGACGTCGCCGTGTTCGCCGAGCGGCACATCGAACTGGTAGGTCTCGTAGCCCATGTAAGGCATCGCCTTGCGGATATCCCAGTTGACGCCGCTGCCGCGCAGAGTCGGTCCAGTGCAGCCGTAAGCGATCGCCTCTTCAGGCGTGATCACGCCAATGCCTTGCGTGCGGTCGATCCAGAGCGGATTGTTGACCAAAAGCGTCTCATATTCCTCGATCTTGGCAGGGAAGTAGTCAATGAACGCCCTGACCGCTGGGATGAACTCGGCAGGCACGTCGCGCCACAAGCCGCCCGGACGGAAATAAGTACTCATCATGCGCTGCCCGCTGACCATCTCGAAGATATCGAGGATCATCTCGCGCTCGCGCATGGCGTACAGGAAGACGCTCATCGCGCCCATGTCCAAGCAATGCGTGCCGAGCCACACCAAGTGGCTGTTGATGCGCGTTAGCTCTGCCAGCAGCACGCGCACGATCTGAGCGCGCTCAGGCACGTCCAGCTCCGCCAGCTTCTCGATGGCAAGGCAATAGACCAAATTGTTGCCCATCGGATTCAGGTAGTCCATGCGATCCGTCATGGTGATTGCCTGCTCGTAGGTCTTGGCTTCCATGTTTTTCTCGATGCCTGTGTGCAAATAGCCAATATCTGGCACACAGTTGACCACCGTCTCGCCGTCCAGCTCCAGCAGCAGCCGCAACACGCCGTGCGTGCTGGGATGCTGCGGACCCATGTTCAGCAACATAGTCTCGCCGGTCAGGGCGCGCGGCGAGACCAAGCCGCGCAGCTCTTGGACAGTGCCTTCCCATTCAGTCAGATTGGCGCTGTGTCCGCTACTTTCCAACAAAGGACGTTCACTCATCGCGTTTTCCTCAATTCAGGCTTGCTTTCAGACGCTCAGTCTTTGGCGTAGGGCTTCAAACGATCAATGTCGTCGAAGTTGAAGCTGAACTGCACCTGCTCATAGCCGAGCGGATAGTCCTTGCGCTGCGGATGTCCTTCCCAATCGGCGGGCATCAAAATGCGGCGCAGGCTTGGATGCCCTTCGAAGTGAATGCCCATCATGTCGTATGCCTCGCGCTCTTCCCAATCGGCGGAAGGCCAGACTGAAGTGACGCTCGGCAGGCGCGGATCGTCGCTCGGCAAATAGACTTTGATCCGCAGGCGGCGCGTGTAGAGCATCGAGTACAGATGGTAGCACAGGGCGAAGCGCGGCTCTTTCGGGAAGTAATCCACAGCCGTGATATCCGAGAGGAAGATGTACTCCAAGCCTTCGGTATCGCGAAAGAACTGGCAGACTTCCACAATGCGCTGTGGGTCTACCACGATGGTCGTCTCGCCGCGAAACTCGACCACGTCTAGCACGGCGTCTTTCAGGCTCAGCTTCGCCAAGTCAACTGGATCAAGTGGTGTTTGCATGAGATCGCCTCTGAGTGAAGTGCCAGAACTCGGTTGCCTATGCCCAATCGGCGATGCGCTGCGTCTTGACCTTCTCGTGCAGCGTCATAATGCCGTGAATGAGCTGCTCAGGGCGCGGCGGACAGCCTGCCACGTAAACGTCCACAGGCACAACTTCATCCACGCCTTGCACAATGGCGTAATTGTTGAAAATGCCGCCGCATGAGGCGCAATCGCCCATCGAGATGACATACTTCGGATCGGGCATTTGATCGTACAGCTGGCGCAGCACTGGCGCCATCTTGCGCGTGACGCGCCCTGCCACGATCATCAGGTCGCTTTGGCGCGGCGAGGCGCGCATCAGCTCCATGCCAAAGCGCGAGAGGTCATACACAGAGGCTTGCGTACTCATCATCTCGATAGCGCAGCACGCCAAGCCGAACAGCATCGGCCACATGCTCTTAGTGCGTCCCCAGTTGATAGCCGCTTCAAGCGTGGTGGTCACCACGCCCAGATTGCCCAGTTTGCCTGCTACTCCCATTCCAGAGCTCCTTTACGCCAAGCGTAATAATGTCCAATTTCCAGCACAATGATGAAGACTAGCATCACGATGAGCGCTGCAAAGCCGACCTCGCGCACGACTACCGCGAACGGCAAGAAGAACATCACCTCGATATCGAACAGGATGAACAAAACGGCGATCAAGTAGAACTTGACAGGCAGCCGCCGCATCGCCGGACCGATCGCCACCATGCCGCTTTCATATGGCTCGAGCTTGCGCGCCGTCGGACGGAACGGACCGAGAATGCGCGAGATGAACACGACGATGATGCCGACAACTGTTGTGATGAGCAGTAAAATCGCGACAGGCGCGTATTGATCTAGCACAGCTTTTTCACCTCACCTTGCGCTGAGCGCACGTTCGCTTGGGAAAAATAGAACAATCTCTGTAATAAGCATAACATACATGAAAAAAAAAGCAAACCGCACTTTCTCGCCCAGAAAGGCAGGTTTTATTTTGGTCAATTTTAGCGGATGATCGGTCTGCCAACAAATTGCGCCTTTGCACAAAGACGCCGAGAAAGACTGATGCTTTCTCGGCGTGAAGCGTCTCATGGCGCGCTTGTCGGCGTGCGCGTCGGCGTGAAGGTGCGCGTTGGTGTAAACGTGCGCGTCGGCGTTGGCGTGCGTGTGAAGGTCGGTGTGCGGCTCGGCGTGAAAGTGCGCGTAGGTGTGAAGGTACGGCTCGGCGTGAAGGTTGCCGAAGGCGTGAAGGTCGCAGTCGGCGTCGGCGTGGCGGTCTCGGTAGGCAGGGCAGTCACCAGCGCTGCCAACAAGGAGCGAACATCGCTCAGGCGCGGCAGCGTGGCGAATTCCTCGAAGTATGCCAACCATTGCAGGTCGCGCGCTGCCTCAGCAGGACGGTTCAAGGCGCGCAGCGTCAGCGCGCGATAGTAGTGTCCTGTGGCTGTAGAGCGCAACGCCAGGGCTTGATTCAAATCGTTGAGCGCCGCTTGATAGTCGCCTTCAAGGTAGCGCACCACGCCGCGATACAACACGGCGCTGTGCCGCGCTTGCGGCGTGAAAGCAGCAAACTGATCTTCGCTCAGGCGCTCGGCGGCAGTTGTGAACTGCGCTTCTGTGAGTTCCTGAGCCATCCAGGCGGCGAGCAGCAGATCGAATTGCGCTCTGAGCAGCGTGGTATCTGTAGGATTCTCGCGCAGCAAAAGCGTGACGTCGTCCAGCGCCGTCGTGTAGTCGCCGAGCGCGCTGGCAGCGTCCAGACGGCGGCGACGCACATCGCTCGTCTCGCGAATGGTGAGCGCAGCGTCAAAGGCATCGCGCGCTTCAGCGTAGCGCCGCAAGCGCATCAGCAGCTCGCCTTGCGCCAGAAAGACTTGGCGTGCAGCTTCAGAGCTTTTATCGAGGACGACGGCTTGCTTGTATGCGTCGAGCGCCTCGCTTGAGTTGCCTTCGCCTTCGCGCGCCCGACCGAGCTGCAACCAGGCTTCGGTATCGCCCGGATAGTAGATCAGGTAAGCCTGCGCGCCGATCACAGCGCGTCCATAGGCTTCCACGCGCGCCACAGGCTCTGTTTGCGCGGCAGCAATTGCCAAGAGCGCTTCATTGCGGATTTGGTAAGCGCTGCGATTGAGCGGATCGATGTATAGGGCGAGTTCGGCGTCGCTCAGCGCGTCGTTGAGCGCGCCGCCGCTCAGGTTGATCTCAGCGCGCGCCAGCAAGAGCTTGACGTTGCGCGGATTGGCGCTGATGGCGTTGCGCAGCACGTCGCGCGCGGCGGCGAGATTGCCGCGTTGCGCCTGCGCGCGCGCCGCAACAATGGCAACTTCTGCCCAGCGCGGCTCGGCGCGTTGCACGGACAATGCGTCGCTCAGCGCTGTATCCAGATCGCCGCGCGCAAAGCTGAGCAAGGCGCGCGCTGCGCGGAAAGCTGTGCTATCAGGATTGCGGTTAGCGTCCAACAAGCGCGCCGCTTCGCCAGGTCTGTTCTGCGCCAAATACGCCGTGACCATGTGGTAGATGATCTCGTAGTAGGACTCGTTCCTGTCCTTGTCGTCTTTCACCAGTTCCAGACCTTTACGCTCATCTTCCAAAATTTCGAGCGCGGCGGCGTAGTCTGCGGCGCCGAGCAAAGCGAGCGCTTGGCGCAGCGGACCAGAGCGCGGCTCAGGGAAGGCGGGCGTCAGCGTTGGGCTGTAAATGCTGCCCGGCGCGATGTTGGGCGTGGCTGTGGCAGTGCGCGGCACAGGCGGCGTGTTGCTGGGCGTGTTGGTCAAGCCGAAGGTCGGCGTGGCAGTTGGCGTCGGTGTCGGCGTCGGCGTGTTGGTGCCGCGCAGCGCGACGCCTGTGCCGCCATCGCCAAGCAAGTTCAAGATCAGGAAGATAGCGCCCGCCAGCACGGCGATTCCGCCGATGAATGCCGCGCCGATCCGCAAACGCAGCGCTTGGTCGCTCAGCTCGCCAATTCGACCGCGCGTCTTGCGCGTCCAAGCGAAGGGCAAGGCGGCTTCTGGCAGGCGTTGATAGTTCTCCAAAAAGCGGCTGGCAGCCTCGTTCAGGCTTGCGATGCGCCGCTCGTCAAGGATCGGCACAGGCGGCTGTGGCACAGCGGTGCGGCGCTCGATTCTATCGCTGGGCGGCGGCTTCGCAGGCGCGCTGGGCGGCGCTTCAGCGCCAATGCGTTTGAGCGGCGCCGTCGGCGGACGCGCGGTCGCTTCCAGCCCTTGCGGCGGCGGCTGATCTTTCAAACGACGGATGCCTGTGCTGCTCGGCGGCTTCACACCGAGCTTCGCCAAGCCCTTCAGCGCGTTCTGATTGGACGGATTGATCTCCAGAATTTTCATCAGGCAGAAGATGCGCTCTTCGTCGTTGCTCGCAACGCCTGAGAGCCACAACCAAGCCGTCTCATTGGTTGCATCGCGCCGAATTGCCTCTTGCAGCAAGCGGCGCGCTTCATCGCGCTGACCTGCCTTCGCTGCTGCGATGCCTTGCTGCAGCAACTGCTGTGCCTGTTCGTTCGCCATATGCGTCCTTACGCTGTCCGCAAGCCGTGAGCCTGTGTCCATCATTCTAGCACGGCGGCGCAGCTGCTACCACTTTCAGCGCAGCGCTTCTCAGCTTTGCGCTATGCTGCTGTGAACTTCTGCGCTATAATTGCACACTGCAGCGGTCATGCAAGCACATACGCATAGAGGACAACGGCAGTGGCAGCTCATACGCGCTGGACGAGCTTTGACCTGATCTTTTTCGATTGCGATAGCACGCTCTCCGCTCTTGAAGGTGTGGATGAATTGGCGCGCATGAAAGGCAAAGATTTGCGCGTCGGTCTGCTGACACAAAAAGCGATGGACGGCGACTTGGACTTGGCTGAGGTCTATGGCAAGCGCCTGCAAGCCATCCGTCCGACTCGTGCGCAGCTGGCAGCTATTGAGCAGCGCTACTGGGAAACGCTTGTGCCTGATGCCCAAGCTGTGATCAGCGCGTTGCTACAGCTTGGCAAGCACGTCTTCATCATCAGCGGCGGCTTGGCGGCGCCTGTGCGCGGCTTGGGCAGACGGCTGGGCATTCCGCCGCAGAACGTGCGCGCCGTTGAGTTGGAATTCAACGAGCTGAGCGGCGCTTGGTGGAAATACTACGATCAGGCGGCAGTCAGTGGCGCGGCATACCTCGCTTACGAACACGGTCCGCTGACCGTCTCGTCTGGCAAGCCTGATATTGTGCGCGAACTCTCGCGCGGCTTGTGGGGACGCAAATTGTTCATCGGCGATGGCGTCAGCGACTTGCACACGCGCTCAGCGGTAGATTTATTCGTCGGTTTTGGCGGCGTGGCGCGGCGTGAGAAGGTTGAGCGCGGCGCTGAGGCGTTCATCGTCGCCAACACGCTCGCGCCAATCCTGCCGATGGCGGCAGGCGAAGCAGGCGTGGCAGCCTTGCGCGGCACGCCATACGAGGCGCTTGTGGCGCGCGGCATCGCGCTCTGCCGCGACGCGGAAGCCGTCAAACTGAGCGCGCCGTTGCGGGATGCCTTTGAAGCGACCTTCGGAGCGACTGCCTGATGCGCTACACGCTCGCTCTGGCGCTCGGCAAGGCGCGCTGCGCGCTCGCCTATCAGGAGCGCGGCGCACAGCCGCAACTTTTGCACCTGCCTGCGCTGAGCGATTCTGACGGCAGCTTGCCAACTGCGCTCTATATAGAGACGAATGGCGACCTGCGCGTCGGTCAGGCTGCGCTGAGCGCTGCTGAGCGCCGCCGCTGCTTTCAGCGCATTCCAGAGGCAATTTGTGCGCAGCCTGAGCCTGCGCCGCGCCAACTTGACGGCACAGCATGGGACGTGCGCAAGGTCGGTCGCGCTTTCATCGGCGCGCTGCTGAGCGCCTTGCCATTTCCACTCAGCCAGATCGAGCGCTTGTTGGTGAGCGTGCCGCCTTTTGAGAGCGCGCACGTCGCCACGCGCTACGTCCGCTGGCTGCACGAATCGCTCACAGCGCTTGCGCTGCCTGAGACGCGCCTTCACATCATGAGCGAGCTAGACGCTGCTGCGCTGCGCAGCGGCGTGTGGTCAGCGCAGTCGCCTGTCATTTTCGCACAGGCTGAGCCTGAGCCGAACGTCTTCAGCGTGACCTTCGCGCAGATGGCGACGGCGACGCAGCTCAACGCACGGCTGGATCAAGCGTTGCGCGAAGGCGTGCCATTCGCCAGTTTGATGACAGAGCGTTGCACGCCACAGACCTTCGCCGCTGCGCTGGAAGATTGCTTCGCCTACGCCGCTGAGCAGGCGCTCTATCCAACTGACCTGACGTTCATCTATTTGAGCGACACAAGCGCTGCATCGCCTGTTTTCCGAGCGACTGAGCATTCTTGGGCAGCGCACGCCGCGCTTGAGACAGGCGTCTGCGCGCTCGCTGAAGGTCTGCTGCGCACGCCGCCATATTTGCTGAACAGCTACGGCCTGCGCTATCGGACGCCTGAAGGCGACTTCGCCTATCTTGAGCTGGCGCCGAGCGGCACGCCTTTCCCTAGCGTGCTGCGCACTGTGCGCTTAGCAGCCGCCTACGACGATCAACCGATGCTCGAATGCGTGATCGGCATGTTCGATCCTGAGGCAAAAGGACAGATCACGCTCAACGCGGCGAGCGCTGTGCTCGTTTACACGCTTGAGCCGAGCGAGCTAGGCGCCATCGCGCTGAACGAATTCGCGCCGCCGTTGTGCATTCCTGTGCCACAGCCTGTGCGCGCCGCTGAGCCTTGCATCGAGGCTGCTTTCCAGCTCGACGCGCTGCGCCAATTGCGCGTGACAGCCACTGATCTGCGCACAGGACGTTTGCTGTTAGAAGATGCTATTGTCACGACGTTACATTGACCTATGAGCCAAAGTTACGCGCCACTACTCGCCGAGACGCCCGACCGCACGCGCCAGCTGAGCGACGCGCAATTCGCACAGCGCCTGCATCATCTTGAGAATGTCTCAGCTGAGGTGCTGCGCGCTGCGCTGTGTCACGGTCAGCGCGCCGTGCGGCGCAGCGCTGCTGAGAGCCTAGCGCAATGCGCCGACTCAGAGGCGATCGCGGCGCTCGGCGACGTGCTGAGCAGCTGCACGCCTGCAGCGCGCACGGCAGCTGCGCGTCAGCTCGCGGCGTTCGATTGGGACGACGCACAAGCGCTGTGGTCGGCAGCGCTCGCCGACTCGGACGCGCAAGTGCGCACGGCTGCCATACACGCGCTCTTCGAAGTGGACGCGCCTGAGGTGCTCGATCTGATGGCTGAGCAGTTCAACGCGGTGCGCTCGCCGCGTTTGCGCGCCGCAATTTTAGAGCATTGGGCAGAGCGCGGCGGCGTTGTCCATCTCGATCTGGTGCGCGCCGCGCTCGACGATCCGTCGCCGCAGGTTTGCCACGCCGCAGCGACCGCCATGCTGGACTTGCTGGCAGAGTCGGCGCTTGTGCCGTTGGCGCAAGCTGCGCAGCGGCGACAAGGCGCGGCAAAAGCTGCCATTTTACGCGGCATCTTCAACGCCACCAACTATCTCGGCATTCAGATCGCTGAGAGCGACGACTACGATACTATCCTAGACGCGTTGGCAGCTGCGCTGCACGACTCTGAGCCTGAGGTGCGGCGCACTGCGACTTGGTTAGCAGTCTGGATTCGGCATCCGCGCGCTGAGGCGCTCTTCGAGGCGGCATACCGCGCCGAGCGCGACCCTGAAGTGCAAGCCTACATGCTCTACGTCGCGGTCAACCTTAGCGCGACATGCGCCGCCGCGCTCTTGGCAGAAGCGCTAGAGAGCAGTGAGCCGCTCCTGCGCGATCAGGCGCGCTTCCTCGCGCAACGCAATGACGCGCATCACCAATCCTGCTAACGCTACTATTAAGGCATATCGTGCGCTGCGCCATCGCAAGGCGCGCGCCGAGAGCGGACTGTTCCTCGCCGAAGGCATTCGCCTTGTGGCAGAGGCACTTCAGCTCGGCGCGCCGATTGAAGCGCTGATTCACGCGCCCGACCTGCTCGACAGTCCTTTTGGACAGGATATTGTGTCGCAAGCGCGCCGCGCAGGCGTGCGCACGCTTGAAGTCAGCGCTGAAGTTTTCGAAAGCCTTTCGGCGAAGGAAAATCCGACAGGTTTGGCGGCAGTTGTGCGTCAACGTTGGCTGCCGCTCGCCGCTGTGAGCTTTGCGCCTGAGAAGCTGTGTTGGGTCGCGCTCGATTCGCCGCAAGATACTGGCAACATTGGCACGATTTTGCGCACGTGCGATGCAGTCGGCGCGGAAGGCGTGATCGTGTTGGGCAACGCCGCCGATCCGTACGATCCGAACAGCGTGCGCGCCAGCATGGGCGCCATCTTCTCCCAAAAACTCGTCCGCGCCAGCTACTCAGACTTCTTGACTTGGCAGGCTGCGACGGCTGCGCGCTTGATCGGCGCTTCAGGCGCCGCGCAGACCGATTATCGCGCAGCGGATTACAGCAAGCCGCTCATCTTGCTCATGGGCAGCGAACGCGAAGGTCTGCCAATAGCGCTGCAGACGGCGTGTACGGCGCTCGTGCGCCTGCCAATGCGCGGTCGCTGCGATTCGCTGAACGTGGCTGTGGCGTGTGGCGTGCTGCTCTACACAATTTTGAGCGCAACCGAAGCATCCTGAGCGACGTAATGGCGCATAGCGAGTCATTGTCTTCAGACTCGCGCGATTGGAGACATCTTATGGATGACCAGCAGTATAAAGCGATGCGCAAAGCGGCTGAAAAGCGCGTCAAAAACAGAATGGAATTCTATCAGCACGTCGTCGCCTATGTGATGGTGAACGCCATGCTGCTGATCGCTTTCCGCAACCAGTGGTGGGTAATTTTCCCGCTTTTCGGCTGGGGACTAGGCGTGATCATGCACGGCATGGAAGTCTTTCTGGACGATCCTGCACGCCGTGAGCGCGCCATCGCACGCGAGATGGCGAAGCTAGGCTATGCGCCGACGGACGCTGCCGCAGAGAAGCCGAAGCGAGAGCGCGTCATGCTTGCTGACGATGGCGAGCTGATCTACGAAGACGAAGTCGTCCACGATGAAGTGTCAGCTCGCCGCAGACAGCGCGATTCCTAGAGCGTCGCCAGCGCGCGGAAGCGTTCCCAGACCGCTGGCACTTTGGCGCGCGCCTCAGCGGCGATAGCCGCCTCGTCCAGCGTGAGCAGCTGCCTATCCCACATCAAAATCTCGCCTGCAGCGATAGTAGCCGTGATCGCTGACGACTCGAAGCCGAAGATGGCGTGCCAGGGCAGATTCGCCTCTGTGAGCGGCGTGAATGGATGATAATCCAGCACGATCAGGTCGGCGACTGCACCTACTGTGAGCGTGCCGAACGTCTCATCAGGGAAGAAGATTTCCGCCAGCGCAGCGTTGTGATCAACCGCAACTTGCACCACTGAATCGCCATCTGCCGCGCGCGGATCGCGATTGACAACCTTGTGGAGCAAATACGCGGCGCGCCATTCATCGAACATCGCGTTGCCCATGCCGTCGTTGCCTAAGCAGACCTTCACGCCGCCGCGCAACATGTCATCGAAGCGCATCGCGCCGACGCCGTTGTTCATGTTGCTGCGCGGCTGATGCGCTACCCACGTCTCCGATTGGCGCAGCAGCTCCATCTCCCAAGCGTCAATGTGGACGGCGTGCGCAGCGATAGTGCGCTTGCCCAAGATTCCTGCGCGCTTCAGACGGCGCACTGTGCGCACGCCTGAACGCTTCAAGCTATCCTCTTCGTCCGCCTCATGCTCTGCCACATGGATGTGAAAGCCTGTGTCAAAAGACTCAATGGCGCGTACGCACGCAGCGAGCGTCTCATCAGAGAGAGTCATGCTGGCGTGCAAGCCAAACGCGCCGCGAATGCGCGGATGCTCGCCAATTTCCTTCAGAAAGCGCACATTCTCAGCGATGCCTGCTTGCGCCTGCGCCTGACCGTTGCGGTCGCTCACTTCGTAGCACAGCACAGCGCGCACGCCTGCTTGTTCCACAGCCTGCGCAATCGCGCTCAAGCTGCCGTCAATCGCGTTCGGACTGGCGTGATGGTCAATCAGCAAGGTCGTGCCGTGCTTGATCGCGTCCACAAGGCTGACCAGCGCTGAGAGCCGCACGTCGTCCAGCGTGAGCGCTCTATCCAGATTCCACCACAGCTTTTTGAGAATTTCGGGGAAATTGCGCGGCGCGTCGTTCGGAATTGCCAGACCGCGCGCGAACGCGCCGTAGAAATGCGTATGCGCACAGATGTTGGCGGGCAAGACGAGCTTGCCGCGCACATCGCGCTGGGCTTGCTCAGGATGGCGCGCCGTCAGCTCAGCCGTCGTGCCGATCTCTGCGATGTGTCCGTCGCGTATGAGCAGCGCGTGATCGGGCAAGATTTGGCGCGGCGTCCAGTTGACAAGCGTAGCATTCGTGATCAACATATGCGAAATGCCTTTGTTCGAGTATTTGTAAACTCGCCCTGATCATACAACCAAAACGCGAAATTGGCTGCCTGCGATGCTACAGGCAGCCAAAACCTAGCTGCGCTCAGCCGTTGTGCGATTCAAGAGCGCCGTTATAGCCGCGTCCTACGCCGCGATAGACGAAGCCAAGCGCCTTGAGCCGCTCAGCGTCATACAGGTTGCGTCCATCCACCATGACCTTTTGGCGCATGACGCCGCCAATGCGCGCCATATCCAATCCTTTGAATTCATTCCAAGGCGTGGCGACCACGATTGCATCGCAGGCTTGTGCCAACTCATACGGATCGGCGGCGAGCTGCACGAACGGATAAGCGCGCGCCACGTGATCCATCGCCGCAGGATCGTAGCCGCGCACGGTCGCGCCTAGCGCGTGCAGCATCTCAGCGATCTCCAGCGCAGGCGAGACGCGGATATCGTCCGTGTTCTCTTTGAACGCCAAGCCTAAGATCGCGATGGTCTTGCCGTTCAGGTCGCCCAGCAAGTCTTGCAGCTTGATGATGATCTGCTTGCGCTGCATCTGATTGATGCCCATCACAGCGTGTAGCAGCTCAGGATTGGTGCCATGCACTTGCGCCATGTAAGCCAGCGCTTTCACGTCCTTCGGAAAACAGCTGCCGCCATAGCCAACGCCCGACTCTAGGAAATGATGTCCGATGCGTTTATCGTAGCCCATGCCTTGTGCCACTTCTTTCACGTCCGCGCCGAGCGCCTCGCAAATGTTGGCGATCTCGTTGATGAAGCTGATGCGCGTGGCGAGAAACGCATTCGAGGCATATTTGATCATCTCGGCAGTGCGCAAGTCTGTGATCATGATCGGCGCGCGCAACGGCAAGTGCAGCTGCGCCACTCTGTTCGCCGCTTCTTTGTCTGTCGAGCCAAGCACTGTCCGATCAGGATTGAAGAAATCGCGCACGGCAGAGCCTTCACGCAGGAACTCTGGGCAGCTGACTACAGCGAAAGGCACAGGACGCGGCTGATGCTCACGGATGATATCGGCGACCCAGTCGCCTGTGCCAACAGGCACAGTGGACTTATTGACGATGATCATCTCGTGATCCATGACCTTCGCAATCGACTCGGCAGCCATGCGCACATAGCGCAGGTCAGCTTCGCCGTCCACGCCTTCAGGCGTGCCGACGCAAATGAACACGAATTCGGCGTCGCGCAGCGCCTCGGCGTAATCAGTGGTGAAGCGCAGGCGCTCAGCCTTGACGTTACGCTCGACAATCTCTTTCAAGCCCGGCTCATAGATCGGCATGATGCCTTGCTTCAAATTCTCAATGCGCGTCTCGTTGATATCGAGCGCTACGACGCGATTGCCCAGATCGGCGAAGCAGGTGCCGGTCACCAAGCCAACATAGCCAACGCCGATCACTGTGATATTCTTCATGCGATGCACTGACTCCTGAACAGTATTGTCATACCATTGAACATGCCGCCCATTATAACGAATTCACGGCGAGCAAGGACACGGCTCACAGCGCCACTGTGCTAAAATCTGCTCGAAAAGACCTGATCGGAGCGTTTCAGCTATGCGCAGCCTGCCGCGTTTCACCGTTTTGGATGCCTTGCCCGAAGGCTATCAGCGCGCACAGCGCATCACGCTTGAGTCACAGCGCCTGCTGATCGCGCTGAACATGGCAGGTCTGGCGCTGTTGATCGGCGCTGTAATCGGCTATCAGCTGTTCTATGACTTCCTGCAGCAGCGCGGCTTGGCGCAAGGCGTCAATCCATTGGCAGGCGCGGACTCGTTGCTTTTAGCCGTCCTGACCTTGCCCGCGCTTCTCCTGATGCTCAGCTTGCACGAGCTGATCCACGGCGTGGCGTTTCAGCTCTTCGGCGCCAAGCCGCGCTATGGCTTCAGCCTGCAGAAAGGCGTCGCCTTTGCAGCCGCTGACCAGAACTACTTAACGCGAGACGCCTATCTGATCGTCGGCCTGGCGCCGTTGATCGCGATCACGCTGCTCACAGCGGCGCTGATGACGGTCACGAGCGGCGAGACCAACACGCTGATCGCTTTGATCGGCGCGGCGAACATCGGCGGCAGCGTCGGCGACCTGTGGTTCGTCGCGATCTGCCGCCGCTATCCACGCGATTTGTTGGTGCGCGACTTCGGCGAAGGCGCTGAGCTTTATCTGCGCAGTCATTCAACGTTGTAAGTGATGGTGAAGACGTTGTTCGCCTCGCCGATGGCGCCTTCTGCCACTTCATTCTTGATATCGAGCGTGAGCGTGCCGATCAGGTTTGTGCCGCTTGTGCGCAAGGTGACGGGCATCGGCGGCAAGGTGACCGACGTGCCGGCGGCGATTGGCGGCACTGCCAGTTGGCTGCGCTCGCCATCAGGCTGAAAGACGCCTTCCAGCAAGGAAGAGCCTGCGTCAATTGTGCCTTGATTGCGCACTGTGATCAGGACGTTGAAAGTCTGGTTGACCTTCGGCGTGCCGCCGACAATGGTCGCCGAGACGATGATCAGATCAGCCGTGCCTGCCACTGTGCTGGTCGGCGCGACGCCGCCTGGCGGCAATGGCGACGGCGTGGCAGTTGGCAAGGCGTCGGTTGTGGTAGCGAGCGGCACGTCGGCGGTCTCGCCGCTGATCTGAATCCACTCAGGATTGTTGATCACCCAGCCGCGCAACGCACCGCGTTCAATCGCCCACCACGTGCGCTGCTCATTGCGCCCGATGATGAGCGCCTCATCGCCGCGCGCCAATCTGCCGATCTGCTCAGAGCTGGCATCAGGGCGCGCGCGCACGTTCAGGAAGTCGAAAGTGACGCGCAAACGCGGCGCGTTGACCGCGAAGAGCGACTCGGCTGCGCCGGGCGAAGGCGTCGGCGTATTGAGCGTGATCGGCGTGCCGATGACCTCAAAAGTTGGCGGCATGGTCGGCGTGAGCGTGCGCGGCGGCTGAGTTGGCGCAATGGTGTTGCGCAGCGCAGCTTGCGCCGTTGGCGCGGCGACCGCTTGCACAGCGATGCCTGCTTCGCCGATGCTGCTGCCATCGGCGCGGAACGCCTCAGCCGTGATCAGATAGCCGCGCGGCTCGCTCGGCTGCCAGAGCTGCTGCGCGCTGAAGCGCGCTTGCCCTTCAGACCTCGGCGCGACCTGACTACCGATCAGGACGCCGTCCACGCTGAAATCAATCCGCGCCACGCCGCCGTCGCTCTCCGAAGCGACCGCTGCCAGTGTGATGGTCGTGCCGACCATAATCAGGCTGTTGTTCTCAGGTGCAATAAAATCAAGTGACCAAGTTGGCGTGCCGATTGGCGTTGGCACTGCGCCGCCGAATTGAAAAGTGCAGGCCAGCGCGGCGCTGAGCGATGCGAAGAGCGCCAAGAGCGCGCCGAACGGTACACGAATCTGCTTTTGCAACGATCTCACCTCGTCCATTGCACACTGTGCGTGCAGGTTGCCGTCGCGACTTTAGCAGATTTGAGGTCAGGGCGCTAGGCTGCCGCGCGCAGCGTATGTGGAGCGTCTAATTTGCCCTACTTTGTGCTACACTTGCCATAGTCATGCTTTTCGATCTGTGCGGAGAAGTGTCTTTATGTCGGATGTGCCACACATTTCAATGGACGATGAACGTCATCCTATACACATCCTGCGCAGAGAGCTGAATGAGCAACGCGCACAGCGCGAGCGGATCGAGCGTCTGCTCCAAGAGTTCACTGAGAAGCTCTTTGCAGGCTTTGAACGCGCCGTTGAGGTGGCGATCGCCTCAGGCGTGAAAGGCTTGCACAAGCCGCGCCGTCTGCCGCATCCTGCAGGCGGCTGGCGGCAGGCACTTCAGTTGCCGATTGAAGATTGGTTCGTGATCATCGTGCCGCTGGTCGGCGCGGCGCGCCCGAATGTGCGCGACGAGGCGCGGCTGCCGAATGTGCGCTTCAAGGAGCTGAGCGGACGCCTTGCGCTCTTCATCGGCGATGAACCGACGGGCGAGTCGTTCTACGACATTCTGGTCTTCTCGGACGCCTCGTGGTTTGCGTGGGGCTACGGCTGGCCTCGCATGGCGGACGCCATCGCTACGACGGATTTCGACTATCTGGCGTTTGAGCTATTGGCGAGCTTCGTCAAGGATATTCGCGCCACTTGGCGCGTGCGGCGCTCGAAGAATCCTGCCGAAGGCACGACGCAACTTCAGTTGGCATTGGACGCCAAAAAGCGCGTCTATACCTTCGGGCTGCCTGGCGATGAATAGCGACAACAGAGGCGGCAAATTGCCGCCTCTGCGCGACAGGCTCGCTCAGGTGCGTGGCGCCGTGCGTGGACGGCTGCGCGGCGGCACTGTGTAAACGATCAGCCGTGAGCCGTATAGCGTGCGACCGTTCAAGCGTTGTGCGGCAAGGCGCGCTGCCTCTGGCTCAGCCATCTCCACAAAGGCAAAGCCGTGCAAGCCATGCTTTGTGTTGCGCACCAGATTGATCGCCTCGATATCGCCAATCTCAGCGAACAGCTCGCTCAGATGCTCTTCGGTCACTTCAGCGGGAAGATCACCTACATACAGTCGCTTGTGATTCATTGGTTTTGCGTTGTGCGCTTCGCTACCGCGCACTTCTCCTCTCTAAAAGGCTTTCTTTGCTCAACGTCGTCTGCACGATTTTCACAAAATCAAGTATAAAATGAATTTTGTAAAGAAGGGCATTTGTTTAAGAAACTGCACAATCTTTTTATATTTTCCTGATATTTGAATAACAATCGCATAATGAGGCAGTGGAGCGGATCAGCTGCCTGAGAGCGCCTTTGTCAGGCAATATCGCGTCAAGTGCGCTTTGCGTAAAGTCCGTCGCGCCAGTTGCGGCGTATCGCAAAAATTTCACGAAGGATGCCGAGCGAATCTTTGACCAAGCGCATGCGGCTATCAGGATCGAAGTACCAGTTGATCGGCACTTCAGCGATGCGATAGCCGCGCTGCTTGGCGAGGAACAAGATTTCAACATCGAAGCCGATGCCGTTGATCACGCTCACGCCGAACAAATCCTCAGCGGCGTGCGCCGTGAACGCCTTGAAGCCGCATTGCGTATCCTCGAAGCCGCGCACGGCGAGTAGCTTGATGAGCCAGTTGTTGACTCGTCCCATCACATGCCGATGCCACGGCTCGTTGTAGCGCCGCGCGCCTTTCGCCTCGCGCGAGCCGATGACCACATCGTAGCCTTCCAGCGCAGGCGGCAAAAACTTGTTGACCTCTTCAATCGGCATTGAGAGATCGGCATCGCACAAGAAGCGATACGCGCCGCGCGCAGCCAACATGCCGCGCCGCACAGCGCGACCTTTGCCGCGCGGCTCGCCTTCGAACAGGCGCACGTACGGATGAGTCTGCATGAAGGCGCGCACCACACCGACCGTGTCGTCCGTGCTGCCGTTCTCCACCACGATCACCTCAGCGCTGTAAGATTGTTGCTTCAGGAAAGCATCGATCTTGCGCAGGCTCTCGGGCAGGCGCAGCGCTTCGTTGAGCGCAGGAATGATGATTGAGAGAAATGGACGGTCAGCCGTTGTAGGCAGCTCTGAGACCTGATCCGACACGGAATGCATCCTACTTTCATGCGGCGCGCTGCTCACGCTTCCGAAGGGCAGCGCGGCGAAATCATAGCACATCAGCGCACATCCTTCACAGGTGAAAGCAGGCGCGGCGTCCGAAAACATACCGCGCCTCATCATCAGCTCACAGGCAAAAGCGGGATGATCTCATCGGATGGCGGCAACGGCGCGCCGCGCGCTGCTTTCGGCTTCACAGGCGGACATTTCCACGCCTCAGCAGGCGTCTGGCTGCGCGTCTCGGCGAACTTGGGCAGAATGCCACAAGCGAAGCATCGGTTGCGGCAATCCACGCGCGTCTCGCCGCGCTGAGACATCAAGTAGTCCTCAAGCAGGAACTTCTTCTTGACCGCCACGTCAATGTGATCCCATGGGAAAACTTCATCGAGCGGACGCGGACGATGTGTGTAGAAATCAATGGACAAGCCTTCAGCGGTAAAGGCGTCGCGCCAGACCTCAGGCTTGTGTTCGTCCTGCCATGCATCAAACTTTGCGCCGTTGCGCCAAGCGCGCAGGATCACCGCGCCTAAGCGCCGATCTCCGCGCGAGAGAAAGCCTTCGAAGAGCGTCTCTTGCGGATTATTCCAGCGCAGGCGCAAGCCGTTACCGCGCAGCTCGCGCTTGAGCAGCTCCTGCTTGGCGTATATCTGCTCAAGGCTATCCAATGGCGACCACTGGAAAGGCGTGTGCGGCTTGGGAATGAAGGTGCTGACGCCAACGTTGACGCTCGCCTTGTTGCCGTGAAACTTGCGTCCCTGCGCGAGGACTGCCTTTGAGAGATCGGCGATCGCCTGCACGTCTTCGAGCGTCTCGCTCGGATGACCGATCATGAAATACAGCTTGATCGTGCGCCAGCCGCGCTTGTAAATTTCTTGCGCCGTCTCCAGCACTTGCGCATCAGGCACGTATTTGTTGATGATATCGCGCATTTTCTCAGTGGCAGCCTCAGGCGCCAGCGTGAAGCCACTGCGCCGCGTATCGCGCAGCGCGTCCATCAGATCGGCGCTCATGGTCTCAATGCGCAAGCTGGGCAATCCGATGCTCAAGCCTTGCGCGCCCCAGCGATCGCCGATCTCGCGCACCAAGCGCTTGACGTGCGTGTAATCCGATGAGGAGAGCGAGAGCAGCCCGATCTCTTCAAAGCCTGTGTTGCGCACAACCTGATCGACCGCTGCCAC
The DNA here is from genome assembly GCA_034436235.1 of Anaerolineae bacterium. Lineage (GTDB taxonomy): Bacteria > Chloroflexota > Anaerolineae > Aggregatilineales > UBA2796 > CP2-2F. Next base: position 20,386 of record DAOTWB010000153.1, read on the forward strand.
CACTTCCTCAACGCTGCGCTCGCGCACAGGGCGCGTGACCATGCCGGCGTGGCAAAAACGGCAGCCGCGCGTGCAGCCGCGCATGATCTCAATCGGCGCGCGGTTGTGGACAGTATCCACGTTCGGCACGATGAAGCGCGTGAACGGCTCAGGTAGGATCGGCACAATGCGCTTCAGGACTTTCGGCGGCGCTTCAGGCACGTTTGGCGTCACTGAGGCGATTGTGCCATCGGCGTGATAGCGCACGTTGTAAAAGCGCGGCACGTAAATGCCTTGCACCTTCGCCAGCGCGCGCAACTGCTCATAGCGCGGCTTGCCGCGCGTCGCCATCAGCATCCGCGCGATATCGAGGATGATCTCCTCGCCTTCGCCGATCACGAATGCGTCAATGAAGTCAGCCATCGGCTCAGGATTGTAGCAGGCGTGTCCGCCGGCGATGACGAGCGGATAGCGCTCATCGCGCTCAGCGGCAAGCACAGGCATCCCTGAAAGGTCGATCAGGTTCAGCGCGTTTGTGTAGAGCTGCTCATAGGGCAGGCTGATGCCGAACAGGTCGAAGTCGCGGATCGGACGTTTGCTCTCAAGGCTGTAGAGCGGAATGCCGTGCTGCCGCATCAGCGCTTCCATATCCAACCATGGACTGTACGTGCGCTCTGCCAACATATCGGGCTGTTTGTTGAAGATATCGTACAGGATCATCAGTCCGAGGTTGGACATGCCTAAATCGTAGATATCAGGGAAGGCGAGCGCCGCTCGAAAAGAGACCGCTTCCCAGTCCTTCCGAACGCTGTTGTACTCGCCGCCGACGTAGCGTCCCGGCTTAGTGACCGAGAGCAACAGACGGTCTAGATGGCGCTCAATCTGTTCAGGTGTCATCCAACACTCCATTCCGCGTGCTAAAATACGGTATCTTCAGCGCGTATCGCCTACCTGAATAAGGCACAACCGAGCCATGAGTCAATTTTATCGCAATCAGCCGCCTGAACAACCGCCGCATGAGCCTGAGCCGCGCGCATACAGACCTGAGGACTATCTCGGCGCGCCCAGAGCTGAACGCGCGCCGCGCCGCCTGCTCGATGATATCATGGCGCCGTTGCCGCCTTGGCTACCGCGCGATCCGCTCATCTTAGGCGCGCTGTTCGCTGTCGGCATGATCGGCGGCTTCTGTCTGCCCAGCCTGTGCTTGCTGATTCTGCTTTCAGAGAGCGCCATTCCGCGCCCAAGCACGCCGACGCTCAACGTCGCTGCGACCGTCACGCCGATCATCGTGACCGCCACGCCTGAGATCACGCCCTTGCCGCCTAACGATCCGTCTAGGATCGGCAGCTTCCTCAATCCATACGTTGACGCCAACTTAGAAGGCATGCAAGCGCTTGTGCTGGAAGTGCTGGATCCGATCACAGGCAGCTACGTGCGCAGCGCGCCGATAAACGCTGATACACTGGAGATGCAGCAATTCATCACTGCCTTCAACATTGCGCAAGCGATCACAGCGCCCGATTTCAATTGTCCCGACCATGTGCGCTTTTTGGTGGCACGCGCCGATGGCTCGTTCATCTCGATTGGCGCGTGCCTGAAAGGCGTGGTGGTTCTGCGCGGCGCGGCGATTCCGAATTTAGGCGGCAACGACCTGCCGATGGGCCCTTACTTCACGGACGTTCTCACGCCGTATCTGCCGCAGACCTATCAAAACCTGCTGCGCCGCTGATCAGCGCTATTCTTTCTGAAAAGCGGCATCGAAAGCGACTGCAGAAGGCGAGATATCGGCGCGCCGCACCACTTGCACAGCTTCAGCGGCGCCCAGCTCACGTTGCATGCCGCTATCTTCCCACTCAACCGAGAGCGGACCTGTATAGCCTATCGCGTTCAGGCTGCGCACGATCTGCTCAAAGTTGATCTCGCCACGCCCTGGCGAGACGAAATCCCAGCCGCGCCGCCGATCTCCGAAGCCTAAATGCGAGCCGAGAATGCTGCGCCGTCCATCGAGACGCTTGAGCGAATCCTTGATGTGGACGTGATAGATGCGATCGGCGAATTCCTCGATGAAGGCGACTGAATCTACAAATTGATGGTTGAGATGGCTCGGATCGAAATTGATGCCGAAGGCAGGACGGCGATTGATCGCTTCCAGCGCTTTGTGCGTCGTGACGATATCGTAAGCGATCTCAGTCGGATGCACCTCAAGCGCGAAGCGAACGCCTACCTCGTCAAAAACATCGAGAATTGGATTCCAGCGCGCGGCGAAATCGGCGTAGCCCGCTTCGATCATCGCGTCACTGGTCGGCGGAAAGCGATAGAGCAAGTGCCACACGCTGCTGCCCGTGAAGCCGTTCACAACCTTGACGCCGAGCTTAGCAGCGGCGCGCGCCGTGTTCATCATCTCTTGCGCGGCGCGCTGACGGACGCCTTCAGGCTCGCCATCGCCCCAGACGTGCGGCGGCAAAATGCTCTTGTGGCGCTCGTCAATTGGATCGCACACGCACTGCCCGACCAAGTGATTGCTGATCGCGAAACAGCGCAAGCCGTGCTTGGCGAGGATATCCAAGCGCGATTGGACGTACCCATCTTCGCTCAGCGCGCGCGAGACCTCGAAATGATCGCCCCAGCAGGCGAGTTCGAGTCCATCATAGCCCCAAGCCGCCGCTCTCTCAGCCAAGACGCTCAGCGGCAAATCTGCCCATTGCCCTGTGAACAAAGTGACAGGTCTAGCCATACCGCAAAACTCCTTTTTTGAACGCTAAACGTATGTTTTTATAGCAGCCCTTGCAGATGGCGGGCGCGTCCCAGACGGATGAGCGCCACTGCTAAGAGCGCTTTGCCGAAATCCGCCAAGATGAAAGGCGCCACGCCTAGCGCGATAGCGCGTTGCCAGCTGCCTACAAAGCCGCGCATGACCAGCGCGCCGCCCGCGTAAACGACCATCACAGCAAGGCAGGCGATGCCAAAGGCTTGCCATGTGCCGCGTCCGCGACCAAGCCCTGCCAGCATGGCAGCTGGCAAAAAGGCGATCAAGTAGCCCGCCGTCGGTCCTGCGAACGCCGCTGCGCCCAATCCGCGCGCGTCAAGCGGCAAGCCTGAGGCGATCGCGGCGAGATAAGCGAATACGCTCGCCGCTGCCTCACGGCTGCCCAGCGTCAAGCCGATCAGCAAGACTGCCAAGACCTGAAACGTGATCGGCACAGGCGTGAACGGCAACGTGATCGTGATTTTGGCAGAGAGAGCGAGCAGGATGACCGCGCTGCTGAGCCGTAGCGCAAGCGGCAGGACTCTGAGCAGCTGCGCTTGAGCGAAAGTCTGCATAGCCTTCACTTTCTATCGTGTGTGAGACCTTGACGCGCCGAGAGTATAGCGCAGCTGTGCGCACAGATCGAGTCAGCTCAGCCTGAGGCGTCAGCGATGTGCGCGTCAATTGTGCAGGGCAGGTTTTGTGGAGAACAAGCAGGCGCCTGTGGCACGGCGACGCCCTTGGCGCGCAGCATGGCGCTCACAGCGCACAGCGGCAGACCGATCACATTGGTCAGGCAGCCTTCAATCTGCTGCACAGGTCTGAAGCGCATATCTTGCACGCCGTAGCCGCCTGCTTTATCGAACGGCTCGCCGCGCGCAATGTACGCCTCGATCTCTTCATCAGTGTAATCGCGCATGTGGACAGTGGTGACGACCAGCGCAGTCTGCACTTCGCCAGTGGCAAAATCGCGCAGGGCGACGCCTGTGTACACCTGATGCGACCTGCCGCGCAGCGCACGCAACATCGCGCGCGCTTCATCAGGCGTCTCAGGCTTGCCGATGATCGCGCCGTCCAGCGCGACGGTTGTATCGGCGGTCAGGGCGTAGGTCTCAGGAATCAGGCGCTCAGGCGGCAGCGCCATCGCCTTGGCGCGGCACAAGCGCAGCACGTAAGCGTCAGGCGGCTCGGCAGGTAACGGACTCTCATCAACATCAGGTCGAGCTACCTCACAAGATAGCCCGACCGCAGCGATCAAGGCGCGACGGCGCGCCGAGCTAGAGCCTAAGAGCAGAGGCGGCATGGTCAGCGCAATCAGTTTTTGCGCAGCGCGCCGAAGTCTTCTTCTTCGTCGTCGAGGTCTTCTTCATCATCGAAGTCATCGAAATCGTCGAAGTCTTCCTCGTCGTCAAAATCATCGTCAAGCTCATCGTCAATGTCGAAGAACGTGCCGTGAACGTGACCATGCGCGATCTCTTCCTGCGTCGCATCGCGAATGCCCAGCACTTTGACATCGAAGAAGAGCATCTTGCCGGCGAGCGGATGGTTGTAATCGAGCGTGACGTTCTCAGCGTCCATCGCGCTGATGACGGCTTCGATGTAATTATCATCGTTATCCGCCAAAGTCACCGCCATGCCGACAGCTAACGGCGCATCGTCAGGGAACTGGCGGCGCGGCACGATCTCGATGTCTTCTGGATCGTAGTCGCCGTAGCCATCGGCAGGCGCCACTTGAATCTGTTTGGTCTCGCCGACGCGCATTCCTGTCAGCGCGCGCTCTAGACCGGGAATGATGTTGTTGGCGCCGTGCAAATACTCCAGCGGATCGTCGGCGTCTGCTTCATCTACGATATCGCCATTCTCCAACTTGAGCGTGTACGCAAGGGCGACCACGACGTTATCTTGAATTGTCTCAGGCATTTGGCTTCCTTCTCTCGCGGCGTTCTGCCGTCTCTAAGCAATCGTGAATTGTAGCACGCCAAGTCAGCTGTGTACAGCGCTAGTTTTCAAGGTATCACAACGGCGTCAGATGCGCCTGCGCCCATTCTTCATACGCCGCGCGCAGCCACATGGTCTGAGCGCCCGGCTTGCCATCGGCGATGACCTGCCCGTCTATCATGACGATCGGCACCACACCGCGCGACGCGCTGGTCAAAAATGCCTCTTCCACTGCCCACAGCTCAGTCTTGTGAATTGGCTCAAGGCGCACAGGCAGATAGTTCGGCGCCAGCGATAGCAAAGCGCGCCGCGCAATGCCGCTCAGCACGCCTTTGCCTGCCGTGCGCAGAGCGCCGTCCATCACAGCATAGAAATTGCTGCTCAAGCCTTCCAATAGGAAGCCGTCAGGCGAGACCAGCACGCCTTCATAGACACCTTCGGGCAAGGCGGCAGCCTTGCGCTGGCTCATCCAAGCGGTCGTCTTGGCGGCAGGATTGTGCCGCGCCAATGGCACAGTCGCCACGCGCACACCTTGCTGGATCAGCTCTGCTGGCAGCGGCGTGAACGGCTCGACGCTCAGATACAAGCGATCAGGTTGCACGCGCGGCACTGTGATCCGAAAGCGCGACTCAGGATAGCCGCCGCGCTCGATCAACGTCCGCAAGGCGGCGCGCAACGCAGCGCGATCCAAGCGCAGCGGAATGTTCTCCAAGCGCGCCGATTCTTCCAGACGATCCAGATGCTCATCTAGCATCAAGACCTGATCGCGATTGAAGGTGCGCGTGATCGTGTACACGCCTTCAGGCTCAAATGGCACTGCCGCCGCTAACGAATCGGCGCTGTATGGCGCTTCTTGCAAGCCGTCAGGCGTCAAAATGCCAATTGGAATGCTCATCGGCGCACCGCGCTAACGCGCATAGAGCGCGATCACCACAGGCACAGCCTTCAGGCTAGGGACGAATTGGTTCGGTCCGCCTGTGGCGATGTACAGGCTAGTGGACGAGCCGCCGTCTAGATTCAGCGCGAAATCGATGTTCAGGTTGCTGTTGCCGAGCCAATTCGCCAGCTCGCCGAGCGTGACGCCTGCATAGACCGTCACGATGAACAGGATGCGCCCTAGCTTATCCTGCGCGATCGCAGTGCGCGCGGCGCGCACCTGCGCCACATCAGGATTGATCGGCGCCACATAGCCGTAAGACATCAACATTGGGAAGGCTTGCACAGCCTGCTGAAACTGTTCGCCCTGACGGAACGGCTCAAGCCATAGCGAGCGCACGCGCGGCACGCCATCTTTCACCTGAAAGACGCCTGCATCGTTGCGCGGGATGATCTGCCCGAAAAAGCCGCCATCTGCCACCACCAAGCCGAGCGGGCGATTGTTGGTATCGAAGTAATTGGCGTTCACAATGGCGAGCGCGTTCGGCAGCAACTGCTGCCACTGCTGAATCGTCCGCGCCTGACCGGGCAGGTGATGCACGCGCAGCGTCGAGAGACGCGGATCGATGCGCACCACCACCACACCGACGCTGGCGCCTTGAAAGTTCCTGAAGGTAAACGTGCGCCAAGCGGCGCCGGGAAATTCAGGGCGGATCGGATTCCAGTTCGGCTCTAGCACGCTGCTGAGCGTCGGCGTGGCGAATGGATTCGGCGGCTGCGTGGGAAAGCCGGGCGGCAAGGTCGCGGCGCCAGGAAAGGTCGGCGGCGGCGAGCCTGCCGTCGGGAAGACCACGATAGGCGTGCCGCCAGGTCCGATGCCGTTCTGGCAAGCGACCAGACCGATCAGCAGAATGCAGATGAAGAGCGAACGTTTCAGCGTGATCATGCCTCAGTTGTCATCCTTACGTTGTTGGCGGCGTTTTTCCGCCAAGCGCGCCGCCAAAGCGCCGCTCTGCGCAGGCGATTGTGGCACGGCAGGCGGTCTAGACGCCTCTTTTGGCACACTGGGCGCACTGGCAGCGGCTGCCTGCGGTGCGCTCGGCTCACTGGCGGCAGCAGGGCGCGAGTCGCCGCTGCTCACAGCGGACGCGCTGCTAGTGGCGCGCACTTTAGCGCCTTTGAGCGCCGCAATGCGCGCCGATTGCACCTGCGCTGCCTGCGCATCGCCAATGCGCAGCCCGAGCCGCTTCTGCAGCCATGCGCGCAACTTCTGCAGGTCAGTTGGTGTGATCACCACGCGCCGCACGGCGATATCAAATGGCAGGAGCAACAACGCGATCAGCAATAGCCACGGCGCCAGCGAAGCAGCGCCGCGCGCTTCTACTGCCTCGCGACGGAAAGCGCGCTCGGTCGAGTCGGCGATGTTACGTCCGCCGGTCAGCTCCGCAATGGTCTCTAGGAGCGCGGTATCCGTCTCGCGCAGGCGATATTCAGGCGAATAGCTCAGCACCCAGCCTGTCGTCTGTGCCACGCCTATACCGTCTGCCGAACCTTGCGCACCTGCCACACGGATAAAATACGCGCCTTCTCGATTTGCGTCAAATTCAGCCTCATAGCGTCCTGGCGCCACTTGCCGCAAGGTGATGTTCTGACCGCCCAGCATTGGATCGACGACAGAGCCGTTCAGCGTCAAGCCGTTCAAGAAGGCGCCCTGATCGTCGCGCGCCTCGACGATCAGCACAGAGCGTCCGTCGCGCTGCTCGACTCGCGCGTCAAGTGCGCTGTTCAGCCCTTCCAGAATCGTCCAGCGGATGACTTGACTCCAAAAGCGCTGAAAGCCTTCCCATTCCGTCCACGCTTGTGACCAGCGCGCCGTGGCGTCCGATGTCCAAGCTACCACACGCCCAAGTCCATACTGCCAAGACGCCAAAAGCGGATCGTTGTAGCCTTGCACAGGCGCGCTCAGGATCACAGTCGCCGTTGGCTTGGCGCTTGTCGCCACGTAGCCCAGCAAAGGCGGCACGGCTTGAATGCCGCTCATGATCGGACTGTTGGCAGTCAGCACAGGCACAAAAGGCTCTTCGATGATGTATGAGCGCGTGGCAAGCACGGTCTCAGCGGCGAAGATTTGCGGGATGTTTTGCACATCCACAAGGTTATAATACGCGCCCTTGCCAACGCGCGCGATCTCTTGCATGAACGGCGGGACGCTCATGCCGATGCCAATGGAAGTGAAGGTGATGCCGTGCTGCTCGTTCATAATGCGCACGGTCTCCACGATGCCCGCTTCATCGGCGATGCCGTCCGTCAGCAAGATGACGTGCTTGAGCGTGGACGGATCGCTGGGCAGCGTGCGCAGCAGCTCGCGCACTGCTGCGTAGATATCTGTGCCGCCGCCAGGGCGCAGCGCGCCAATCTGCTGGATGATCGCCGCGCGATTGGCGACGTATTGAATCGGCACCAACCATTGCGGATTGCTATCGAAGCTCAGCACGCCTGCTCTATCGCGCTCGAACAAGAAATTGATCGAGCGCCGCGCCGCTTCCTTCGCCAGCTCAAGCAACGTCACGCCGCTCGGACTAGCCATCTCCATACTGCCTGAGCGGTCAATGACATAAATGATAGTCAGGCGCGGAATGCGCTGCTGATCTTTCAACTGCATCTCCAGCGGCAAGGTCTCTTCGAGCGGCGTCTGATAGTAGCCGCCAACGCCGTAGCTATCCGGTCCGCCGATCACGACCAAGCCGCCGCCCAAGTCGCGCACATAGGATTGCAGAACGCGCATCCGCTGCTCGTTCAGGTCAACGGCAGGCACGTTTGCCAGCACCACAGCCTTATAAGCAGCCAGCGGCGCAATGCCGATGGGCAGATCGGCAGGCGCTTGGATATCCACTGTCAGACCTGCTTCGCGCATGGCGGGCAGCAGCGCCATCGCTTCCTCAGGCTGCTTGGCGATGATCAGCACGCGCGGCGGACCGGTCACTTCAACAAAACCTGATAAGGCGTTGTTCTGATAGAAAGTGTCGGTCTGCTCAGCTTGCAACGGATCGACGCGCACTTGCAGGTCGGTGAAGCCTTGCTGCGGCACGCGCAGCGGCGAGAGGACGAAGTTATTGACGCCTGCTTGCAAGTTGACCGTCACAGTGCGGATCAGCGTGCCGCGCGAAAGCACAGTGATGTTGGCAGGCGTTGCCACTTGGCTCTCGATGGTCACACCGAGATCAAATTCCTCGCCTTGGTTGACTCTGGAAGGCAGGCGCAGGTCGCTGATCAGCACCTCAGGGCTTGGCGAGCGGCGCAGTGGCACGATGTCAATCTGCACACCGAGCGCCGCCGCAAGGCGCGCCGCCTCAACCGCGTTGCCGAGCGTCTCCACGCCGTCGCTCAGGATGACGAGTCGGCGCGCGGCATCCGCAGGGAACATCGCCAAGCCAAGCCGAATTGCCTCAGCGATGTTGGTATCGAGGCGAACAGGCGCCGAGGCAATGCCGCTGAATTCCTTCGCCGCCGAGACAGGACGCTCCACGAGCGCGTTCTTGCCGAAGACGACGATTCCTGCCCGATCATCGGGCGTCATGCGCGCCATCGCCTCGCGGATGTACTGTTCTGCCTGCGCACGCGCCGCCGCGTCAATGCTATCCGAGGCATCCACCAAAAAAACAACCGCCAATTTATCGGATGCTTGGGCGGCTTGCAGCCCTGCCAAGCTCAGGATGATCAGCGTCACGATAATCAGCCGCAAGATCAAGCTGGCAGTATCGCGACGGCGGCGGTAAGGCAGGCGCGGCAAGCCATACCAGACGAAAAATGGTATCAAAAGCGCTAGGAGCAGCGCTGCAGGTGTCGCAAATCGCATCGGAATCTCTCAGCCACTCAACTAACTTTACGAGGTCACTCTAGCCTTTAGCTAATCATAGCGCTAAACTCCTCAGGACAAGCAATTTTTTCACGCGATCGTAATGAAAAACATCACTGATCGGCAGGCGGCTGCTCGCGCAGCTCAAGCAGAGCGGACGGCTTGGCAGCGTTAGCGCGGAAGTAGCCTGCTGCCGAGACGGTCAAAACGCTGAAGACTGTTCCGATCAGCGTGCCGAACACCAGCGCCTGCAACAGATTGCCGTTTTGCGAGAACATGAACAGGACAAAGCACAGCGACGCGCTGGTGACGCCGAGAATTGTGCTTGCTGAGAGCGACAACCAACGCCGCCGCACTGAGAGATACGTGAGCAGCGTCGTCATAGCGAATAAGACCAGAAAAATGATCGCGGCAGGATTTCGCATGGCTCAAAACAGCCTTTCTCAGGTGCGGCGCGCCACAAAGAGCAGCATGTCCTCGTTTGTGGTCGCCGTGATCGGCGCAAAGTCAAGGCTCAGGCTCTGCTCCAGCGTGAAGCCTACACTGCTCAGCAGGCGCTGCACAGCTTGCACAGGATAGCCGCGCAAGATGTGCGTCTCTTCAGCACGTCGCCACGCCGTCGTGCATTGGAAGATAGTGTAGCGCACGCTCAGGCTGAGCGTCTCGTAGCTGAAAGTGTTGCGCGTGGCGATGAAATGCTGCTCGCCATCGGCGAGGACGCGCTCGGCAGGCGTGCGCGCCAAGCCGTGAATGGTCTGCAGGTCGAAGATGAACGGCTTGTTTGGCGCGCAAGCGGCAGCGGCTACGCGGAAGACTGCGCTCAGGTCGTTCAGGCTTGGCAGGTAGTTCAGCGAGCCGCCAATGCACAGCACCAGATCGGCAGGCTGCTCGGCGCGATAGGTGCGTATATCTGCTTGCACAAAACTGGCGGCAAGGTCTTGCGACTCGGCTGTGGCGCGCGCGTGTTTGAGCATCGCCGCTGAGCTATCCACGCCGATGGCGCGCACATTTTGCGAAGCGAACCAACACGGCACTTCGCCAATACCTGTCGCTAAGTCCAGCATCTGGCTGCCCGACCAATTCTGGCTGTATAGGAAGTCCAGCAACTGCTCTGCCAGCTTGGCGCTGTATTCAGCGAGTCCGCTGACCTTATAGACATCGGCGAGCGCAGTGAATGGCTCTTGGTGTGAGTTGCTCGTCATGGATCAGCCTTTCAAGGCGCATGAGCGATTTCCTCGCCCATGCGCCGCGTGTGAGTCAGTTCAAAATCTCGCGTCGGATCACATCCAGCGCTTGCAACACGAGCAGGTTGCGCACAGTCATGCCGTATTGCAGATTTTCGGGCGTGAAGACGGTCGCCAAGCCTGGCGGCAACGAGAGATGAATGCCGTCCGCTTCCAAGCCGCCGTTCGGCAGATTCTTGACAGCATCGGCGAAGTTCATGATCGGCACGTTCTTCTCGCGCGCCAGCGCCAGCACCATCTGATTCACTTGGCGCGAGAGCTGCGGCACCGATGGATTCTCTGGGAAGGTGCTGAGCAGCGGCACTACGCCTGCCGCCAGCGAATCTTCCACGATGTTGCGCATGAAGCGATAGAATTGCTGCGGCGTCATGACCAGCACATCGGCAATGCCGAACATGATGACTGCCACGGCAGGCTTGTTCAGCCGATATTCGCACGCCAAAGGACGCTCATTCGGCTGACAGAGCGCAGGATTCGCCCATTGCGACTCGCGCACTGCGCTTGAGTTGAAGCCGTTGTTGGCTGCCACGCTGTTCGCATCCCAAGAGCTGCCTACATCATCGCGCGGCTTGACGTTGAAATAGTCAATGGTCGCCTGCAAGTAGGCATACTGACCTAAGTCGTACTGTCCCCAAGCGAATGGATTCAAGAATTGCGGATGATCCGTCATGCAATCGCCAACTTTGGAGAAGACGCGCGGATTGTTGCCCAGCGCGCGCCCTTTGGCGACCACAGCGCGCATCGCGGCGCGCACGCTGCCGCTGATCTGCGGCACAAACGGCGCGTTCAGCGGCGCTGTGCCGCTCACGTTCGGCGGACGCACGTTGTCAGGCGGCGTGACGCCTGCCACTTCAGCGCGGTTGAGAATTTCCGTGCTGACAGGCAACTGCCGCAGCTGCACATTCCCTGAGAGCCTGAACAGGCGCGTTTTTCCCCAACCGCGCAGACCGTTCTCGCCGCGCAGCAAAATCCAGCTGGTATCCGCGTTGCGCGCCTCGATGACCAGCTGCACGCCGATCTCCAGTGTCGCGATGATCTCATATCGCGTGCCAGGACCTGTGCGAATGTTGGTCTGAGTCTCTGTCCAAGCGTAGGCGACCTCGCTTTCTTGCGCCGTGACGCCATGCGGCGCCGCTACCGTCGCCATCAGGAGCAACGCAATGCCTGCCAAAAGCAATTTCCGCCACATAAGCCACTCACTCCATCTCAACAAAGCTAACGTAATGTGGCATTGACCACGTTCACATGCTGGCATTCAGGATCGGCGTCAAGGATCAGCGTTTGAGTCAGTGTGTACGTTGTTGGGCTGGTGAAGGTCAGCACCAGACTGATGCGTCCGTTGTTCATGCCGTTGCGACCTTCGTAGACGTAGACGTTCTCGCGGATGCGCCTCAGATTGTATGGCACGATCTCCTGCCCGCGATAGGTCAGACCGCTGCCGTTTGGCGCAATGGCGACCATGTGCGCGCAATAGTTCAGCACGCCCAGCTTGCAATTGCCGATCAGCTGATCAGGACCGACCTCAGCGTTCCAGATGGTGCGCGCGCTTGGCGCGAAGCCGCCGCCGCCCGGCACGCCGCCTGCCGCTTCGCCGCCGCTCGCCTGCACACCGACCTCGACGCGCTCCAGCCGATCGCACGCGCCTACTGTGCGCACGGCGCTCTGCGGCACCCAGTGCTCAGCGCGCTTGTCGTTGCGCAGCTTCCACCATTTTCCGCCCGCCGAGTCGGCGTTCCAGCCTTCCACTGCGTAGGTCTGAGCAGGACTCATGAAGAAGAGTGAGGTGAATTCCTTCTCGCTCGGACCTGAGCGCGCTGCCACGCGCGCATCGCCGGGCAGGACGCCTGCCAAGCACGAGAGCGCCTTCGGCATCAGCGTCAACGGCACGCCTTCCACTGCCGCGAAAGGCAAGCGCGTCTTCTCCTTCGGCGCGGCGAGCGCCGTCAGACCGTTTGCGCCGCCGATGCGCACTTGCAGCATCTCGCCATCGGCGAGCGTCGCCTCAGCGCCGAAGGATCGCACGGTCACCACGCCATCAATCACCATCACGTCCAGATTGTCGTTTGGCGCGGCGCGCAAGGCGAGCGTGGCGCTCAAAAAGCTCAGCTCAACGCCGTTGACCATCAAACGCACAGGCGTCGCGCCTGCCTCAGCGCTGCGCTGCAAAAGCAAGCCGCTGGCGGCTTCTGGGCAGGCAGGTTTGCCGCGCGGCGGCACATTGCTGAGCGTCATCGCTTGCATCGGCGCTGTGTAGAGAAAATCGGGCAGGATGTCGCGCTCATCGCGGATCGGTAACGACTCGATGTCGCCGTCCAAGCGAATTTGATTGACCGACGCCCAGCCGACCAGCTCACCGAGCCGCACGCGCACCCACGTATTCTGCGCGTTGCGCGCGTCCGCCGCGCCTTCTTGATTGAAAGTCAGGCGCGCGATCTGCGGGAAGTTCTTGCTGGCGCCGGCGCGCAGCAAGACGGGCAGATCGTCGAAGGTGCGCACGGGCAGCGTTTTTGTCGTCGCCGCTTCAGGGCGGGCGGCTGAGGTCAGCATTGAGTCGCCGAAGAGCGCGGCGCGCACGCCTGCTGCGCCTTCGGGCAAGCCCGCTTGGATATTCAGCACAGCGATGCCCCATGTGCCGCGCTCAAGGCTGGCTGCCTCTGTGGTCAGCCCTTGCAGCTGAGCGAGCGGCACGATCTGCCCGATGTTGCTGAGCGCGACGCCTTCGGCGCTGCTCGCCACCACGCCTGTATGTCCATAACAGGCTGTATCCGCGCCCGCGGCGGCGCAGGCGCGCGCCGCGGCGGCAATGCCTTCTTCCTCCAGAGCGCGGCAGGCGCTCCGCTCTTCAGCGCGGGCGCTCGGTACTGCTGTACGACTCAACCACAACACGCTGCACAGCGCCACACATAAGACCAACACAAAGGCTCGGCGCATTTCACTCTTCTCCTCTTGCTCAGTATCGCTCGGCGGATGACTATAGCCGCTCGCAGCGCGCTTTGCAATCTACGCTCAGCCTGCTAAATTTAGAGCGCAACGCTTCTCCGCTTCGCAGCACAGCTCGCTCAGTTGAGTTCGTGAGGCTTCTGGGTATGCTCTTAGTCTGGCTTGTCGTGATCTTCGCGATTGGCGCAGGCGTGATCATGATTTTCTTCCGCGATCTGTGGTGGGACTTGACGCATTTGGGCAATCAGGCACAAGGTCTCGCTTCGCAGCGCAACGATGTCTGGGATGCCGTGACAGTTTTTCGAGGTTTTTTGGCGCTTGGC
>DAOTWB010000154.1:0-5022 GCA_034436235.1 Anaerolineae bacterium
CTGACAGGCGATGACCTGTTAGAAATTCAAGCTGAGACGGGCAGAAGCTACGAACTGATTGACGGGACGCTGATCGAGATGACGCCGACGGGAATGCCACACGGCGCGATCTGCGATAACATCGCCTTCGCGCTCAATCTGCACGTCCGCGAGCGGCGTCTGGGCAAAGTGCTAGTCGGCGAGGTCGGTTTTTGCACGCGCAACGATCCATACACAGTGCGCGCTGCCGATATCGCTTTCATCAGCGCCGCCAAAATTCCTGAGGCAGGTTTGCCTAAAGGTTTCAGCGCGCTTGCGCCTGACTTGGTCGTCGAAGTGGTCTCACCGAGCGACCGCAGCGCAGCGCTGACGGAAAAAGTGGCGGAATGGCTGCGCTTCGGCGTTGAGACGGTCTGGCTCGTCTATCCGAACACGCGCAGCGTGCATGTGTACGCTGACCTGCACGGCAGCCGCATTTTCAGCGGCGCGGAGCGTTTGGAAGGCAGCGGCGCGTTGGCAGGCTTCAACGTGCCTGTCCAAGCCTTTTTTGAGAGCTGAGGTGCCTATGAGCGAAACACAAACGCGCGTCAAGCTGACAGGCGATGACCTGTTAGAAATTCAAGCTGAGACGGGCAGAAGCTACGAGCTGATTGACGGGACGCTGGTCGAGATGACACCAACAGGCGGTCTGCACGGCGCAATTGAGACGACTATCGGCGCGCTGTTATGGAATTATGTGCGACAGCATAAACTCGGGCAGGTCTTAGTAGGTGAAGTAGGTTTTTACGTGCGCGGCGATGCACACACTGTGCGCGGCGCAGATGTCGCCTTCATCCGCGCTGAGAAAGTGCCGCCTGAAGGCTTGCCGAGCGGCTTTTTGCAGATTGTGCCTGACTTGGTCGTCGAAGTGGTCTCGCCGAGCGACCGCAGCGCAGCGCTGACGGAAAAAGTGGCGGAATGGCTGCGCTTCGGCGTCGAGACGGTCTGGCTCGTCTATCCGAACACGCGCAGCGTGCATGTGTACGCCGACCTGCACGGCAGCCGTATTTTCAGCGGCGCGGAGCGCTTGGAAGGCAGCGGCGCGCTAGCAGGCTTCAGCGTGGCTATCCAAGCGCTCTTCGAAGATTGATCGTTCAACGGATATGCTAGGCACGCTGCCGCTTGCTATACTATACGTCCATCAGCGCAGAGAAGGAATCACAACGTGACGAGCGGACGAGTTGCAGTGATCGATTCGGGCGTGGCGAACTTGCGCAGCGTGGTCAACGCGCTGACGCGGCTTGGCGCCGCGCCTTACATTGTGCAGAGACCTGAAGAGTTGAAGAATGCGCTCAAGATCATCCTGCCAGGCGTCGGCGCGTTTTCGGCGGGCATGGCGCGCTTGCGCGAAGGCAATTTTATCGAGCCGCTGCGCAACTACGCGGCGCTCGGCGTGCCGATCTTAGGCATTTGCTTGGGCATGCAGATGCTCTTCAGGCGCAGCAGCGAGATGGGCAATCACGAAGGACTCGGTCTGCTGAGCGGCAGCGTGGTGCGTTTTCCGCAGAACGGACCGAAGGTGCCGCACATCGGTTGGAATCAGTTGGAACACGACGAAGGATCGCGCCTGCTGAAAGGCGTGCCGAGCGGCAGCTACGCTTACTTCGTCCACAGCTACTATGCGCAGACCGAGCCTGAGAATGTCCTGGCGCAGGCTGCTTACGGCATCTATTTTCCTGCTGTGGTCGGGCGCGGCAACATATACGGCGTGCAGTTTCATCCTGAGAAGAGCCATGCGACAGGCTTGCGCATTCTGAAGAATTTTTTGGAGCTGTGAGGGCATGATCATCTATCCAGCGCTGGATTTGCGCGGCGGCAAAGTGGTGCGCTTGCGGCAAGGCGATCCGAACCAACAGACGGTCTACAGCGACGATCCGTTGCAAGTGGCGCAACGCTGGATCGAAGCAGGCGCGACATGGCTGCACGTGGTCAATTTGGACGGCGCATTGGCAGAGGCGAACGATAACGAGGCGATTCTAGAGGCGCTCGCCTTGACGGACGCGCAAATTCAATTCGGCGGCGGCTTGCGCAGCTTAGAAGACGTGCAGCGCGCTTTTGATAAAGGCGCGGCGCGCGTGGTGCTTGGCACACTGGCTGTGGAGCATCCACAGCATGTGCCGGCGATGGTGGCGCGCTGGGGCGCCGAGTCAATCGTGGTGGCGCTGGACGCGCGCGACGGACTGGTGGTGACGCACGGCTGGCAGCGCGAGACAGGCGTCTCGGCGATTGAGCTGGGCAAGTGGCTGGCTGTGGAAGGCGTGCGCTATGCGCTCTACACGGACGTCAGCCGCGATGGCGAGCTGATCGGCGTGAATGTTGAGGCGACTGCGCGCCTGGCGCGCGAGACAGGCTTGCAAGTGATCGCCTCAGGCGGCGTGACGGCGCTTGGCGAGATCGTCGCGCTGCGCGACGCGGGCAATATCAACGGCGTGGTGCTTGGCACAGCGCTCTACGAAGGCTTGATTGACCTAGCGGAGGCGATTCGCCTTGCGCAGGTGGAAGCGTGAGGCGATATGTTAGCAAAACGCATCATTCCATGCTTGGATGTGAAAGACGGGCGCGTGGTGAAAGGCGTCAACTTCGTGAATCTCGCCGATGCCGGCGATCCTGTTGAGCAGGCGCGCGTCTACGATCGGGAAGGCGCGGATGAGCTTGTGCTGCTGGATATCACAGCGTCTGTTGAGCGGCGCAACACAATGCTGAGCATCGTCGAGCGCGTGGCACAGGAAATTTTCATCCCATTTTGCGTCGGCGGCGGCATCCGCACGGTTGAGGATATCCGCGCGACGCTGCGCGCCGGCGCCGATAAAATCTCGCTGAACAGCGCTGCCGTGCGCCAGCCGAGCCTGATCACAGAAGGCGCGCTGCACTTCGGCAGCCAATGCATCGTGGTCGCCATTGATCCGCGCTGGGTGAACGGACACTGGGAAGTGCATATTGACGGCGGTCGCGTGCCGACAGGCTTGGACGCGATCCAATGGGCGCGCAAGGTTGAGAGTCTGGGCGCAGGCGAGATTCTGCTGACCAGCATGGATCGCGATGGCACGCAAAACGGCTACGATATTGCGCTCACGCGCGCCGTCGCTGAAGCCGTGAGCATCCCTGTGATCGCCTCAGGCGGCGCCGGCAAGGTTGAGCATTTCGCTGAGGCGCTGATCGAAGGCGGCGCCGACGCGGCGCTGGCAGCCAGCTTATTCCACTACCGCCAAGTCAGCATCGCTGAGGTGAAGCAGCACTTGCGCGAGCGCGGCGTGCCTGTCCGCATGGGCGAAGATGAGCCGTCGGTCGAGAGTCTGTTCGTATGAGCGATTTTGAAGCGCTCACGGCGCGCTTGCGCTTCGATATGCGCGGTTTGATCACGGCTGTGGTACAAGATGCTGAGACCTTGCAAGTGCTGATGGTCGCTTGGATGAACGAAGAAGCCTTGCGCCTGACGCTCAGCACAGGCGAGGCGCACTTTTGGAGCAGGAGTCGCGGCGCGCTGTGGCACAAAGGCGCCACAAGCGGCAATACCATGCGCGTGCGCGAAATTCGCGCCGATTGTGACGCGGACGCGCTCTTGTTGCTGGTGGCGCCGAACGGACCGGCTTGTCACACAGGCGCGGTCTCGTGTTTCTTCCGCCGCCTTGAAGACGTGGAATGAAACAGGGTCAGCGCGCTGCCGACCCTGCTTGAGCCGTCTCACTTCTTCAGGACGCTGTAGCCCGGACCTGTCTTGAAGAAGTCGTAGTTGGGCTGGATATCTTCGGTCAGGTCAATGATCTCGCCGCCCTGCGATTTGTAGCGCTCGCCGCGGAAAGGCTGCACTTCCTGATCAGGCGCCAGCTCGTAAGCCTGCGGCACCTCTTCTTCAGGGAAGATCGCCTCGTATGGACATTCAGGCACGCACGCGCCGCAGTCAATACAAGTGTCAGGATCGATGAAGTACCAAGGCCACTCGTTCTCGGGCAAGCCAGGCACGATGCATTCCACAGGGCAAACTTCCACGCAAGCGCCATCGCGCAGGCACAGACTGGTGATAATGTGCGTCATGAGCTTGAGTCTCCTTGCTGAACACGGCTTAAACGCCGTTAAACTTTTCATTCACACGCATAAGTCTAGCAGCGCAGCTCGCGTGATGCTGTGACTTTAGTCGCATTTTTTCGGAAAGCCTTTGGAGAAACTGCCATGCCAAGCGATGTTCAGATAGGCGATGTGGTGCAAATGCGCAAAGTGCATCCGTGCGGCAGCGATCAGTGGCGCGTCTATCGGATTGGCGCGGATATCGGCATACAGTGCTTAGGCTGCCAACGGCGCGTGCTGCTGCCGCGCCGTCAGTTTGAGAAAGCGGTCAAAAAATGGCTGCACAAGGCGGCGCCGCGCGATGGGAAGGATCAGGGCGCGCCTTGACGGCAATCGGCGCACACGCCGTACAGCTCAAGCAGGTGCCCTTCTATTTTGACGCCGTACTGCGCTTCCAAATCGGCGATCAGCGCGCTGAGTCGGCAATCATCGAACTCAATGCGCCGCCGACAGCCTGTGCAAATGATGTGATGATGATGTCCGTTCGGCATCAGCATGTAATGCACAGTTGAGCCGCCTTCCACGCTCGTCCACAAGATGCCAAGCTTGATCAGCAGGTCGAGCGTGCGGAAGACGCTGGCGCGTCCGATGGACGGATCGCGCGCTTCCACTTGCGCCAATAGCTCAGCGGCAGTGATGTGTCCGCCGCAATGCTCAAGGATATCGAGAATGGTCAGGCGCGGTGTGGTGATCTTGTAGCCTGCTGCGCGCAGTGCGCGCACGCTAGGCGACTCGAAGTCGGTCATGCTTGTCTCTCCTGATCAGGTTTGCGCCAGCGGATTGCTGCGCGTGGCGCGCTTGGCAAGCGCAATATCGTCAGCGCTCGGCGGCTCGGCAGGCTGCTCTGTTGGCAGGCGCAACACGCGCACCCATTCAATGCGGCGTCCATCCAAACTTTCCACTGTGAAGCGCAGACCGTCGCGTTCGAAGCTCTCGCCCACT
>DAOTWB010000155.1:0-13989 GCA_034436235.1 Anaerolineae bacterium
CGTGCGCTTGGTGCTGGTCAAAGCGCAGGACGATTAGGCAAGTGCAGGTTGGCGCGGCTGAGCGCAGCTGAGAGATTATCGCCATAGCGCACAAGGTACGTGGTCACGCCGCCGACCTCAAGGCAAGCGCGCGTCTCGGCGGCGCGGCGCGCCTCAGTGGCGACGCCGAAACTGTGCGGATCGATCAGGACGGCGATGACGCGCACGCCGCGCCGCACCAAAAGTTGCGCTTCGGCTAACCACGCATCGCCCATGTCAGCGCTGATCAGAATGGCGATGGCGCCGCGCGCCAGCTGTGGACTCGTCAAAGCCAGCTGATGTGCAAACGGCAGGTCGCTCTCCACTTTGGCGAGCGCTAAGGCTTCTAGGATGCGCGTGAGCTGCCTGCCGCCGCGATCCGGCTGCAGCAGGTTGCGCTGCGGCGTATAAGCAGAGAAGCCTAGCGAGCGCTCTTTGATCAAAAAATGCGCGCTGATCGAAGCGGCGATGGCAATGGCGTATTCAGCGCTATCAGGCGGCAAATAAACTTCATTCGGCGCGACGCCGCCTGTATCAAACGGACGCGCCACGTGCGCCGCCGCGTTCAGATCGAGAATCACCCACAGCTCGGAGAGCGGATCAAGCTCGAATTCCTTGACAATCAGCCGATCGCGGCGCGCTGTGCTGCGCCAATGGATGCGGTTGAAGGCGTCGCCGGGCGCGTAATCGCGGATGCCTGCCGCGTTAGTCGTCACGAAGTAAGCGCGCTGCCGCTGTGCTTCGCCGCCTGAGAGCATCCCGCCTTCAGGCGCGAAATCCGCCAGCGGCACGATGGCAGGGTAGACCAACACGCTCGACCGCGCGGGAATATGCCGCGTCAGTTGAAAGAAGCCGAACGGATCGCCGCTGGCTAAGGTCAAGCCGCCTAGCTGGAACTCGCCGCGCAGCAGGCACGGCGTGTGGACAGACCAACGGAACGCGCCGTAAGGCGCTAACGGCGGCACAACGATGCTGACGCGATGATCGGGCAGCGTGCTGTGATCGCGCACTTCAAGCCACAGCTTGGGCAACGGACTGCGGCTCTGCAGGCTGAGGTACTCATCTAAAGTCTTGCCGACCTGCGTGCGGCGCGTGCGCGTGTTGCGCGTCAGGCGGACGCCGCTCAGGTTCAGGCGCGCCCAGAGCCATGAGAGGATCAGCAGCACGAGCAGCAGATAGCCAAGATTGAAGAAAAACGTGCGTCCTGTCCACAGACCGCCTAAAAATGAGAGGATGATCAGGCTGTGAATGGCGTTGCGGCGTCTAGCCATGCGGCACCTTCGGACGGCTCAAGCGCTCCAGCAGGCTGAGCGCGGCATACGCTGAGAACAGGAAGAGCAATGGATCGGTCGGGACGCGGTAGCGTGTGGCAGGGATGTAGATCACGTAAAAGGCGGTCATGGCGAGCTGCACAAACCATAGGAGCGAGCAATCGCGCCAGCGGCGCAGGCTGAGCGCGACGCCCAGCAAGGCGAACAGCAGCGCCGCGCCAAAGTACAGGCGATGCACAGCGCGTCCGATCACATCGAAGAGCGCGTCCGAATACGCGGCGACTGGATCGTCTTCGCCGATGGTGACAGGCGCGAAGGTCTCGCCGCGCTCGGTCTCAAAGCGCAGCGCGCCGCTTGGCGTGACAATTGGCACGGCGCCGGGCAGCGGATTGCGCGTCGGGAAGATATCTGTGTGCCAATAGGCGGCGAATTTCACCCAGAGCAGCTCGGGCAGCGCTTGCGGATTCTCGCGCAGGTAAACGAAGGCTAACTGGTACAGATCGTCATTGGCAAGGCGCGTATCTTCCGTCCGAATCGGCGCTTGCGGTCTGATCCATTGCGGATGAAAGCCTGCGCGCACCAGCGGAATGGTCAGCGGATTGTTGCCGAACCAGAAGTTCATGCCGCCGTTCGTGGCGATTGGCACGAAGGCGTTGTAAACGCCGTGCGTCCAAATCAACCACGGCGTGACGAGCGCGGCGCTCAGCGCTGCCATAGGCAACAGACGGCGCACGGCGTCCCAGAAATTCAGGCGGAACAGAAACCATAAAGCGACCAGCGGCGCAAGCGGCACGATCACAGGGCGAGTCAGCGCGCCGAGCGCTAGGCAGGCGCCGCCGAATAAGGCTAGGGCAAGGCTGCGCCGCTCGCGCAGCAACACAGCGCTCCACAAAAAGCCGTACAGCAGCGTCATGAAGAGCGGCGTATCAATCAGAGTCAAATTTTGGAAGATCAGGTAAGGATAGAGCGCATGAGCGAAGCCTGCTAATAGCGCGACGCGCCGATTGAATAGTCGCTCGCCAATCTTGACCAGAAAATAGATCGAGAGGCAATCCAAGAGCGTGTGGAAGAGTCCGACTTGCAAGTAGCCGCGTCCGAAGAGCGCGTAAAGCGCGGCTAAAGCGTAGCTATAGAGCGGCGGAATGGCTGCATCAGGCACGCCTGCCGTCCGTCCGTAGATGCCTGTGGCGAGCAGGTTCTGCGCATAGGCGTCATACGCCTCTGAGCCATGCACAGCGCCTGTCCGCTCGAAGGCGAAGACCGACGGAAAGGCGAGCAGGATCGCCAAGCGCACTGCGCAGCACGTCAGCAGCAGCAGCGCCAGCCACGAGACCTGCCGCGCGCCAATGCGCAGTCCAACGTCGTGCAAGCGGATAGCCATGCGCGTCAACTCGTGCCAAACTGGCGGTCGCCGGCGTCGCCCAGACCTGGCACGATGAAGCCGATCTCGTTGAGCCGCTCATCGAGCGCGGCGAGATGGATCGGCACGTCAGGATGCGCTTCAGAGAGCGCCTTGACGCCTTCAGGCGCGCCGATGATGCCGATGAACTTGACGCGATTCACGCCCCAGCGCTTCAGCACGTTCACGGCTGCCACCGCCGAGCCGCCTGTGGCGAGCATCGGATCGAGTACGAAGCAGACCTGCACGCGCGGCTCGACAGGCAGCTTGTTGTAATATTCAACAGGACGCAACGTCTTCTCATCGCGATACAGCCCTAAGTGCCACACCTCAGCGTTCGGAATCAGCTCCCAGACGCCTTCCACCATGCCCAGCCCTGCTCGCAAAATTGGCACTAAGCCGACCGAATCGGCGAGCTGTGCGCCGCTCGCCACGCCCATCGGCGTCTGCACGCTCAGCGGACGCAAGCGCAGGTCGGATGAGGCTTCGTAGCACAGCAAGGCGGCAAGCTCGCGCACCAACTGGCGGAATTTTTGCGGCTCGGTGCTGGTGGCGCGCAAAATGGCGAGCTTGTGCTGGATGAGCGGATGATCCGTGATGTGCAGATTGGGCATAAAGGGCGCACTCTCTCTCGTTCTGAGCGCCTGAGATTGTACGCAGCCATGCGGACGCTGTCAACGTCGCGCATAGTTGTGCAGGCAGCGCACATCCGCTAAAATTTGCCCGCAGTGAAATGATTTTAGATCGCGGCGTGCTTGCAGCAGGCACGCGCTCAGAAAGGTACGCACAGCATGTCACAAACCGTCCCTATCACAGTTGCCTACGGCGACGGCATCGGTCCAGAAATTATGGAAGCCTGCTTGTTCATCTTGAAAGAGGCAGGCGCGCGCATTGAGATTGAGACGATAGAAATTGGCGAGCAGGTCTACATGCGCGGCAATCCTGCAGGCATCGAGCCGAGCGCGTGGGAATCGTTGCGGCGCACGCGCGTCTTCTACAAAGCGCCGATCACCACGCCACAAGGCGGCGGCTTCAAATCGCTGAATGTGACGGCGCGCAAGACGCTCGGTTTGTACGCCAATGTGCGTCCGTGCGTCGCCTACGATCCGTTCGTGCGCACCAAGCATCCCGGCATGGATATCGTGATCGTACGTGAGAATGAAGAAGACCTTTACGCAGGCATTGAGCATCGCCAAACCGATGAGGTCTATCAATGTTTGAAGCTGATCACGCGCCCTGGCTCTGAGAAGATCATCCGCTACGCCTTTGAGTACGCGCGCCAAAATGGACGCAGGAAAGTGACCGCCTTCACCAAAGATAACATCATGAAGATGACCGATGGCTTGTTCCATCGCGTCTTCGATGAGATCGGCGCCGAGTATCCTGATCTTGAGAAAGAGCATTGGATCGTGGATATTGGCTCGGCGAAGATGGCGGATACGCCTGAGGCGTTCGATGTGATCGTGTTGCCCAATCTGTACGGCGATATTCTCTCCGATGTCGCGGCGCAGATCGCAGGTTCAGTCGGTCTGGCAGGCTCTGCCAACATCGGCACGCACGCCGCCATGTTCGAGGCGATTCACGGCTCAGCGCCGCGCCGCGCAGGGCAGAACCTCGCCAATCCATCGGGCTTGTTGCTGGGCGGCGTGATGATGCTCGTCCACATCGGGCAGCCTGAAGTGGCTGAGCGCGTCCACAACGCTTGGCTGACGACCATCGAGAACGGTTACCACACTTACGATATTTACAAGGAAGGCGTCAGCCGCGAGAAGGTTGGCACGCGCGAGTTCGCTCAGAAGGTCGTCGAGCATCTCGGTCAGAAGCCGCAGCAGCTCAAAGCGGTCAGTTACTCGGCGGCAGGCGGCATCACTAAAGCGGCTGAGGTTGATTTGAGCCGTCCGCCTGCGCACAAAGAGCTGATCGGCGTGGATGTCTTCCTACACTGGCGCGAGCGCGATCCAAACCAGCTCGGCGAGGCGATCAAGACGCTGGGCGATGAGCGCCTGCGCCTGACCATGATCAGCAATCGCGGTCAGAAAGTCTATCCCGATGGCTTGCCTGAGACCTTCTGCGTGGATCATTGGCGCTGTCGCTTCATGTCGCCCGATAAGACGCCGATCACGCATCAGCAAGTCCTGAGCCTGCTCGGCCGCTTTGCGGCAGCCGGCTACGATTTCGTCAAGACAGAGCATCTGTACCTCTTCGACGGCGTGGAAGGCTTCACGCGCGGTCAGGGCGAGTAGCGCGCCGCGCCTTGAGCGGATGTCATAAATTTGTGACATCCGCTCTGCGCCTCAGGCGTTCATCCTCATCAAATCTCAGCATCCATCCGCTGAACAGCAACATTTTTGCAACGCGCGCCGCGCAGGAATTGACAAGCGTGCTGCGCGATCTATAATGCGCGCACTTATCGTCGGCTAGTTGAGCGGGCTGTATGTCTGCCCATGTAAAACGGTTCACGCTGACCGCCATTCTGCAGCGCGCCGCGCCTTATGCGCCGCCGCTGACTTGCTTCCACGCCTAGCGCGCAGGCAACGCCTTGTGTTGTGTGCCGCCGCGCAGCGCCGTGGCGGCATTTCTTTGCCTATCGTCCGTTCAAAGCACAACATGAGGTGAGAAATTTCGATGAGCGCACTGCCACGCCTTGAGACACTGCCACTGCCACTCACAGCGGCGCCTGCCTTGCCAGCAGGCTATGCAGTCCGCGAAGGACGCTTGTTTTACCGCGATATTGATCTCATGGCGCTGCTCAGCCGTCCCGTCTTCGTCAACGGACGCCTTGAGCGCCCTGCCACGCCGCTCTACGTGCGCCAGCTGAGCGCGCTGCGCGAGAATTACGCCTATCTGAGGGAAATCTTCGCCGCTGCCAAAGCGCAAGTCGGCTATTCAGGTCAGGCGCTGATCGCCTTCGCCAGCAAGGCGAATCCATCGGCAGCTGTCGTCAAGACCTTGCTGGAAGTTGGCGCTGCTTATGAGTGCTCGTCAGCCTTCGATGTAGACATCGTGCGCCATGCCGCTGCCAATGGCTGGCTGGATCGCGCGCGTCCGATCTTGGCGAATGGCTTCAAGATCGAGCGCTATGCCAACGCGCTCTTGCGCTTGCGCGCCGATGGCTTCGCCAATGTGCTGCCAATCTTCGACGATCTGGAAGAGCTGGCGCGCTTCGCCGCTGCCGAGCAGCATTTTGAGGTCGGTTTGCGCGCGCGCACGCTCTCTGAGCAGCCTAATCGCTTCGGCATGGACGCCGAGACGCTCAGCCGCGCTGTCGCGCTTTTGGCGGCTGCGCCGCACCTGCGCCTGACCACTTATCACGCCATGCAGACCGTCTCGGCAGCGCGCGGCTTGAGCTACCAGAACGGCTTGGTCTACAGCCTGCGCGATTACGCGGCGCTGTGGCGGCAAGCGCCGAGCCTGCATCGTTTCAATCTGGGCGGCGGCTTGCCTGCGCGCAATAGCGGCATGAACTTTGAGGCGTGGCTGCGCCAGACGCTCGGCACGATCATGGCGGTCTGCGCTGAGGAAGGCGTGCCTGTGCCTGACCTGATCTTCGAGACAGGACGTTACCTAGTGCAAGATCACGCCCTGAAGCTCTTCAAAGTGGTCAAGACGCGCCCAGGCGCCGACGGCGTGCCATACTACATGCTCGACGGCAGCATCATGAGCAATTTTCCTGATGCTTGGGCGCTCGGCGAGCGTTTCACCGTCCTGCCTATCAACAATTGGAACGGCGCGTTTGTGCAGGCGCGCTTGGCAGGGCTGACCTGCGATCACGACGACGTTTATCCGACGCGGCGCATGGATGACGCGCCGTTGCTGCTGCCTGCCGAGGCAGACGGCTTGGTGATCGGCTTTTTTGAGTGCGGCGCGTATCAGGAGACGCTCGGCGGACGGCGCGGCGCGCATCATTGCCTGCTGCCTGAAGGCGGCGAGCTGATCCTCGATTGCGACGCGCGCGGCGCGACTGTCCTACACTACGCCGATGGGCAGGACGCGCCTGCCATGCTCAGCGCGCTCGGCTACGGCTGAGCGCCTACGCGCCTTGCCATGGCGGCGGAGTCGGCGTGGCAGGGCGCGGCGTGACAGTTGGCAAGGGCGTTGGCGTGTGCGAAGGCGTGAACGTGGCTGAGGGACGCGGCGTGGCGGACGGGCGCGGCGTCGGATTCACGGCGGCGATCACGCTCTGGTGCATGTAAGCGCGGCGCGGAATCGGATCGTTGGGATACAAATTCACTTCATACCATTCCGGTGCTTCCTCAGCGCGACCGTAGACGCAGATACGGTTGCCTTGATAAGGCATGGCGAGCGTCTCACAGCGCTCAGAGGGACATTCGCGGACGCGCGCGCGCACGACGGTCACGTAGAACTCAAAGCAGGGACGCGCGGTCGGTTGCACGCCGAAGATCAAGTTCATAGGCGGCACTTCGAAGGTGCGCGTCGGGCGCAGAGTGACAGTCGCGGCGGCAGTGGCAGTGGCAGGTGCCGTGATGTTGCCTGCCGTGCTGAGAAAAGTGAGCGCGCCGCGCCATAAAAAATAGCCGCCGAAGACGATCAGCGCTGCGATGAGTGCCGCCTGCCACGCTGAAGCGCCTCGCTCTCGATACATAACGTTCCGTGCTCCGTCAAACCTTCCCTTCTTGGATGCGCGCCGCTAACTGAGCTAAACTGACCGTGTACGGCGGACGCAACACGCCGTATTCCGTGATGATGCCGCTGATGTAGTGATGCGGCGTCACATCGAAAGCAGGATTGGCAACGCGCGCGCCATCAGGTGCGATGCGCACGCCGTTGATCGCCGTCACTTCATCGGCGCCGCGCTCTTCGATCTCGATCAGGTCGCCGTGCGCCAGCGACATATCCACAGTTGACCAAGGCGCCGCCACATAAAACGGCACGTTATGCTCGCGCGCCACAATGGCGAGATTGTACGTGCCGATCTTATTGGCAGTGTCGCCGTTCGCCGCGATGCGATCCGCGCCGACTAAGCACAAGTCCACTTTGCGGCGGCGCATGAAATGTCCCGATGCGCCATCGGCGATGATGGTGTGCGGAATGCCGAGCTGCAATAATTCCCAGCTGGTCAGCTTGGCGCCTTGCAAGCGCGGACGAGTCTCGTCTACCAGCACGTGCAGACGCTTGCCTTGCATGTGCGCCGAGCGAATCACGCCGAGCGCTGTTCCCCAGAAGACGGTCGCCAGACTGCCTGTGTTGCAATGATGGATGATGGTCGCCACGTCAGGCACCAGCGCTGCGCCATGCGCGCCGATCTGTTTGTTGATGCGCACGTCGTCATCCGCCATGCGCTGCGCGTGTGCCAACAACCCTTGCTTCAGCGCCGTCACGTCTTGGTACTCAGAGCGCTCGGCATAGCGCAGCATCTGCGCCACTGCCCACGAAAGATTGACCGCCGTCGGACGCGCCTTGCGCAGCAGCTCGGCCGCCGCCAAGAGATCGGCGTAGAGCGCTTGCCGATCTGCGGCAGCGCTGTTCAGCGCCGCTTGTGCCATGCCGAAGGCAGCCGCGACGCCGATGGCAGGCGCGCCGCGCACTGCCATGCTCCGAATTGCCTCTGCCACTTCCAAATGCGTGCCGTAGCGCGCGATCTCGAATGTCTCAGGCAGTTTGCGCTGATCGATCAGGCAAACCTGACCGTCTTCCCAGAACACTGTGCGCGTTTCAGCGATGATCATGCTGTGCTTTTCTCGCTACTCCGATTGACATCGCGCTGAGCTATACTCAGCCTATCATGGCGAGAGATTATAGCACGTTTGTGAGACGCGCATTGCCGCGCTTGGCGCTCTTAGGCTTAGTGCTGCTCACTTTGCGCGCGCCGCAGCCGCTCGCGCTGCGCGATGCCTTGCAGCGCGGCGCGGTCGCTTTTCAAAATGGCGATCTGGGCATCGCGCTGGACGCTTATCATCAAGCGCTCACTTTTTTGCCTGCGGATGCTTTCCCCCTGCGCCAATTGTACGCTGTCGCGCTCGCCGCAGGGCGCTACGATCTCGCGCGCGCCTATCTGACGCAACTGACCGAGCGTCACGGCTATTCTAGCGACCTACATCGCGCATGGGCGGCGCTTTTCGCCGCGCAAGGCGACGCATACGCCGCTGATGCACATCGTGAGGCTGCGCTGCGCGGCGCGCCTGAAGATGTGCCGCTCTTGCAGGCGCTCGCCGAGTCAGCGCTGAGGCGGCGCGCTTGGCAACGCGCTCAGGCGTACCTTGAGCGCGCGCATGCGCTCGCACCTGAAGCATCTGACGTGCGCTACGCGCTCGCCTTGCTGATCCTGCCTGAGCAGCCTGAGCGCGCCGCGACCTTGCTCGCCGATCTGCCTGACTCTGCTCACAGCGCGCCGTTGCAGGCGCTGATCGCTGACCATGCGCAGGCGCCGCGCGCGTTGTTCGCTTTTCGGTGCGGCTTGGCGCTGATCGAAGCGCGGCAATGGCACTACGCTGAGCGCGCTCTGCAGCTCGCCAACGCGCAAGGCGACGATCTGCCTGCGGCGCGCGCTTTCTTAGGCTTGGCGCAGAGCGTGAACGGTCGCGATGGCGCGCCGCTGATCGAGCAAGCCGTTCAGATGGCGCCGGACGATCCGCTTGTGCAGTACGCGGCAGGCTTGCATTGGCGGCTGCGCGGCGATCTCGGTCAGGCGCTTGCCGCGCTGCGCCTTGCCTACGCGCTGGATTCGCGCAACGCGGCATTGGCGGCTGAAATCGGGCAGACGTATCGTCAAGGCGGCGATCTGGCTGAGGCGGCGCGTTGGCTGAACAACGCTGTGCGCCTTGCGCCGCAAGACGAGCGCTTGCGCCGCGCCGTGGCAGCTTTCTACGCCGATGAGAACTACGCGCTGAACGGCGAAGGCATGGCGTTCCTGCGCGAAGCGCTGGCAGCGCTGCCCGCCGATCCTGAGATCGCCGCCAATTATGGCTATGCGCTGCTCTACAACGGTCAGGTGCCGCTGGCATACGCTGAGCTGCAGCGCGCCGTGGCGCTCGATAGCCAGAATCCGCGCGCGCGCTACTACTTCGCCGTATTGCTAGAGCATCAAGGCGATGTGCAAGGCGCTGTAGAGAGCTACCGTTTTGTCTATCGGCAGGCTGAGGACGCGCTCAAGCGACGCGCTGAGCGCGCCTTGCAACGGCTCGGAGTCGGCTTGCCGTGAACTTTTACAGGTTTTTTACGATTCAATTGCGATTTTGCTTGCCAAGCGTCGCGATTCTCTTACAATTCTCAGGTAGAAAGGCAGGTTGTTCTGAGAGGACTTGAATCACATGCTACGTAAGGCAATTTACGCGCTGCTGAGCGTCGTTTTCGCGATGGCGGCTTTCGGCAGCGCGCAGGCGCAAGGCGATACCGAGCGGCTCACAATAGATGTCAAGCCGGGCATGAAGGCGCTCGACCTGATCCGTCAGCTGCGCAGCGAGAACTTGATCCCTGGCGGCGGCTCGCAGCAAATCACCGTGCCGCGCACTGTCATCAACGTGCGCAACGAAGGCTTCTGGTATTTTCCGATTGGACGCGGCACATCGCTGCGCGACTACGTGCTGCACTTTGAGATGCGCGGACAAGAGCTGCCGAGCGAGACCAACGGCTGCGGCATGGCGTTCCGCATTGTGGGTGAGGATGACTTCAGCTACGTGATGCTGACGCGCGATCGGCGCATCATCCTAGTGCAGCGCGATCGCGGCGAGAACATTGTCGAGTTCGATAAGGTCATTGACGAGCTGGAAGGCATTGACGCGACCGAATACGAGCTAGATCGCTCGCAACTGCACTTGATCACGATCATCGCTTACGGCAACGAGCTGACGCTCTTCCTGAACGGCGTCGAGATCACGCGCGAGACCACAGCGCGCTCTGTGCGCGGTCGCTTCGCGACCATGCTCTTCAACGAAGAAGGCAATCGGAGCAACACTGAGTGCCGCTATAGCAACGTCTTCGCTTGGAGCCTGCAGTAAAAAGCACTTTTTGCATCCTGTGCCGAGCGGATCGCTCGGCACTTTTCATCTGCGCTAATTGCGGCGCGCCTCGCTATAATCTCTGAAATGCACACAAAATAACTGCCTCTGAACGGCGAGGATTGCTGAAGCATGTGGAAGCACTACTACACTGTGACGCGCCTTGATGAAGCGCTGCAGCTGCTGGCAGAGCATGGCGCGAAGGCGCGCTTGATCGCCGGCGGCACTGACTTGCTGATCGAATTAGAGCGTCACTTGCGCCCTGAGGTGGAGACGCTGATCGACATCTCGCGGCTGCCGAACTTGGATAGCATTCAGCGCTATGGCGCGGATATTCGGCTGGGCGCGCTCGTCACGCACAACCAAGTGGTCGCCAGTCCGCTGATCGCCGAGGCGGCGTTGCCGCTCGCGCAGGCGGCGTGGGAAGTTGGCGCGCCGCAAATTCGCAACCGCGCGACCATCGCCGGCAACCTGATCACTGCCAGCCCTGCCAACGACACGATCACGCCGCTCTGGGCGCTTGGCGCGAGCGTGACGCTGACATCCGTGCAAGGCGAGCGCAGCGTGCCGCTCCAACGCTTCTACACAGGCGTCCGCCGGACAGTGATGCGACCTGATGAGATGCTGACCGCTATCCACGTCCCTGCGCTGGGCGCGGATGAGCGCGGCATGTTCATCAAGCTCGGTTTGCGGCGCACACAGGCTATCTCAGTGGTCAACATCGCGGTTGTGCTGCGCATGGCAGGCGAGCGCGTGCAGCAAGCGCGCATCGCTTTCGGCTGCGTCGCGCCGACTATCATCAGCGCGCCACAGGCTGAGGCGTACTTGGTCGGCAAGGCGCTGAGCGACGCCGTGATCGAAGAAGCGGCGCGCCTGGCGGCAGCGGCGACCACGCCGATAGACGACGTGCGCAGCAGCGCTGCCTATCGCCTTGCGATGGCTGCCGCGCTGACCAAGCGCGCCTTGCGCGCCCTGCGCAGCGGCGAAGAGCGCAGGATGTATCCGAGCGCGCCTGCCATGCTGTGGGGAAAAAATCGCGGGCGCGGCGCGCCGCTGCCACAGCTGACCGAACACAGCGCGCAGCCAATTCAGACGACAATCAACGGCAAGCCGTACACGCTGACAGGCGGCGCGCATAAGACCTTGCTGCGCTTGCTGCGCGAAGACGCCAAGCTGACTGGCACGAAGGAAGGCTGCGCCGAAGGTGAGTGCGGCGCTTGTACGGTCTTTTTGGACGGCGCAGCGGTCATGGCATGCATGGTGCCGGCGCCGCGCGCGCACGGCGCTCAAATTGTGACTGTGGAAGGTCTGGCAAAAGGCGCGGATGAATTGCATCCGATTCAGCAGGCGTTTGTGGAGATGAACGCTGTGCAGTGCGGCTATTGCACGCCCGGCTTCTTGATGAGCGGCGCCAAGCTGCTGGAAGAGCATCCGATGCCTGATGAAACACAGATCGCGGATAGCATCGCAGGCAACTTGTGCCGCTGCACAGGCTACTATAGCATCGTGGCAGCTTTCAAGCGCGCGGCTGAGCTGCAGGCAGCGCGCCAGCAACTCGCCATTGAAGGCTGAAAAAAGGGCGAGCGATAGGCTCGCCCATGCTCTATATGCTTGTCAACGGCTGCGCACTTCGATGATAGCGCCTGTGGTCGCGCTGACAGAAACGCGGTAGCCGTTGCTCAGCAGCACTTCCCAGACCAATGCGTAGCCGTGCTTCCTGCCTTTCTGGTGCAAGCGCGAGAAAACTGCGCTATCGCCGAAAGTTGAGGCGGCAAGTTGCTCGGCTTGGCTCTGGCTGATGGCGGCAGCGGCAGGATCGATCGCGTAAGGCAGGTGACGCATCACTTTGATTTCGACAATAGCGCCGCTTGTAGCGCTCACTTTCACATCGTAGCCATTGCTGAGCTTGATTGACCAGACTGTGTCGTAGTTGTGCCGTCTGCCGCGCTGCTCCAGCTTGGCATCCAACACTTGCGCGTTCGGGAAGCGCTCTTGGGCGATCTGCCGTGCGCGCTCAAAGCTGACGAGCGCAGCTGCCGACGGCGCAATGGGCGTCGGCGGTGCTATGCCTGCCACAGAAGGCGCTTGTGTAGTGACGATCTGGATGATCTCTTTGCTCACGGCGTTGATGAAGACCGATCTGCCGTTGTCCAAGCCGATCACGTAGTAAGGTGGCGTCGCCGTCGCGACGAACTCGGTCTTGACGACCTGCGCGCTTGGATATAAGGTTTGGGCGATGCCGATCGCCTCTTGCAAGCTGATCGGCTCTTGCGCCTTGACGACAAGCATCGGTGCGCTGAACGCCGCGCTCATCACAAGCAGCAGGACGGCAAGCCATAGCGTTTTGTTGTGCATTCTGAAAGCTCCTCACTCGATATGTGATACACGATCTCAACGATAGCAGAATACGCACGCGAAGTGGTTAAGAAGCTGTGAAGGTCAGGTGCAGGATGTGTGAACGGCTTGGCAATTTGCATAGCGTTGAGAGCGGCTATTGCAAAAAGACTGCGCATTCGCTATATATTTAAGCTCGTTAAGATTGGCTCAAAACAATAGCCAGAAGACACTTTATCAAGGAGATCGCAGTCTATGACGATCAAGAATCGCGTTCGTTTAGCGCTCGCTTTTGCGTTGGCGCTCGCTATGGTGCTGGCAGGCTTTGGCGCACCTGCCCAAGCCCAGGATCGCAACACGCTGGTGGTCGGCTTTGCCCAAGAGCCTGACAACATGAACGGCTTCTACAGCAGCATGGCGTTCGCGCAATGGGCAAACGATCTCGTCCAAGCCAGCCTGTACGATTTCAGCGATGACCTGCAGCCTGTGCTGGTGCTGGCAGCCGAAGTGCCAACGCGCGAGAACGGCGGCATCAGCGAAGACTTCCAGGAATACACGGTCAAGCTGAAGCCGGGCTTGAAGTGGAGCGACGGCAAGCCTTTGACGGCTGAAGACTTGGTCTTCACGTACCAGATGATCAAGGATCCTGCCAACAACATGCTGCAGGGCAGCAGCATCCGCGAGGCGCTGGAAGAAGCTGAAGTGCTTGACGAGACTACCTTCCGCCTGCGCTTCAACGTGCCGAAGCCGTTCCCTGAAGACCTGATCGGCTCGCCCGGTCTCTCGACTATTCTGCCTGCGCACATCTTCCGCCCGATCTACGAGGCAGAAGGCACGATTGAGAATGCTGCCGAGAATCAAGACCCGACCGTCTTCAGCGGACCGTACGTCTTGCGCGAATGGCGGCGCGGCGAGTCCATGCTCTTCGAGGCGAATCCGAACTACGTCTTCGGCGAGCCGAAGATCAAGCGCGTGCTGATCCGCTTCTTCCCAGATACCGACTCGCAGTACG
>DAOTWB010000156.1:0-2924 GCA_034436235.1 Anaerolineae bacterium
GCGATTGAAGTGGTCTCGCCGTCCGATTCAATCCCTGCCGTGCAGCGCAAAGCGGCGCGTTATCTGGCGCTCGGCGTCCGCGAAGTGTGGATCATCTATCCTGACGATCAGACGGCGGATATCTACCGCGCAGGCAATGCGCCGAATCGCCTTGAGGTGCAGCAGATCGCCTCAGACGGCGCGCTGGAGAGCGACTTATTGCCTGAGTTCCGCCTGCCGTTGCCGCAACTCTTCGCGCTCGGCGCGCCGATTCTCGATGACCGTCCTGAGGACGCGCAACCTGAGTGATCTGAGAGGTGAATTTTCATGCGCTGGATCGAAGTGACGTTGGAGACAGACGGCGAGGCAGCTGAAGCGGTCGCCGAGGTGTTGCGCCGCTACGGACATCAAGGCGTTGCCATTGAGCAGGTCGGCTTCTACATCGAGACGTGGGAAGATGAAGTGCCGCCGCTTGAGCGCCTTGCCGTGCGCGCCTATCTGCCTGACGACGAGCGCGCTGAGTCGGTCAAAGCGCAGCTTGAGGCAGCGCTCTATCAGCTGCATCGGCTGTACGAAGCAGTGCCAACTGCGCCAAGCTATCGCGTGATTGATGAGCAGGATTGGGCAGAGGCGTGGAAGGTCAACTACCATCCATTGCGCGTAGGCGAGCATATTCTGGTGCGTCCGCTTTGGATAGAAGTTGAGAGCGCGCCTGACGATGTGGTGATCGCGCTCGATCCGGGCATGGCGTTTGGCACAGGCACGCATCCAAGCACGCAGCTGGTGCTAGAGGCGACCGAGGCGCTGATGCCTGCGCTGCAAGGCGCGCATGTCCTCGATCTTGGCTGCGGCTCAGGCATTTTGGCGATTGGCGCGGCGAAGTTGGGCGCGGGCAGCGTCCGTGCGTTGGATACCGATCCGATGGCAGTCCGCATCACACTGGAGAACGCGGCGGCGAACGGCGTTGCGCAACGGATCAGCGCTGAAGTCGGCAGTTTGGAGCAACTGTTAGCGAACGGCGAGCGCTTCGATCTGGCGCTGGTGAACATCCTCGCCAAAGTGATCGTCGCCATGTGCGATCAGCGGCTGGGCGACGTGATCAAGCCGAACGGCATTGGCGTCTTCGGCGGCATCATCCAAGAGCAAGCCGACGAGGTGGAAGCGGCGCTCGTGCGCACAGGCTTGACGCCATATAAGCGCCGCACCTCAGGCGACTGGGTCGTGATTGAGGCGCGGCGCGCCGTGTGAGTCACTGCCGAATCTTGAACTCACACGAGTATGGATAGCTGTAGCCGATCTCAACGCGGAAGTCGTAAGGCGCGTTCGGATCGGGCTGGCTGATCACACCGCGATCCGAGACGCGCAGGGCGCGCTGCAAAATAGCCCGACTGTTCGGCTTGGCGCCGCCAGTGTAATCGTAGATGGCGGTGAAGTTGCGGCGTTGCGCCGTCTCTGTGCCAAGCATGGTCACTGCGAAGCCTTCGCGCATCAGGCGCTCAGCAGCGACTTCTTGGAATTCCAACAGTGGCGCAATCGCCGAGATAGCGACCGTCGGCATTTCGCCGTAGAGCCGATTGCGCGTCGGCGGCGTGTACAAATCTTGTACAGCGCGCGCCATCGCCTCTGGTATTGGCAGCCAAGTGAACATGCCGTTATCGCTGGTGTACCACTGCGTGAAGTGTTGCTTGTAGACCAAGTTGATGTGCTGGATGCGATTCAGGTCAAGGCTGAGCGCTAACGGCACTAAGCCGAGCAGATCGGCAGCCGTCATATCGGTCTCGACGATGCGCAACAAGCGCGGCACAAGGTCAGTAGCTTGCGCGAACAAGTTCGCCGCGCGCGCTTGCCGCCAGATAGCAGTCAAAATTTCCATCTGTCGCCTGCCGCGATCCATATCCGTGCTGCTGCCGCGCGCACGCGCATACCAGAGCGCCGTCTCTGAGTCCATGCGATGCATGCCGATATCCATGCGAAAGACTTGGTAGCTCTCAGGATTTTGCGGATCGAGATCAGGGCTGATCAAGCGGTTGCCTTCAATGGCGCAATCCACGCCAATGCGCAAGCCGCCCAGCGCGTCAATGATCTGGCGAAACTCAGCGAAGCCGATCCGTGCGTAGAAATCTACTTTGATGCCGAAGTTGTAGAGCAGCGTCTCGCGCAGCAGCTGGACGTAATTCTCAGAGCCGTAGCGCTTGATGCCGAGCGCAGCGACCGTGTTCAGCTTGTGCATGGTGTCGTTTGGCACATAGACGTACATATCGCGCGGCAAGTACATCAGGCTGACCGTGCCGTGCGACCGATTGATGACGACCACGATGATGGTATCCGTGCGGCTGACCAGACGGCGCTGCGCGGTATCGCTGCCCAGCACGAGGATTGTCAACACATCATCGTTCACGATAGGCGTCGGCGCGGCGGGCGGAATCGCGGTTGGCGGCGGCTTGAACGGCGTGGCGTACGTGCCGAAGATGACGGGCGTCGGCTGATCGGCGCCTTGCGCGCTCGACGGCGTGCTAGAAAAACTCAGCGACAAAAAGATGACGGCGCAAAGCGCAGCCGATAGCCACAGCAAAGGTGCAGTGCGTCGCATAGGGCAAAATCCTTCGCAAAACGTGCAATATCCACAAGCATACCGCAATGCGCCGCCGATGTGCGCAGAGCGTAGCCTGAGAATAGGCAAAGCGCCTAGCCGATCAAGATCGGGTTGTGTGTTTGGCGGCTAGGCGTTACACTTATGACGTCATTGGGCGCTTCACACACGCAAGCCTACGCGCCGCCTGCCTTCTGTTCTTAGGAGAGATTATTTCCGTGACCAACACGCCAACTCCTGCCAACGGCATTCGCATTCCGCAATACGTGATCGTCCTTGCGGTGATTCTGTTCTCGCTCGGCGCGCTGCTCGCGCTCTCACAAGGCATTGACGAGCGCGCTTTCGTGCGCGCTGA
>DAOTWB010000157.1:0-1894 GCA_034436235.1 Anaerolineae bacterium
TCGAAAAGCAAGGGCAAGGCTTGCGCGTCTTCAGCCTGATCTTGCAAGAATTCGCCAAGCAGCAACCTGACTGACGATCTCGCACCATTACGAAGGAGCTTCACATGCCTATCTCAATCGCAGGACAAGTCGCCGTCATCACAGGCGCGTCGCGCGGCATCGGACGCGCCACTGCGCTCACTTTGGCAAAGGCAGGCTGTCACATCGCTGCCACTGCGCGCGATTCAGCTGCGCTAGACGCGCTCGCGGCGGAATGCGCGGCGCTCGGCGTGCGCGCCAAAGCCTATCCTGCCGATGCGACAGACGCGCAAGCCGTTTACACTGTGCGCGATCAAGTGTTGGCAGACTTCGGACAAGTGGATACGTTAGTGAACAACGCAGGCGTCGCGCGTTACGCCACACTTGTGGAGCATACCGTCGAAGATTACGACTGGATGATGAACACGAACATGCGCTCCACGTTTCTGTTCACGCACGCCTTCGTGCCAAGCATGATCGCGCGCAAGCAAGGCAACGTGATCATCGTCTCTTCGCAGGCAGGCGTGCATGGCTTTCCGAATGAGGCAGTTTACTGCGCCACTAAGCACGCGCAGGTCGGCTTTGCGGCCGCGCTGGACGGCGAGCTGCGTCCGCACGGCGTGCGCGTGAGCATCATTGCGCCGGGCGGCGTGCGCACGACCTTCGCCTTCGGCACAGGACGCACGGAAGACATGCCCGCGTTGCAAGAGATGATCGAAGCAGAAGATGTCGCCGAGGCAATTCTGTTCGCCGTGCAGATGCCTGCCAAAAGTCGCGTCTTGATGATCGGCATGCGTCCGATGAGCGAGAAATTGTACGGCGGCGCCTGATCGCAGCGGTCGCTCAGGCGTTGTGCTGAGAGGAAAGCCATGTTCAACCAAGAATCGATTGAGATCGTTGACGCGGCGCGCTTCAACGCCGCGTTTGTCCGTCCGCTCTACGAAGGCTATAGCTTCGCGCAAATTCCGCAGACTGTGCGCCGCGTCTTGACAGGCGCAACAGGCGGATTGCCGCCGAAAGCCTTCGCGCACTTGCCTGAGCGCTACCGCAGAGTCGTCTTGTTTTTAGTGGATAGCTTCGGCTGGCGCTTTTTGATGCAGCACTACAAGCGCTATCCATCGCTCAAGCGCTTTGCCGATGAAGGCGTGATTTCGAAGATCAGCGTTCAATTTCCATCCACTACAGCGGCGCACGTCACGACCATCAACGCGATGCAAGCCGTTGGCGAGAGCGGCGTCTACGAATGGTTCTACTACGAGCCGACTTTGGACGCGATCATCTCGCCGCTCACTTTTAGCTACGCAGGCACGCCGCGCGAGACCTTGCGCAACGTCATTGCGCCGCAAGCGATCTTGCCGCGCCAGACAATTTATCAAGAACTGGCGGCTCACGGCGTGCAGAGCTACGCCTTTCAGGATAGCGCTTATGCCAATTCGTCCTACAGCAAGACGCTCTTCGACGGCGCGCAGATCGTGCCTTTTTACACGCTCTCGCAAGGCTTGACGAACCTGCGCCTGCTGCTCGAAGAGTCAAAAGCGCCAACCTACTGCTTCTTCTACTACGCGCCAATTGATTCCATCGCGCATGTCTATGGACCAGACTCTGCGCATCATCAGGCTGAAATTGATACGTTCTTCACTGCGCTGGAACGACTATTTTTCGCCGAAATGCCGCGCGACAGTCAGACGTTAATCTTGCTGACCGCCGATCACGGTCAGGTTGAGGTCGATCCAAGCACAACGCGCTACCTGAACCGCGAGCTGCCGCAGCTGACGCCGCTGCTCAGGACGGATCAGCGCGGTGCGCCGCTGGTGCCTGCCGGCTCTGCGCGCGATATGTTCCTGTACGTGAAAGCGGCGCACGTGCAAGAAGCCCA
>DAOTWB010000158.1:0-14050 GCA_034436235.1 Anaerolineae bacterium
ATAATCGCCAAAAAAGCGACTCCGCGCAATGGATACTGGAACTTCGCCAAACTGTAGCCTGCCAAGCTCGCCACAACCATCGTGATAAAAATTGTGGCAGCCGCTGCGAAGATGCTGTTCAAAAAGTAAGTGCCGAACGGACGCTGCTGGAAAGGCAGGATGAAATTCTGCCATTGCCACTCGCTCGGCAGCAGCTCTAGCGGAATGCGAAAGACCTGCTCCTTCGGCTTGAGCGCTGAGAGAAACGACCACAGCAGCGGAAAGATGATCAGCGCTGCGCAGACGAACAGCACGCTGTACGTGGCAATTTGCGTAGCATCTATGCGCGGCAGCCGCAAAGCGCTTCGTGAAGGTATCGTCATCTCATCCTCACCTATTGATTATTGCGGAACAACCTGAGCTGAACGACTGTGAAGCCGAGCGCGATCAAAAAGAGAATGACCGACATTGCGGATGCGCGTCCCATGTTGAAGCCTATCCAGCCAGTCTCGTAGATCAGCACTGAAAGGACAGTGGTCGCGTCGCCGGGACCGCCGCCTGTCATGATCCAGATCGCGTCGAAGTGGCGCAGCGCGTTGATGATCGAGACCACGACGACGAACAGCGTAGTCGGACGCAAAAGCGGAAAAGTGATGTAGGCGAAGAGCTGCCAAGCGTTAGCGCCATCTAAACGCGCTGCTTCATAATACTCATTTGGGATGTTTTGCAAGCCTGCTAGGAAGATCACGGCGTAGTAGCCTGTGGCGCGCCAAATTGCCATGATGATCACTGCCCAGAGCGCATACTGGCGATTGTTCAACCACGCGATGGTCTCGCCGCCCGTGAACGGCGCGAGCAGCACGGAATTGATCGGACCGAACGGATGATAGAGCAGCGTCCATATGATGGCAAGCACTACCAACGGCATCACGATCGGCGTGAAAAAGACCGTGCGGAAGAACGTGCGAAAGCGGATATTCTGATTGAGCAGGATCGCTAAGCCCATCGCCAGCACCCAGATCGGCACACTGACGCCGAGCGCATAGATCGCTGTCGTCTGCAGCGAGCGCCCGAACGCCGCTGAGTTGAACAGCCGCTCGTATTGGCGCAAGCCGACGTAGCGCTTTTCCGAGAGCAGATCGTACTCGTGGAAGCTGAGATAGATCGCGTTCGCCATCGGATAGAAGGCGAAGACTGTGAAGTAAATCAGCGCCGGCAGGATGAACAGGATGCCTGTCAGCGCAAGCCGCCGTTTGTAGGTCAGCCATGGCGCGCGTGCGCGCACCTGTGTGACACTTGCAGTTGTATAAGGATTCATCAGCAACTCCATGAAATAAGACAAGGGCGAGCTGCGCGCCCGCCCTTGGACAGAATCGCCTTGCCTGCGCTTGGCTACTGGATGACCGACTCAATCTCTTGGCAGGCTTCATCCAACACTTCTTTGGCGTCCCTGCCGTTCAGGACTGCCTCTTGCACTGCCTTGTGAATGAAGGTGCTGATCTGCCCGCCCTGCGGATGAATCAAGCGCGGACGACCGTATTGCATCTGGTCAATGAAGACCTCTAGCCCTTTGAAGGCTTTCGCCTCTGGCGCGTCCGTCCAGCCTAAGCGCGGCAAGATGTAGCCCGCGGCAGGCAACCAACGCGCACCTTGCTCTGAAGCGTAGTTGATGAACTTCCAAGCCTCTGTTTGCTTGGTGCTCTTAGCATTGACGACCCATAGCCATGTTGAGAGCATGACCACGCGGCGCTTGGCGTCGCTCATCTGCGGCAGCGGAATGATGCGATAGTTGGCGACCACCTCAGGATTGCTGGCGAAGGTTGGCACTGCCCATGGACCGAGAATCCACATGGCGACGCGCTCTTGCACAAAGTCTTCCATTGCGTTTTGAGCGGTCGAGAGATTGATGCCTGGCGCGCCTGCGCGATATTTGGTGTACATATCCTGCATGGTCTGGAGCGCTTTCACGCCTTCAGGGCTGTTCAGAGCGCAAGCCTTGCCCTTGTCGTCGTCGCTCAAAATTGAGCCGCCGAGTTGATAGAGCAACGGCGAGTAGAGCAGCATCGTCCAGCCCGGCGTCAGCAGATTCCACGCGAAGCCTTGCCGCTCAAAGCGTCCACTTTCAACTTTCGCCAGTTTAGCGCCGATCTCGCCGACTTCTTCCCAAGTCTTCGGATAGTCCGTCTCAGGATTCAAACCTGCCTCGCGGAAAATCTTATCGTTGATGACCATCGTCCACGAGTTGTACTCGAATGGAATGCCGTAGACCTTGCCATCAGCGCCTTTGAACGGATCGAGGCTGCCTGGCACATAGGCGTTCAGGAACGCCTCTTGGTTCTCGAAGCCAAAAGCGGCGACGTCCACAGGCGCCAGCACGCCACGGCTGGTCAGGATAGCGTGATTAGCATCGTTGATATCGAAGATATCGGGCAGCTGATCGCCTGCGGCAGCCGTCAGCACTTTGTTGATGTATTCGCTGCTAGGGATGATCTCCAAGCGAATCTCAACGTTCGGATTGGCTGCCATGTACTCTTTGATCAGCTCTTCGGTCAGCACATCGGCAGGCGGATGACTGTGCTTCCAGAAGGTCAAGACCACTTTTTCCTGCGCTTGGGCAGCAGGCGCGAGCATCGCTGCCAATAGGCTGAGGCAGAACAGCGCGGCGAGCGCAACGCGGCTAAAACGGTTAGCGTTCATAGCAAAAATACCTCGTCGTGAACAGAAGCATCTCTTCAAGTGCTTTTGGCACTCGCTTAACAGTATGGCACGATTGTGCGCGTTTGTCAAATTTGTGCCGAGCCGACCAAAGCGACTTTCGTTTCGTCCGATCTGGTAGCCCTATACGCCTTTTGCTATACTTTTCACTAAGGTTACGCACGCGCAACTTTGTGAGACGGCGCTTCTAGCCTGCTGAGCAGCCGTTCAAGCTGACTGCGCGCCTTGTTGCACATTTTCAAGGAGATTTTTCTATGACCGATAAAACCGCTGCAGCTGCCAAAGGCTTGCAAAACGTTGTAGTTGGACAGACACGGCTCAGCCTCGTCAACGGCGCCGAAGGCAAGCTGATCTACGTTGGCTATAAGATCGAAGACCTCGCTGAACATGCCTGTTTTGAGGAAGTCATCTATCTTTTGTGGCACGGCGAGCTGCCTAACCGCCAGCAGCTGAATGAGATGCGTCAGGCGCTCTACGCCGAGATGCGCCTGCCTGCCGCTGTGATGGGAATGCTCTACGCTTTTCCTAAAGATGCCACGCCAATGGCTGTGCTGCGCACAGCGGTCTCGATGTTGGCGCTCTACGATCCAAAGGCGGACGATAACAGCGTCGAAGAGAATCGGCGCAAGGCATTGCAGCTAACTGCCAAAGTGCCTGTCATTGTCGCGGCATGGGAACGCGCACGGCACGGCAAAGAGCCGATCCCTGCCCGCTCAGATTACTCATTCGCTGAGAATTTTCTGTGGATGCTCAAAGGCGTTCAGCCGCAGCCGCAAGAATCAGCGGTGATTGACGCCTATCTCGTCTTGCTCTCTGAGCATGGCATGAACGCCAGCACGTTCAGCGCGCGCGTGACAACCAGCACGCTCTCAGACATGTACAGCGCCATGACGACCGCTATCGGCACGTTGAAAGGCGCGGCGCACGGCGGCGCGAACGAAGAGGCGATGCGCATGTTCTTTGAGATCGGCAGCGCAGAGAACGTGGAGCATTGGTTCAACGCTTATGTCAAGACCAAGCAGAAGCGCGTGATGGGCATGGGACATCGCGTCTACAAAGCGCTCGATCCGCGTGCAGCTGTGCTGCGCCGCAAGGCTGAAGAGATGTCGCGCGCCACGAACAACATGCACTGGTTCAACTTAGCGGTCAAGCTGGAAGAAGTAGCGCGTCAAGACCCAGAATTCATCGAAAAGAAGCTCTATCCGAACGTGGACTACTACAGTGCGATCGCGCTCTACACGCTAGGCATTCCGATGGATCAGTTCACGCCGCTCTTCGCCATTGCGCGTATGCCGGGCTGGACGGCGCACGTCATGGAGCAATGGGCAGATAACCGCCTGATCCGTCCCGATGTGGAATACATCGGTCCGATGGATTTGGCGTGGAAGCCAATCGATCAACGCTGAGCGATTTGTGCGGCAAGCGGAGAGCGCACGCTCTCCGTCTTGACTCAGTACGCCCAAGTCACGCGCGTGCCAGTTGCCTCTAGCGCCTGATGAATCTGTCTGAGGTGCGCCTCGCCATGCGCAGCGTAGTATTCGAGAAAATCTATCACGCGCATGACGCCATTTTCAGGATGAAAGGCTTCCCGCGCGAAGTCGGCGTCGCTCAGGCGCTCGAATAAATGCGCCCAGCGAGCGTGCAGACCGCGCAAGATCGCCAGAGAACTCTCAATCGGCAGCTCAGCCGCCTCAGGCGTAGTCGCCCAGTCGTCTTGATTGTAAGGCTTGAGCGTCGGTCGCGATTCCAGCAATGCCAGCTTGACGCGGATGAACGCATTCATGTGCGCATCAGCAAGGTGATGGATGTTCTGCTTAGCGCTCCAAGCGCCTGCAGGCGCAGCTGAGAGCTGTGCGTCGCTCAGCGGCGACACGAGCATCTCAAGGCGCGCAGGCAAGGCGCGTAACTTGGCGATCAGATCGGCACGTTCTTGCGCGGAGCGCACAGCGATAATCCTTTGAGCGGCTATAAGAAATGTCCCTGGCGGGAATCGAACCCACGTCTCTGGCTTCGGAGGCCAACGCTCTATCCGCTGAGCTACAGGGACGCTGCTATAATCATACCTTGCCCTGCGCAGGCAAGTCAAGCGCTAGTGTGAGGAGTGATCCATCGTGAGACGCATCCTGAGGCAATCGCCCGTTGTGCTGCTAGAGCTGAGCGCGCTGCTCATTCTGCCGCTCGGAATGCTCCTGTGGTGGCATACCGCGCCTGAAAACGGCTACATCTACGACGACGCTTACATCAGCTATCGCTACGCCGTCCATCTCGCCAACGGACACGGCTTGGTCTGGAACATCGGCGACCTGCCGACGCAAGGTTACACCAATTTCCTGTTTGTGGTGCTGATCGCGCTCGGCGTCAAGCTGGGCATCGCAGCTGTGCATATGGCGCAC
Source organism: Anaerolineae bacterium (assembly GCA_034436235.1). Taxonomy (GTDB): domain Bacteria; phylum Chloroflexota; class Anaerolineae; order Aggregatilineales; family UBA2796; genus CP2-2F. The sequence continues at coordinate 5,088 of DAOTWB010000158.1, forward strand.
TTGTTGAACGCGCTCGGCTTGGCGTTGATCAGCCTTGCGCTCTATAGCATGGCGCGCCTGTTCTTCAAACAGCCGTTGTTGCGCACGCTGCCGAGCCTTGCCGCGACGCTTCTGCCGCTCAGCCTGATCAACGCGCTGACAGGCATGGAGACCATCTTTTGGGCAGGTCTGCTCTTCGCCGCGATTGCGTCAGGACTGTACTTCGTAGCGACTCGGCGGCTCGTATGGCTGATCGGACACGCTGTAGTAGCTTTCCTCGCCTGCCTGACGCGCCCTGAGAGCGCCTTGTTCGCGCTGCTGTGGTTCGGAACGCTGCTATTGGTGAGCAACAGGCGGCACGCAGTCATGCTGACGGCGCTCGCCTTCAGCGCGGCAGGCGCGCTTTACTTGCTATGGCTACAGAGCTATTTTGGCGCGATCCTGCCCAATTCGTTTTACGTCAAAGTGACCGATCCGCTGCTACTGCCAGGTCTCTTCTACATCTCAGAGTTTTTTGAGCAAGCAGTCGCGCCGATTGCCGCATGGCTCGTCTTGACGGTCGGCATTGTGCTGCTATTGCGGCGCGCCTTGCGCTTGAGCCTGACATTGTTGCTGCTGAACGGCGCGCTGCTCAGTCTGCTCGCGTTCTACGCGCTCACCTATCCGCTCATGGGACTCTACCATCGCTTTGTGTATCCTGTGTTGCCTGTGCTGATCCTATGGGCAGGCATCGGCTTGCTGGCGCTCTCAGAGCGGCTGTTACAGATGCACGCCGCGCTGCGCTACGCTGCGTTCGGCATTCTGGCGCTGCTCTTATCGTTCACGACGGCGCAAACAGTGGCTGCAGGTGTGGCGCAGCCGCAATCGGCAGGCGCGCTTTTCTACGTCAATCAGCGCTTAGGTAAGGCGATTGCGTGGTTGCCAGATGCAGCGCAGATCACGGTCGCCTATGGCGACGCAGGCATTCTGCCGTTTGTGAGCGGCGTGCGTCACCTCGATACAGTCGGGCTGAACGAGAATCGCATCGCGCGCGAAGGCAAGGAGCGCGGCTGGCTGTGGATCGTCGGCTACGTGCTGGGCAGCCGACCTGACCTGATCGGCTTCTACACTTTTCCTGACGGCACGGTCTATAATTTTGGACACGGCTTGATCGGCGGCTATTACAGCGTCCTAGCAAGCGCACAGGACTTTTTAGAGAATTATACGTATGCAGGCGGCTTTGATGCTGACTGGATACACACGCAGTGGTATGTTTACAATCAATCGCCGCACCGTGACGCGCTGTGGCAAGCCGTGCAATCGGTCGCCGATTTCAAAACCTACACTGTGCGAATGCCTTGAGCCTACTCATCGAAGACATCGGCAGCCGCGCCGAGCGTTATCAGGTCTTTCGGATCGTCTTTCAGCACCAAGACCTTGCGCAATTCGATGATCTGATCGCGCAGCGCGGCTGCTTTCTCAAACGCTAGGTCCTTAGCAGCTTGCTTCATCTCACGCTCCAGCTCGCGAATCAGCTTGTCCAGCTCGGCGCGGCTCAGATCGTGCGGCGCAGGCGTGGCGGCAGCGGCAGTCTCTTTGGCGTCAATCGCCTGCTGCGCCTTAACGCGGTCGGTCAGGTCGCGCACTTGCTTGACGATGCTGGCAGGCACAATGCCGTGTTCTTGATTGTAGGCGAGCTGAATGGCGCGACGGCGCTCGGTCTCAGCGATGGCGCGCTGCATTGAATCTGTGATGCGATCAGCGTACATGATGACTTGTCCGTTCACATGGCGCGCCGCGCGTCCAATCGTCTGGATGAGCGCCTGCTCAGAGCGCAGGAAGCCTTCCTTATCCGCATCCAAAATGGCGACCAGCGAGACTTCCGGCAAGTCCAAGCCTTCGCGCAGCAAATTGATGCCGACCACAACGTCGTAGACGCCCAGTCGCAGGTCGCGCAGGATTTCAACGCGCTGCAGCGTGTCAATCTCGCTGTGCAGGTAATGGACGCGCACGCCCATCTCGGTCAGATACTGCGCTAAATCTTCCGCCATGCGCTTGGTGAGCGTGGTGACCAGCGCGCGCTCGCCGCGCTTAGTGCGAATGGTGATCTCTTTGAGCAGATCGTCCACCTGACCTTCGATTGGACGCACGCTGATCTCAGGATCGACGATGCCTGTTGGACGGATGACCTGCTGGACGATCTGCTCAGAGCGCTCTAGCTCATACGGACCTGGCGTCGCGCTAGTGTAGATGGTCTGTCCCATGCGCGCTTCGAATTCCTCGAAGCTCAGCGGACGGTTATCCATAGCGCACGGCAGGCGAAAGCCATACTCGACCAGAGTGACCTTGCGCGAGCGGTCGCCGTGATACATGCCGCGCACTTGCGGCACAGTCATATGGCTCTCGTCAATCACCAATAGATAATTTTCGGGCAGATAGTCCAGCAAGGTGTAAGGCGGCGTGCCGGGCGCGCGGCGGTCGAAATGGCGCGAGTAGTTCTCAATGCCGCTGCACGTGCCAATCTCGCGGATCATCTCCAGATCGAAGAGCGTACGCTGCTTCAGGCGCTGCGCTTCCAACAACTTGCCTTCGCGCTCCAGCTCGGCAAGCCGCTCGTCCAGCTCGATCTCGATGTCGCGGATCGCCGCCTTGAGCGTGTCGCTCTCTGCCACATAATGCTTGGCAGGGAAAATATCCACGCGCGTCAGCTCTTCGAGCAGCTCGCCTGTCATTGGATCGAAATGCACAATGCGCTCGATCTCATCGCCAAAAAAAGCGATGCGATAAGCCGTCTCCAGATAAGACGGCATGACTTCAAGTGTATCGCCGCGCACGCGGAAGCTGCCGCGCTTCAATTCAAGGTCGTTGCGCGTGTACAGGATGGTCACCAAATGGCGCAGCACGTCGTTGCGCCGAATCGTCTGCCCTACTTGCAAGCTGAGCAGCACTTTTTCCCACGTCTGCGGACTGACCAAGCCGTATATGCAGGAGACTGAAGCGACGATCAGCACGTCTTGCCGCGTGAGCAGCGCAGCCGTCGCCGCAAGGCGCAGGCGCTCGATCTCGTCGTTGATATCGGCTTCTTTCTCGATATATAGATCGAGACGCGGCACGTACGCCTCAGGCTGATAATAATCGTAGTAGCTGACGAAATATTCGACGGCGTTGCGCGGGAAAAATTCCTTGAACTCAGCGTAGAGCTGCGCGGCGAGCGTCTTGTTGTGCGCCAAGACCAACGTCGGACGCTGCACGCGCTGCACCACTTGCGCGATGGTGTACGTCTTGCCCGTGCCAGTGGCGCCGAGCAGCGTTTGATGGCGCAAGCCGCGCTGAACGCCTTCCACCAAGCGCTCAATCGCTTGCGGCTGATCGCCTGTCGGCTGATACGGCGAGACTAGCTCAAAGGCAGGCATAGCACTCTCTCACTTCTATCGGTGAACTGTTGTTCTATTGTAGCACACATCGCGCGAGGCGGCTAGGCAGCGGCAGGATTTCGGCTGAGCGTGCGCAGCGCGCCATTGCGCTAAGCCTGTCCGCTGTGCAGCTTGTTCATTGCGCTGTGCAGACCGCGCAGGGCGTCCACCGCGCGATTGCCCCATGTGCGCTCCATGTGATATTGCCAATCCCATGCCGCTTGATGCATCAGGAGCGAGTCGCCTGTGGCGTAGCCTTCATCGAAGATGACCAGCGCGCGCTTGACGTCGTGATAGATGCCGACGATCAGCTCCGAGAGCGAGCCGACCACTGGCGCGCTCCACTCGTGAGCATCCTGCACTTGCCAGAAGAGCGTGAGTTCAGCGAAGCCGGGAAAGTCGTTCAGCTCCTCAATCTGCGGACGGAGCGGCTCTTCAGGCGGCGCTTCTTCGGGCAGGAACAAACCTGCGCTGTACAGGTTCGCCAACAGAATCGCGCCGCGCAGCAGCCGCTCACCTAGCTCAAAAGTGTGCGATTCCTCGCAAAACTCGCAGAAGCGGCGTGCGTTATCCACAAAATTGGCAACTTCAGGCGTCAGAATCCACTCGCGCATCGTCTGATCAACTCCATCAGCGCAGATTATAGCGCACTTTCGCGCTCTGGTGCGCGAGGCGTGTTATAATGCAAGCTGAGCATTCACTGTGAGGCGAACGGCATGATCGTGGTGACAGGCGGCAGCGGCTTCGTAGGCAAGGCGCTTGTCGAGCGGCTTGCGCAGCAAGGCGAGCCTGTGCGCGTGCTTTCAGCGCGCAGCGAGCGAGCCTTCGCAGCGCGCGGCGCACGCGTGGAAGTCTTTCAGGGCAGCCTGTACGACGCCGAGAGTCTGTACCGTGCGATGATCGGCGCGCATACCGTCTTCCACTTGGCGAGCGCGCAATGGTGGGGCAGAAAACGCGACTTGGAGCGGATAGATGTGCGCGGCACGCAAAACGTGATCGCCGCGGCGCGCTCAGCGCGCATCGGACGACTGATGGTGCTGAGCCATTTAGGCGCGGCGCCTTCTTCAGCCTTCACGCTCTTGCGCGTCAAGGGACAAGTTGAGGAGATGGTGCGCACGAGCGGCTTGGCGTACACGATCTTTCGCAGCGGCGTGGTCTTCGGGCAAGGCGATACGTTCATCAACGGCATTGCGCAGCTATTGCGCGCCAATCCGTTCATTTTTTTGCAGCCCGGTCAAGGCGAGTGCTTGCTACATCCGCTCTACATCGGCGACTTGATTGAAGCGCTGGTGCGCAGCATGGAACACATAGATACAGTTGATCAAACGTTGAGCATTGGCGGACCGGAATATATGACTTTCAATGAGATCGTGCGCACAGTGATGCGCGTGACGAACGCGCCACGTATGATCGTGCCTGTGCCGCCGTGGACGCTGCGCGCCTTCGCCAGCTTGATCAGCCGTTTCTTCCCTTATTTTCCGCTGACGCTGCAATGGCTCGATCTGCTCGCCGGCAATCGGACTGCCTCGATGAGTACGCTCTACGATTTCTTCGAGATGCAGCCGCGCCGCTTCGAAGATACGATCCTGACCTATATGCGCGGCAGGCGCTACAGCCTTGAGCTGCTGCGCGCTATGCTCCGTCGGCGTCCGCGCCGCATCGCCTGACCGTCACCTGATTTTCTTGAGAGGCACTATGTCTGACTACGTCATCCGTCCGCTGAAGACGCTTGAAGAACTCAAGGCTGTTGAGACGCTTCAGCGCCTGACTTGGGACGATCCGTCCACGGTCATCTACCAACACATGCTGATCTCATTGGCGCGCAACGGCGGCTCGATCTTGGGCGCGCTGCGCGGCGAGCAGTTGATCGGTTTCGTCATCAGCTATCTCGGCTTGGAAGCGCCTGACTCAGACCGACCGGCGATGGCGAACTTGAAGCTGGTCTCGCAGCGCATGGCTGTCTTGCCTGAGTATCGCGGCGCAGGCGTCGGCTATGCGCTCAAGTTGGCGCAGCGCCGCTTCGCCATTGAGCACGGCATCCGCCTGATCACATGGACGTTCGATCCGTTGCTCAGCCGCAACGCGCATTTGAACATCCGCAAGCTGGGCGCCATCGGACAGGTTTACTATCGCGATTACTACGGCAGCGATGACTCGCCGCTCGTCAAGCTGCACAGCTCAGATCGTTTGCTGGCGGAATGGTGGGTGACCAGCAATCGCGTTGAGCAGCGCCTGAGCGGACGACGCGCCAATCTGACGCTGCAACAGTACCTTGAAGGCAACGCCGCGCTCTTGAATCCGACTGTGCTCAGCGCAAACGGTCTGCCTCTGCCAAGCGAGCGCTCAGAGACGCCGCACAGCACGCTCGCCTTGTTCGAGATTCCGACCGACTATGACGCCATCCTCAGTTGCGATATCGGCTTGGCGCAGGCCTGGCGTGCGCACAGCCGTGAGGTGCTTGAGCGGCTGATCAACAACGGCTACGCCGTCACCGATTTCATCCACAGCGCGTACGAAGGGCGCGACCGCAGCTTTTATGTGTTAAGCTACGGCGAGTACAGCGAGATTCGCAACAGTCGTTTCAGCACAAACTAGAGAGGTTTGCTATGGCAGAGCGTTATCCGTTGCGCGCAGAGTCGCCGATTGCACACATTCGCCTGCATCCGATCGCTATGCCGCTGGTCGAGACGTTGGTCACTAGCTTTGGCAGCGAGGCGCGGCAAGATGCGTTGCGCGCTGCCGTGCTTGTGGAGCTGGAGCTCGTCAGCGGCGTCACAGGCTGGGGCGAGTGCGTGGCATCTTGGGCGCCGCGCTACAGTTATGAGACAACTGAGACGGCGTTGCACGTGCTGCGCGATTTTTTCGTGCCGGGCGTTTTGGGCGAGCATGATCTGAGCAAGCTGAGCGCTTTTCGCGGACATCCGATGGCGCGCATGGCGTTAGAAGCGGCTTTCTGGTCAGCAGTGGCTGCCGAGCGCGGCGTGCCGCTCGGCGATCTGCTCAGCGATGGCGCGCCGCGCAAGGAGCGCGTCTCGGTCGGCGTCAGCATCGGCATTCAATCCAGCATTGATGCCACGCTCGCCGTGATTGAGAAGCGCTTGCGCGAAGGCTATCGGCGCATCAAGCTGAAGATCAAGCCTAACTGGGATGTTGAGATGTTGCGCGCCGTGCGCAGTGCCTATCCTGATATCCTGCTCATGGCGGATGCCAACAGCGCCTACACGCTTGAAGACGCGCCGCGACTCAAGCAGCTGGATGATTTGAACTTGCTAATGATCGAGCAGCCGCTCGGTCACTTGGATATCTATCAGCACAGCAAACTGCAAGCGCAGCTGCACACGCCGATCTGCCTTGACGAGAGCATTCACAACGTTGACGACGTGCGCATGATGTTGCTCGTCGGCGCCGGCAAGATCGTCAATTTGAAGCCAGGTCGCGTCGGCGGCTTGATCGAGTCGCTCAGGATTCACGAGCTGTGCCGCTCAGAAGGCGTGCCGCTGTGGATCGGCGGCATGTTGGAGACAGGCGTCGGCAGGGCGGCGAACTTGGCGCTTGCATCGCTGACAGGCGTGACCTTGCCGAGCGATATCAGCGCGACCAATCGTTACTACGAGCCTGACCTGACAGAGGAAATTTTCACGTTGAACGCTGAGGATTCGACGATCAGCGTGCCGAAAGGCGTCGGGCTTGGCGTGACGGTCAACCGTGAACGTCTGGCGGCTGCTGAGGTGGCATATTACAAAGCAGCGGCTGCTCTGAGTTGATGATGCACAGTCAGAAGGAGATATAGCCATGCAGAGTCAGAATGGCGCGGATGTGGGCAATTTCAATGGTATGATAACGTCCTTTATCGGAAGCGGCGTGATGGCAGAGGCGATGATCGGCGGTCTGTTGAGCAAGCGCATTATGCAGCCTTCACAGATCATCGCTGCCGATCCATTGCCTGAGCGTTGCGCCGTCTTGCATGAGCGCTTCGGTATTCAGACGACGACGCAGAATCGCGAGGCAGTCCGTGCGGCGGATATTTTGATCTTGAGCGTGAAGCCGCAGGTCTTGGATCGCGTGTTCGCCGATATCGGCGAGCTGGGCAGCCTGCCGAAGCTGGTGATCAGCATCATCGCAGGCGCGACCATTGCGCAGATCAGCGACGGCTTGGGCAATCCAAACGTGGTGCGCTCAATGCCGAACACGCCTGCGCGCATCGGACAAGGCATCACGGTCTGGACGGCGACTGAGAGCGTGCCAGAGGTGCGCCGTGAGCAAGCGCGCGCGATTCTTGCCTCGTTTGGACAAGAAATTTTTGTGGAAGATGAGCATTATCTGGATATGGCAACGGCGCTCAGCGGCACAGGTCCAGCTTATGTCTTCATGTTCATGGAAGCGATGATTGACGCAGGCGTGCATCTCGGCTTCTCGCGGCGCATTGCAGAGCAGTTGGTCATTCAGACCATGCGCGGCTCAGTGGAGTACGCGGCGCAGAGTCACGAGCATCCTGCTGCGCTACGCAACCAAGTGACCAGTCCAGGCGGCACATCGGCAGAGGCGATCTATCACCTTGAGAAAGGCGGCTTACGAACCGTGCTTTCGCGCGCGATCTGGGCGGCGTATCAGCGCAGTGTGGCGCTTGGCGCGGGCAAAAAAGTGGCGCACGAGCCGCGTGTTGCGCGCAATCCTGATACGCTTGAAGGCGACCGTTGAGCTGCGAAGGTTGCCTGCCGCTCAAAGGTATGCTATTGTGTTAAGCGCTGTTAGAGAGTTAGGCGCTTGGCTTTGCAGTGCCAGAAAGAGTGTCTTTATGAGCGTTCGTCGCGCTGTTTATCCCGGCTCGTTCGATCCTGCGCATTACGGGCATATTGATATTGCCTCGCGCGCTGCGCGCGTTTTCGATGAAGTCTTCGTGGCAGTCTACGCTAATCCTGCTAAAGCGAAGAGTGTGCTGTTCAGCGTGGAAGAGCGCGTGGCAATGCTGCGCGACGTGCTGGCGCATATGCCGAACGTAAAAGTTGCGCCATACTACGGACTGACTGTAGACTATGTGCGGCAAGTTGAGGCGATGGCGATCATTCGCGGCTTGCGCGTCTTCTCGGATTTCGAGCTAGAGTTCCGCATGGCGCTCGCCAATCGCCGCTTGGCGCCTGAGATCGAAGTGGTGACTTTCATCGCCGATGAGCGCCATTTGCATCTCAGCTCCAGCACAGTGCGCGAGATCGCCTCGCTCGGCGGCGACGTCTCGACCATGGTGCCGCCTGTGGTGAGCGCCGCGCTGATCGCCAAATTCAAGGAGCGGCATCAAAACGGCGTCGAGAGCGACTACATGGTCAGCTTGCACGACTGAGGTCAGGAGCAAGGAAGGGAGTGATCAATGGATATTCAGCATCTGGTGGATCGTCTTGAGGAGCTGATTGACGAAGGACGGCATGTCTGGCTCACCAAGATGACCATGATTGACGAAGAGCGCGCTCTTGAGATCATTGATCAGATGCGCATTTCCATCCCTGAGGAAATTGAGAAGGCGAATCGCGTCCTGAATCAGCGCGACCGCATCCTAGCGCAGGCGAATGAAGAAGCGGCGCGCATCATTGACCTTGCGCG
>DAOTWB010000159.1:0-35996 GCA_034436235.1 Anaerolineae bacterium
ACGAAACGCGCCGAAAACAAGTGCTAGAAGTGCAACCGCACGCAGGTCACTATGCGCTTGCCGCGCTTGAGAAACGCTTGCCACAAGTGGTGGTCATCACACAGAATGTGGACGGCTTGCACAGGCGCGCAGGCAGCACGGATGTGATCGAGCTGCATGGCAACATCACGCAACACAAGTGCTTCGCCGATTGTCGTGGCGCGCCGACGCTGCTCGATCTTTCCGAACTCATCGGCGATAGCGTGCCGCCGCGCTGTCCGCATTGCGGCGCGTATGCGCGTCCGAACGTCGTGTGGTTCAACGAATTCTTGCCCATGGAAGCGCTGAGTCGCGCGCGCGACTTGTGCCTGCAAGCCGACGTGGTGCTGATCGTCGGCACGTCAGGCATTGTGCAGCCTGCGGCGTCGCTGCCTTATCTCGCCAAGCAAAACGGTGGCGCCTTTTTGATTGACGTGAATCCGGAGCGCGATGAGATCACGCCGATCTGCAATCTGTTCCTGCAAGGCACTGCCGGCGGCGTCCTGCCGCGCCTTGTGGAACTGATGGACGTATGAGCTTCTGCTGATAAATCTGCCGCACCATTGCCTGAGCGACTGCGCAAGGTTATGATAGTCCGCTCAGGAGCGTGAGACTGCCTTGAACAAGACGGCGCGCTTGTGGCGCAACTTCGATTTCATCCTGTTCGGCACGGTTGTGGTGCTGATCATCTACGGCGTGCTGATGATTCGCAGCGCGACGCTCGGCGCAGTGGACACGGAACTCATCTCGCGCGTGCCGCGCCAAATTCAGTACGCGATCATCGGCATCGCCATGATGTTCGTCTTCGCCGCGATAGACTATCGCCTGCTTGCCGCATTGCAGCCGTACATCTACGGCGTCTTGGTCTTCTTGCTGGCGCTAGTGGCAGTGCTTGGGCAGGTTGGCGATGGCGGCGCGCAACGCTGGCTGACGGTCGGTTTGCCTGTGCAGCCTTCTGAGCTGGCGAAAGTGCTGATCGTGATCGTGCTTGGTCAGCATCTGCAGAGACAGTATCCGAAGCTGGATAAACTGCAGACTGTGATCATCTCGCTAGGCTATGTCGGTCTGCCGGCAGGCTTCATCTTCCTACAGCCGAGCTTAGGCATCACTATCTTGATCATGTTCATCTGGCTTGTGATGATTTGGGCGGCAGGATTGCGCCTGAAGCACATCGCGCTCTTCAGCCTTGCCGCTGTGCTAGGCTTCCCTGTGCTGTGGACGAACATGCAAGAGTATCAGCGCGCGCGCATCGTCAATTTCATCACTTGCGAAGATACGCGCGACTCGGCTTGCTACAATATTTTCCAAGCGCGTATCAGCATTGGCTCAGGCGGCTTGCTGGGCAAAGGCTATGCCAGCGGCACACAATCGCGCTTGCGCTTCTTGCGCGTGCGCCACACTGATTTCATCTTCAGCGTGATCGCGGAAGAGCTTGGCTTCGTTGGTGCGTCGCTGGTCTTTGCGCTAATCGGTGTAGTGCTGTGGCGCATCATGCGCGCCGCTGCACGGGCGCGCGACGCGCTCGGCGCGTTGATCTGCTATGGCATTGCCGCCATCATCTTCTTTCAGACGGTCGTCTCGACAGGCATGAACCTGAACGTCCTGCCTGTGACAGGTCTGACCTTGCCGTTCATCAGCTCGGGCGGCTCGTCGCTGCTGACGTTGCTGGTCGGCATCGGCATTGTGCAGAGCGTCGTCATGCGCAGCGAGCGCGCTTGAGTGTGCAAGGCGTTGAGGACGAGATGAGACAGTTTTTTCGCCGTTTGCGCAGCATCTTTTTAGTCGCACTAGTCGCCGCTTGCTCAGCAGTTGAGCTTGCCGCGCCTGACGCGCCAACCGTGCCGCCGAGTCTTGGCGATGCAGTGAACACGGCGCGCACGTTTCTGGATGCGTGGACAAAAGGCGATTTCAACACGATGTACGGCTTGCTCTCGCCGCGCTCCTTAGTGATCAGCCGAGAAGCGTTCACAGCGACCTATCAACAGGCTGAACAGACGCTCAATCTGTTCGGCGAGAACGCCAAGCGCTACCGCATCCTAGACGATCAGACGCAGCGGCAAGGCAACACAGCCATCGTCCGCTACGATATGACCTTCAACTCGCGCTTTTTAGGCGAGTTCACTGACTCAGGACGCACGATGCGCCTGCTGCTCACGGAGCGCGGCTGGCGCGTGGCGTGGAGCACGATGGACATCTTCGAAGGTCTGGCAGGCGGCGCACAGCTCGTCTTGGAGCGCACGCCGCCGTTGCGCGGCAGCATCTATGACCGCAATGGCAAGATCATCGCGCAAGATAACGTGCCAAACTATGCCGTGCGCTTGCTGACGCGCCAATATCCAACAGGCAATCCTGATGCTTGCTTCCGCGCCTTAGCGGAGACCTTCCGTCTGTACATCGGCGATTTTGAGCAGTACCGTCCCTTCACAGGGCAAGATTTCGGCTTCACGGTCGGCACGCTCTTCCAGAGCGACTACGAAGCGTTGCGTCCAAGCCTAGATCGCGTCTGCCTGCTGCAATATGTGCCGCAGACCACGCGCTTTTACTATGGCGGCAACATCGCTGCGCAGACCATCGGCTTTGTGACGCCAATGCAAGCTGATCAGCAAGCCGCGTTTCCAAATCTAGCGCCTGGCTCGCTCGTCGGACAATTTGGCGTGGAGCGCGCTTGGCAAGACAAACTGAGCGGCGAGAGCGGCGCTGAGCTGCTCATCCGCACGGCGGACGGCGTGAACGTGCGCACTATTCATCGCAAGCCTGCCTCACGCGGTCAGGATGTGTACGTCAGCCTTGACCGCGAGCTGCAGTTGAAGACCGAACAAGCTATCGCCGCTGCCTACAACGAGGCGAATTGGGCGCCGTTGCGCAACGGCGCAGCGCGAGCGCGCTTGATCACAGGCGCGGCGGCTGTGGTGCTGGACGTGAAAACAGGCGACGTGTTGGCGATGGCGAGCTTCCCATCGCCGCACTCAGATGCATGGCGAATCGGCACGACGTGGGATGCCACAGACGTAATTGGACGCTACTTCGCGCAACGCGCTGTCGTCAATCACGCCACAGAAGAGCTGTACGCGCTCGGCTCGGTCATGAAGATCGTCTCGACGGCTGCCGCAGCTGATTCAGGCGCTTTTCGCATGAAGGAGACGCGCTTTTGTAGCGGCACGCTCAAAAGTCCCGATGACGGTCGCATTTTGACCGATTGGATTTACCTTGAGCCGAATCGCGATCCGAACTATCACGGCGAGATCAATTTGCATCAAGCGCTGACATCCTCGTGCGATATCTACTTCTGGCTCGTCGGCGAGAAGCTGAACAGCATCGATCCGTCGCTGATCAAGCGCTACGCCAACAAGCTGGGATTAGGCGTGCCAACAGGCATAGACACGCTGGTTGACCTAGAAGGCGTGATTCCTGACCCTGCTTGGACGCGCGCCAACGAAGGACGCAGCTGGGGCGTCGGCGATAGCCTGAACATCATCATCGGTCAGGGCAGCATGAAAGTGACCGTGCTGCAGGCGGCGCGCATGACAGCGGCTATCGCCAATGGCGAAGTGTTGCCGAACTTGACGCTCGTCAGAAAAGTCGGCTATCCTGGACAAGCGCCGACGTACGTCGCGCCTGAGCGGACGCCAGAGCCGCTCAACCTGAAACCTGAGGTGATCGAAGGCGTGCAGCTGGGCATGTGCGAGGTCATCACAAACGCCAAGCTCGGCACAGCGAACTGGGTATTCACCGGCTGGGATCACGCGCGAGTCAAGGTGTGCGGCAAGACAGGCACTGTGCAGAGCGGCACGCTCTATCCGCACGGTTGGTTTGTGGCATACGCCGGCTTGCCCAATCAGAAGCCTGATATCGCCATCGCAGTTTTAGTGCTATACTCGCGCGAAGGCTCTGAAACAGGCGCGCCAATCGCACGGCGCATCATCGAGGCGTATTACGGATTGCCTTATGCGCCTTTCCCAAGCTATTGGGCTGATCCTTACGAAGTGCTGCCAACGCCAGGTCTGAGCGGCGGACAGTGACTCAGCGCAACGCGCTTGTTTCGCCAAGCGCTTGGTGATAAGATTCATTGTGTGAAAAGTGTAAAAGCATTGCTGAGAAAGCGCTGTTCCGATGAGTGAGCGTCCTCAAACCTTACAGCTGGAGCGCTTCAGCTTGATCTTGCCTGCTCAAGTGGCAACGCGTCCTGTTTCCGCCACGCTGATCTCACGCACGGCAGGTATTCGTCCTGAGCATGTGATCGAGGCGCGGCGCATCGCCACACTGACCGCACAACGCCCTGCCACGCCTTTGGCGCCGCCGCCTGTCACGCTTGGGCTGCTGCGCGGCGAGACGGTTGACTATGTAGTGGCAAAAGCGCTGCTGACCAAAGACGGCGATACGCTTGTGCAGTATATGATCGTGCCGCTCGCCGCCTTGCGCACGCTGGGCGGCAATTTACGTCCATTTGAAGCCTTTGCGCGCGAGCCACTGCCTTCTGCCAATCAGCCATTACAGCCGTTCGTGATCGCCAATCCGCGTCCGCCGAGCGCTGAGCAGCAAAGCGATGACCTGCTGGCGCTGCTGAGCTATTGCCGCAACAACATCCGCACGGTGAGCGGCTTGTTGGCAGGCATGGTGCAAGGTCTGGGCATTGTGATCACAGGCGCGCCTGCATCGCTGCGCGATAGGCTGACCTTTGTGGAAGGGCTGCTGTGCTTGTTGCCTGCGCCTGTGCGCGCCGCGGTCACTTTTGCCACACACAGCCCTGATCCGCTTCACTTGCACGCGCAGATCAAGTTTGCGCCAAGCCTGAGCGCGCCGCCTGCCCAGCATGTCTTGTTCGATTGGCGCACGCAAACGCTGACAGGCAATCCGCCTGAGGACGCTTACACCAAGTTCATCCGCGCGCAGCTCCAGCTGGACATCTCACTGGTCATTGAGCAGACCGAGAAATTAGCGCGGACAGCCACATGGCGCGCTATGCGCCGCGAGACCATGGCGAGCGCATTGGCGTGGGCATCCAAGCGCGCCGCGCTCGATGAGTTGGTCTTGCAGCGCCAACCTGCCGATCGAGCAATGGTGGCGGCTGTTCTGCGCGAGGATCCGACGCTCTCGGATGAGCTGCGCGTCGCCTATTGCGGTCATCTGCTGACTCTCTCGCTCGCTTTAGGCGATTATAGCCACACTGAGATGATCCCTGCGCTCGCTGCGCAGAGCAAGGAGATCGCTGATACAGTCTATGAGCAGCTCTGGTCAGCTGCCAGTGGCGAGCGCGCCATGGACGTTTATCAGTTGGTCTCGCGCTGGTTAGCCGATGCGCCGCCCGGCGCCGATCTCAGCCGTTGGCGTCCGCTTCTGGCAATGGCAGTTAGCGCACGCGCCAATCAATTGCTGGATGCGCCGCCGCAAGAGTTCGCCGCTTTTTTGGAGCAATTCGTCATGGCGACCGATAAAGTGCCTATGGAGCAGGTCGCCACGCAGCTCATCACGCTGGCGCGCCGCCGCGCTACCGAGAACGCCGAGACGGCGCGCGCTGTGTTCTTGCTGGCAATTTATCACCTATCGCTCGGCAATCTTCAGCGGCTTGTGGCTGAGAGCACTTTTCAAGCGCAGTTGCCGCCAAACTTGCGCGAGCTACTGCCATACTTGCGCGCGGATGGACCGAAGCCTGCGCCGCTGCGCCTTTTGGCGCGCGCTACAGAAGCCTTTGGCGAGGCGCATCAGCCGATGCTGATGGGCAGGCTGACCGATTGGGCGATCAGCGTGCAGCGCAGCGACCTGATTGATACAGACGCGCTCTTCGGCTTGGTCAAGCTGGCAAGCTCGCCTTTCGCGGCGCGCTTCGATCAAGTCATTCAGAACGTGATTGACGATCTCGGCACGCTCAACGCGCTGCGCACGATGACCATCGAAGCGCATAGCAGCCTGATCACGCTCAATTTGGTGCGCGGACGCTATTATGAAGCTGTGGAGCTGATCATGCTGTGCATGGACATGATCTATCAAGGCGTGCGGCAGGCGCAAGGCGCAGAGCTGCTGCACAGCACTTTCCGCGACGTGCCGCTGGACGTGCCTGAGCTGCTGAACGCGCTCAATGCGCTGCACAACAGCGCGCTCAAGCCTGCGCTGCGCGCGCGCGCCGATCTAGGCGCTTTGGAAGGGCGTCACTGGGACACTGCTTTGCAGCCTGTCACGGATCGGCTCTCAACGCTCTTCTACAACGATCCGCGTCTGATCGCGGTCGTCGGCGTTGGCGCGGCGCTGCGGCTGCTGAAAGCAGCTGTCCATCGCAAGGACTCGGTCGAGGCGCTGCGCATGTTGAACGCTATCGCCAGCTATGCGCTGACCTTCGGCGAGCAGGAAGCGCAACCTGCTGAGCTGGTCTGTCAGGCGTACAATCTGCTGGACTGGTCGTCAGAAGTGCGCGAGGCAGGCTTAGAAGTGGTGCGCGATTACATCCGTCGCACAACGCCTGAGCAGGCTGCCAAAGTGCCACAACTGGTCGCCTTTCGGCAGGGCGAGGCTGTTTACAAGGCGCTGGAAGCGACTTATCGCGTGCGCCTAGTGACAGGCGGCGCAGATTTTGGCGTGTTCGCTGAGCAAGCACAGACGGCAGCGCTGTTACTGACCGATATCGCTGTATATTACGAAAACGAGCGTCAGCCGCCTGATATTCCGAAGTTGCGGCGCAACATTGAGGTGATGAGCGGCGGACTCTCAGAGGCGGAACGACGGCGCTTGAGCGAGAACGCCATTCTGATCAGCGACGCGCTTTTGAAGCTCTATCAACGCCATCAGAAGCGCTTCGGCAAGCGCAGCCGTCAAGAACTGGAAGCGCGTCAGGCGGCATTGGCGCGCTCTGAGATCGTGCCGCAGAGCGGCATCGAGATGCTGCAATGGCTCGGCGTGCGCTTGGGCGAAGGTCGCACTTATGTTTTGCGTTTTCAGCGCGAGACGGCTAACTATCTCTTCGGCACGCGCTCGCTGAACATGCTCCTGCGCGAGTCGAGCTTGGTCGTGCCGCTTTTACACGGTCTGTTGGCAGCGCTGCCAGAAGAGCAGGCAACTGAGTCTGACTTACAAGCGTTGTGCAGCGAAGTGGACGATCTGTGGGCATCGGTCGCGCCTGCGCGTCAGCGCGAGCTGCAGCCGACGCTCGCGCCGAGCCTGCAGCACGCTGCCGCTGCCATTCTGAAGCTGGGCGAGAGAGCGAACGAGCGCGCGCTGCAAGACGCCAATCGTCGCCGTCAGCTGATTGCAGGGCGCACGCAGCCGCGCAACGCGCTGGAGATGTTCTTCTGGCTGAGCGGCTATTTCAGCGGCGAACAACGGTAGTCGTGCCGCGCTGGATCGCTTTGGCAGTTGGCGCGCTCAGCTTGTTCAACGGACTAGGCGCTTGGCATGTGTTGGCTGCCTTGCCTGCACTGCGCGAGCTGCCTGTCCAGATGCCGCTGGTAGTCTTGCTCGGCGTGCCGCTCGCATGGTGCGTCGCGCTTGCCGCGCTCAGTCTAGGCTTGCTGCTGCGGAGTCGGCGCGCTGTGCGCTTGTTCGCGCCCATGCTCAGTCTGTACGCGCTCTCGCGCTTAGGCATGTCGCTGCTCGCGCAGAGCGACTATGATCGCGGTCGGATCGGCGCGCAGGCGCTGCTGACCGCGTTGTGGATCGGTGTTGTCTATTGGTACGCATGGCGCTCACAACGACGCGCAACAACAGTTCACTATGAACCTGAGCAACCAACATCGCCAAAACCTTGAGCGCTTTGTGCCGATCTTCAGGGACGCGCTCGCGCGCGCTGAACAGAACGAAGAGCTTTTGGAGCGCTTTGCGCGCCAGCAGCTCTACAAGCAGCTGCTCTCGCCAGAAGCGTTGCGCCAGATGACTGAGCTTGAGTTCGGGCAGGTCATCGGCTCGCTATGGGCAAGCCGTCAGTGGGGAAACAAACGCTATCTGATCGAGCGGCTGATCGCGGAAAACGGCATGAGAGCGCTGGTGAAGCATCTGCACGACCTGCTCTGGGGCAAAGAATCAGTTGAGCAGCGCTATAACACATTTCGGCGCGCCATCAAAGGCTTAGGCACAGCGTCCATCACTGAGCTGCTGGCGTTTGTGCATCCAAACGACTGCGGCATTTGGAACGATAAAGCGCGCATCGCGCTCAACGTGCTTGGTCTGCAGGATATCTTGCCGTTCACGCGCAAGCCGCAGATCAGCGGCGATGAGTATCAGAGATTCAACGCGTTGTTGGCTTGCCTGCGCGACGCGCTTGCGCAGTTCGACCTGACCGATATTGACTTTCCGATGCTCGATTACTTTCTCTATCTGATCTGGGAGCAGCGCGGCGCAGAGCCAATTGTAATGCGTCCAGCTGCGCCTGCGCCTGCCGTTGACGACTTCGATCATGAGGAAGTGATCGAGAATCTGATCAAGATCGGGCAGTGGCTAGGCTTCACAGCTGAAAAGGAGAAGATGGTGGCGCGCGGCGCCAGAGTGGACGCGATCTGGCAGGCGCGCATCGCCAATCTAGGCGTGGTGACCTACGTCTTCGAAGTGCAGCGGCGCGGCTCAGTGGATTCGCTCATCCTGAACTTGCAGCGCGCTCAAAATAATCCAACTGTGCAGCGGCTGATCGTTGTGGCGAACGCTGAGTCGCTTGACCGCATTCGCAATGAGATCGCCTCGCTGCCTGAGTCATTCCGCAAGCTAGTTGGTTTCATGGAAGTGCAAGCCGTGTTACGCGCCAATGAGCTAATCGGCGAGCTGGCGGAGATCATCGGACGGCTCGCTCTAGTGCGCAGCGAGTTTGACATTCCTTCGTGAGCGCTCACAAACCGGGCAGGCGCGGCGGATTGTGCAGCGCTGTTGCCACGAACTGCTTGCGATGATATGGACTGATGCCATGCTTGCGCAGCGCGGCGAGATGCTCAGCCGTGCCATAGCCGCGATTGCGATCCCAGCCGTATTGCGGATACTGCTCGTGCAAAGTTGCCATCAGCTGGTCGCGCTTGACCTTCGCTACAATTGAAGCGGCAGCGACGGCTTCGAACTGTTCATCAGCGCGCACTACGCAACGCACACGCGGCGCTTTTCTGCCCAGATTGCTCAGCTTCAGGTTGCCGTCAACAATGTATTGCGCCGCTTCGAACGGTCGCCAGATGAGCGCCTCGAAGGCGCTGCGATTTGCCCAGCCGATGCCATTGGCGTCAATATCCGCCACTTCGACCACGTCCACTTCGATCAGCGCTGCCCATTCATAGATATAGCGAATTGCCTCAGCGCGCTGCCTAGCGGTCATTTTTTTAGAGTCGCGGAAGGTCAGGTCGGGAAATTTCTCCGTCAGGCGAAAATTCGGCGGAAAGGCGACCATCGCAGCGACCAACGCGCCTGCCAGCGCGCCGCATCCTGCTTCATCCAAGCCGCACACAAGCATCGGCGCGCTCATAGCAGCTCCTGCACCTCGTAGACGACCACTGAGCCGCGCCGATTGCGCAGCTGCACCTCGCCCAGCTTGCGCGCAACCACGCGATTGCCTAACTGCGCTAAAGCGCTCTCTTCGATCAAGATTTGACCTGCCCGCGCGCTCTCTTGAAGGCGATAGGCAATGTTGATCGGCTCGCCGACAGCGGCGTATGTTGTCATTGGCGCGTTGACTGTGCCGACGAGCGCGTCGCCGTGCGCCAAACCGATGGCGAAGGCGAGCGCTTCAACGCCTTGTTGTGCATTGAAGCGTGCGACAGCCGCTTGCAACGCCAGAGCTGACTGCACAGCGCGCAGCAGATGGTCGGGCTGCTCGTGAGGTGCGTTGAAGAGCGCTATTAGCGCGTCGCCGCCTGCCTTATCCAGCGTCGCGCCATGCTTGGCGAACGTCTCCGAAGCGAGCGCTAAGTAAGTGTTCAACAGATGAAGCGCCTGATCGGGCGATAGCTGCTCAGCGTAAGCACTGAAGCCGCGCAAATCGGCGACCAGCACGCTGACGTCGCGTCGCGCTGCGCCGCTCGGTTGCGTCAGGCGTCCTGTGCGCGCCAAAGGCGACATCCTGTGCGTCTTGAGCGCCTCAAGCGCGTGAAAGTTTCGCGCATTTTCAATGGCAATAGCGGCGTAGTCGCCGAGCGCAGAGAGCAGCGCGCCGTCGTTATCGGTGAAAGCGCGCGTGCCTCGTGAGAGATTCTCCACGTTCAGCACGCCGATCACTGTGTTGCCAATGAGCAGCGGCACATACAGCATGGCGGAAGGCGCATTCGGATGTGCCTGCCGCAATTGTTCCAGCTGCTGCGCGCTTAGCACCACCGGACGCGCTGAGCTGATGGCGCGCTCTGCGATGCGATCTTGGACGACCTCAGCGGCGCTCTGCGCGTTCTGCTCGCCGCGCAGCTTCATGGCGCGCATGACAAGCGCGTTGTTCTCGATCAAAAGCAGGCGCGCCTGCTCGGCGTTGGTCAGGCTGATCGCAGCCTCAACGATGCGCAATAATAGCTGCGGCAAGTCCAGCAGTGCTGCAACGCTCTTGCCAATGCTATAGAGCGTATTCAGCTCTTTAATGCGCATGTTCAGCTCACGATTGGCGTTCATCAGGCGCGTTGTGAGCGCGTCTTTTTCGCGGCGCAGGCGCACTTCAGATAAGCTGCGCTCAATCGCGTTCAGCATTTCCTCAGCCGTGTACGGCTTTTTGAGGTAATCGCGCACGCCCATGCGGAAAACTTCGATGGCGATATCTTCTGAGCCGTGAAATGTCATCAAAATGACAGGGATATCCAAGCGTTCGCGCTGCAGCGCTTCCAGCACGCCCATGCCGTCAAGGCGCGGCATTTGTAGATCGAGCAGGATTAAGTCGGGCGGATCGCGACGGACGATCTCAAGGCACTCTATGCCGTCGCGCGCTTCTTGCGCTCGATATTCGTTCGGCTGCAAGACGTACTTGATGATGAACTCACGGTTCTCACGCCCATCATCTACAACGAGAATGCGTTCGTGTGCCACGATACGTCCTTTGCGCGCTGAGTGCAACTTGTCAACGCTAACAGTATACGCAATGTCCATCGGTTACGGCAAGCTGCTACTGTCACGATCTGTCCGTATGGCACGCCTGTGTTCGCTGGAAAAATTATTGAAAAAATGATATGATCAATCTTGAGTGAAGCAGTCTGTACTGTCAGGATTTGGCTTATGCAGCAAACACGCCAGCATATTTTAGAAATTCTGCGCGAGCGTGGCGAAGCAACCGTTGATGAGTTGGTCAAAGCGCTGCATACGCGCATACAGCACAACATCACTGGCGTCACCGTACGCCATCACCTTGACGTTCTGCGCAGCGAGGAGCTGGTCACTGAGCCGAAAGTGCGCCGTAGCGGCGCGCCCGGCAGACCGCAATACGTCTATGCGCTAACTGAAAAAGCGCGCACGCAGTTTCCAAACAACTATCATCACCTGCTCCAACATCTTTTCCAGCAATTGAAGGCGCGCTTGGAAGCATCTCAAGTGAATGTGCTGCTGGAAGATGTGGCAGATCAGATGGTGACTGAGTCAGGTTTGCCTGAGCTAGGCGTGATTCCGATCACGGCGCGGCTCGATCACGTCGTGAACTATCTGAATGCGCACGGCTATCAGGCGAGCTGGGAAAGCGCGCCCGAAGGTTACATCTTGCGCACGCGCAACTGCCCTTACCATCACCTGAGCGCTGAACATGGCGAGCTGTGTGCAATGGACATGCGCTTGATCAGCGGCTTGCTCGGCGTTGTGCCGCGCAACATCGGCAGAATTTCTGAGGCGGATGAGAGCTGTGCTTACCTCATCCCACTCTCGTCGCACACCATGCCCAGATGACGCGCAGCGCGCTATAATTGCCAATATGCGCGTCTTGATCGCCTCTGGCATCTTCCATCCCGACTCAGGCGGACCTGCGACTTACCTTCACAGCTTGTTGCCTGCCTTGCAAGAGCGCGGCTACGCTTTCCACGTCTTGACCTACGGCGACGCGCTGAGCGACGGCTACGGCTACCCTGTTGAGCGCATTTCGTTCAAACACGGCACGTTGCGCCGCCGAAAGCTGTACGCACAGCGCTACGCTGAGCTTGCCGCGCAATCCGATCTCGTCTATGTGAATATGCTCGGCTTACCGCGCCCGAAAGTTGCTAAGCCGCTCGCCTTGAAGATCGTCGGCGATTACGCTTGGGAACGCGCGCTGCATCGGCGCTGGATCGCGCCTGAGACCGACCTATACGCCTTTCAGAGACGCCTCGATCTGCCACATGTAGCATGGTTCAAAGCGCGGCGCGCCCGTGAAGCGCGCGATGCCGATCAGATCATCGTGCCGAGCGAGCATCTGCGCCGTCTGGTGATCGGTTGGCGCGTCCCGCCTGAGCGCGTGCAGGTCATTTACAACGCGCTTGAGCCTACCCTGAGCGTGCCTGAACAAACGCAAGCGCAAGCGCGCGTCGCGCTCGGCTGGCAGCCTGATGGACGCTACCTACTTTATGTCGGACGCTTGATCGCGCTCAAAGGCGTGCAATATTTGATTCAAGCGCTGGACGCCGTGCCAGAAGTCACTTTGGTAGTCGCCGGCGACGGCGACTATTTGCCGCAGCTGCGCGCGCTTGCCGAGAGATGCAACATGACGGCGTGCGTGCGCTTCTTGGGCAAAGTGCCGCGCGCGCAAGTGCCGCTGCTCATGCGCGCTGCGGATTATCTGGCGCTGTATTCCAGCACGGAAGGTCTCTCGCACACGCTGTTGGAAGCGCTGCACGTCGGCACGCCTGTGATCGCGAGCGCGCGCGGCGGCAATCCTGAAGTGGTGCAGCACGGCGTGAACGGTTTGCTGGTGCCACATCCTGATCTGAGCGCATTGCGCACTGCGCTGCAGCACGCCTTCAGCGATGGCGTGCGCGCTGCGCTCGCTGAGAAGAGCGCTGTTGGCATGGCGCGCTTTTCGTGGCAGACTCTGCTCGATCAGACAGATGCTGCTTTACGCGCCTTGCTAGAGAGACGCTGATGTTCACACAATCCACTGAGTGGCGCGCTGAGCGCCAAATTCGCAAAGACATAGGAAGCCTGATGCACGTTTTGATGATCGGCACGGATACCACGCTGCTGACAGGCAGCATTGATAACTCGTTGCAGCGCCATGAAGATTACGCCGCGCGCGCCGATGGACAGATCAGCGTTGTGCTGTGCAATCGCAGGCAGCCTGAGCGTCCGCTCAGTCCATATCGCTCAGAGCGTTTGCTCATACAGCCGACCGAGTCGCGCAGCTACGCCGATTACATTCCAACAGGCGTGCGCTTAGGCTTGGTGCGTCACGCTGAGCGTCCGATTGACCTGATCACAACACAGGATCCATTCCTCACAGCGCTGATCGGCTTGCGCCTGCGCGCTAGGATCAAACGTCCGCTGATCGTGCAAGACTTCTCGTGCTTTGTCGGCAGTCCATATTTTCTGCGCGAGCGACCGCGCAACCGTCTGCTGCACTTAATGGCGCGTTTCACGCTGCCGCGCGCGGATGCTGTGCGCGTGATGAACAAGCGCGAGCGGCTCGCCTGCATTCGCCTAGGCGTGAAGCCTGCGCGCGTGTGCCTTGCACCGATTGTCACACAGATTCAGCCATTCGCCGCGCCGCCCGATCCTGAGAAGGTTGCCACTCGGCGCAAGCAGCTCGACCTGCCCGAAGGCACGCCTGTTGTGCTATGGGTCGGTCGTCCAGTGGCGTTCAAGAACCTGCCGATGCTCTTGCAGGCGTTCAAGCGCGTTCACAACGCCATGCCGCAGGCGCGCTTCGTGATCGGCGGCGACATGAGCGGCACAAATATCATCGGGCAGGCGGCAGCTTACGGCTTAAGCGACGTGACGCGCTTTCCCGGCGCCATTCAATACGCGGAATTGCCGACGCTCTATCAGCTCGCCAGCGTCTACGCGCTCTCCAGCAACTACGAAGGACTGGGGCGCGTGTTATTAGAAGCAGCCGCCGCAAAAGTGCCACTGGTCAGCACGGCGAATGAAGGCGCCGCAGATATCATCGCGCACGGCATCACAGGCTACCTGACGCCAATTGGCGACCCTGATAAGTTGGCTGAGTCGATCCTCGCCATGCTGCAACATCCTGTCCGCGCCAAACAGATGGCGGAACGCGCTCACGAGTACGTGATGAGCCATTTCGCGCCCGATAAGCTGACTGAGCGCTGGCTAGAGATGTGGCGGCGCGTCGCGCAAGGACTCACGCCATGCGAATAGGCATGGTCACGCAGCAAGCCGATCCTGCCCATCCGCTCTTAGGCTTCACAGTCGCTTGGATCGAAGCGCTCGCCGCTCGCCTTGAGTCGCTGGCGCTGATCACGCTCTCAGCGGCGCGCTGCGCCTTGCCGTCCAACGTCCACACTTATCACATGGGCAAAGGCAGCGGCAGAGTGCGCATGGTCGTGCGCTACTGGTCTGCCCTGCGGCGCATTTTGCCGCGCATAGACGTTTTGTTCTGCCACATGGTGCCGCGTTACGCATGGTTGGCAGCGCCTTTGGCGAGGTTGCATCGCGTGCCGATTGTGCTGTGGTACACGCATCGGCATGTCGGCGCTGAGCTGCGCGCCGCGCTTGCCGTCTCCAGCGCAGTGGCAACCGCTGACCTGAGCAGCTTTCGGCTGCGCAGCGCCAAAGTGCGTCCGCTTGGACACGGCATTGATGCGCGCCGCTTCGCGCCTGATCCAAGCGTGCCGCGCGACTCGCCGCCGCTGATCGTGCAAGTGGCGCGCCTGACCGCCATCAAGCATCAGGCGACGCTGATTCGCGCTTCGGCGATACTCAGCGCGCCGCACCAGATCGCGCTGATCGGCGGCGTGCCTGAAGGTCACGCTGCTGACTATGCCGAGCATTTGCGTCAGCTCGCCTGTGATCTTGGCATCGCTGAGCGCATTTATTTCACGGGCGCGCTGCCGCAGGCTGAGGTCGTGCGATGGTATCAGCGCGCTGCGCTCGCCGTGAATTTGAGTCCACATGGCTTGTTCGATAAAGCGGCGCTTGAGTCAATGCTGTGCGGCGTGCCTACTGTGGTCAGCAATGCAGCCTTTGACAGATTGTTGGCAGAACATGCCGATAGTCTGCGCATCAGCGCGCCTGAAGATGCCGACGGCTTAGCGGCGCGCCTTGAGACGCTCTTGCGCGCCAATGCCGCCGAAAGGCAGGCGCTCGGCGACGTCCTGCGCGCGCGGACGCTCGCTGCGCATAGTCTGGACGGCTTAGCGGATCGCCTGATCGCGCTCTTCGAGGACATCTCGCGTTGAAGCTCTTCTATCTCGCCAATATTCGCTTGCCGACTGAGAAAGCGCACGGTCTGCAGATCGTGCAGAACTGCGCCGCCTTCGCCGAGAATGGCGCGCAGGTCACACTCTACGCGGCGCGGCGCATCAACACGCCTCAGCTGCGCGCCGTGCGCGACGTTCACACGCATTATGGCGTGCCGCCTAACTTCGCGATCAAGCGCGTGCCTTGCCTTGACCTGCTGCCGCTCGGTCGCGCCCAACGCTTGCTATTCAGCGTTCAAATGCTCAGCTACACGCTCGTCTTGCTCGCATTCATGCTCTTCCGACGCGCGGATATCTACTACAGTCGCGACGCGTTGACGTTGATCGCGTTGAGCTTGATCAAACCGCGTCACAAGATCGTCTATGAAGCGCACACGCTCGCCAAGTCGCGCATGGGCATATGGTTGCAGCGCCTGTGCGTACGTCGAGTCGGTCTGGTGGTAGCGTTAACAGGACACTTGGCAGCGCGTCTGAGCGCGCTTGGCGCGTCGCATGTGATCGTAGAGCATGACGGCTTTCGCGCTGAGCGCTTCGCCAATTTGCCCGATCAGCAGACGGCGCGCAGTGCGCTCAAGTTGCCTCTCACGGCGTTCATCGTCGGTTATGTCGGCAGGCTGCACACGCTGAGCATGTCCAAAGGCGTGGATACGCTGATTGACGCCATCGCAGGCAGCGCGCGTCCGATTCACCTGTGCTTGGTCGGCGGACCTGACGAGATGGCAGCGCAGTTGCGTGCGCACTGGCGCGCGCAAGGCTTGCCTGAGGATCGCTTCCTGTACGCAGGGCAGGTTGCGCCATCAGAAGTGCCGCGCTACCTTGCCGCTTTCGATGTCTGCGCGCTGCCGCTGCCTTTCACAGAGCATTTTGCTTATTACGCTTCGCCGTTGAAGCTCTTTGAGTACATGTGTGTCGGCAAGCCGATTCTCGCCAGCGATCTGCCTGCCATCGCGGAAGTTGTGCAGCATGAAGATTCAGCGCTGTTGTGTCCACCTGAGGATCGCGTTGCTTTTGGCGCGGCGCTGGTGCGGCTCTTCGAAGATGAAGAACTGCGCGCTCGGCTAGGTGCAGCAGCGCGAGCGCGCAGCGCGGATTACGCATGGTCAGCGCGTGCAGCGCGCATTCTGAGCGCCGCGCGCGCCTTGCATCACTGACGCACGACGAAGACGGCGACGCTAATGCGCGGCACAGTGAAGGTGCCAGTCGCTGCGTCGAAGGTAGCCGTCTTGACCAGATCGTTGCCGCCGTTCGCCTGCACAGGATGCAGCGTGAGCGCCACGCCTTTCAGCGCGTCCACTGTGAACGTGCGCGTTTCAGGCGCGTTGTTGAACAGCACGACGATCAGGCTGTGGTTCGGATCGAGGTCTTCACCGACCATATCCGAGAGGCTCATGACGATCAAGCCTGGCACTTGCTCAGGACCGGTGTTGTGGAAGGCGAGACGCGCCTGAACATCCTCAGCCGTGCGCAGGCGGAAGAGCGGCGAGCTGCGCCGAATCTGCAGCAGCTCCTTGAAGCGCTCGTGCGCAGCGCGCATGTCGTCAGGCGTCGGCTTCAGGTCAGGATTCGCCAGCAGCGGACGCATCACATCCCACATGTCCTTGTTTTTATCGGCGACAGGCAAACCTTTGCCCCAGTTGGTTGTCTCGAACGTCCAGTCAATGGCGTTGAACCAATCGCCGCTATTGTACGAGTCGCGGTCGAGCGATTTTGAGCGCAGCATGTCGTCGCCGGCGTGGAAGAACGGCACGCCTTGCGCGAACATGACCAACGAGAGCGCCAGCGTGTTCATGCGGACGCGATCAGCCATACCAGTGCTGAGCGGCGCTTTATACTGGATCAGATCGAAGATCGTCTCGTTATCGTGCTTGCTAGTGTAGACGATGTTCTCTTGCGGATCGCGCGTGTAGCCTGTCGGCTGTCCGTTGTACAGCACCTGCCGACCTGTCACTTCGCGCCCTTGCGCATTGACGAACTTGAAATCGCGCAGGTTGCCCGCCAAACCGATGCGCAGATGGTCGGAGAAGAGCAGCAGGCGACGCAACTGATCGTCGCGCGATGTTTGGTCAACATCGTTTGGATTGGTGAACAGACCGTTGGCAAAACCTTGCTTTTCGCGGTCGCCGAACGGATTGCCGCCGCGAATCGCGTCGCGGATGCGGTCGTTGAAAGTGCCGATGCCTGTGCCGCCGATGTTCAGCTGTGTAGCGTTCACGCCGCGCGCGTTGTTCGCCACCTCGCCGAAGTTCCAACCTTCGCCGTAGATATAGATGGACTTGCCGTCAACGCCATGCTCCTCGAGCGTGAGCGAGTCGAGCGCGGCGCGCACATTGCGCATGTTGGCAAGCATGTGATGTCCCATCAGATCGAAGCGGAAGCCATCAATCTTGTAATGCGTTGCCCAGAAGATGACCGAGTCGATCATCAGGCGTTCCATCATGGCGTGTTCAGTGGCAGTGTTCGGGCAGCAGGTGGAAGTCTCAACGCGACCATCTTCATTCAAGCGATGGTAGTAGCCCGGCACGATCTTGTCCAAGACGCTCTTGGCGTCCTGACCAGCGGCATTGGTGTGGTTGTAGACCACGTCCATCACCACGCGCAAGCCGAGCTGATTGATTCCCTGCACCATCTGGCGCACCTCGCGAATGCGTCCTGCGCCGTCAGCTTCGACAGCGTAGCTACCTTCAGGCACGTTGTAATGAAACGGATCGTAGCCCCAGTTGAAGCCGTCCTGATCGCGCGTCTCGTAGATGATCGCTTGCTGACGATCTGAGTCGGGCGGGAAGACCGCTAACTCATTGAAGTCAGGATTGATCTGCTTGCCGCGATCTTCCTCGATAGTGGCGATATCGAAGAACGGCAGCAGATGCACGTGCGTCAAGCCTGCTTCTTGCAGCGCCTTCAGATGCTTCATGCCGTTGTATTCAGGGTTGGTGAAGGCGAGGTACGTGCCGTTCTGCGGCTCTGGCACGCTCGGATCGATGATGCTGAAGTCGCGGATGTGCAGCTCGTAGATGACGATATCCTCAGGCGCAGCCAAAGGCGGCTTCTGCAGCGTCTGCCAGCCATCAGGCATCAGCGACGGATCGTACATATCCACGATCTGGCTGCGCGTGCTATTGAGCGCCAGACTCACTGAATATGGATCGGTCACCATGTTGCGCTCGACGCGGCGCGTGCTTGGCACATAGACCTCGACTTCGTACAAGTAGTACTTATAGAGCCAATCGCCTTCGCCTAGATACGTCCAAACGCCGTTCTCAGCGTCGTACTCCATCGGATAGGTTTGGCTCGTCGTCTCAGGATTGCTGTCCTCGAAGATGTGCAGCGTGACCGAGCGCGCCGTTGGCGCCCAGAGCGCGAAGAACGGCAAGCCGCTATCAGGCACAGCCACGCCTAGCACGCCGCCGTAAGTGTACAGATCGTCCAAGACGCCAGGAATTTGCACGCCTGTCGCATCCAAGAGCGCGCCCTCAGCATCTGTGACAGAGAGCGCGATCTGCCCTTTGAGAATCTGCGGCACCTGCGCCAGCATTTCAGGCGGCAACTGGAGCGAGTAGCTATTGGTCAGATGTGGGAACTTGCGCGTGACTTTTGAGTCGACACCGATCACATACTTGAGTTCTACTGACTCGCCGCCGATCACGCGATTCTCTTCTAGGCGAATGCCGCCTTCAGGCGCGTAGTGCAAGCGGAACGTGCTGCGGCGCGGATCGGGCGTTTTGGCGTTCCACACGAACAGATCGCGCAGCACCCAGTGCGCGCGCGCCGTGTTCAGATCGCCTTTAGGCGCGCCTGCCACTTCAATGCTCATCACTTTTGTCTCGGAATCCCAGATGAAAGCGATCTCTTTGCCGATGGACGTGAAGCCGATATTCGCGCCGTCGCGCGCGCCGCGCGCGCCATAGTTCAGCGCCCAGCTCAAGTTCAGCGCGACCTTCGCTTCAAACGCGCCTTCAGGAATGTCGCTTGTGACATACATATACTTGCCGTCGCCATCAGGGTCTTGCAGCAAGGTGCGCAAGCAGCTGGGCATCCAGTCGTTAGGGCAGCCAATCTCGCTCTGGAAACTGCCCGGCACATTGGCGAGGATCGCGTTGACGTTGTCAGCGATCCAATTGGTCTGGCGGCTGTAGAAGAAGATGACCTCGCGCGCTTCGGGCAAGCTCAGCTTGATGTTGGCGCCATTTCGCTCAGCCTTTGCGCCATAGTTCTCATCCCAACTGCCGTTCAAAGCAGCCTTATATTCATACTCGCCTGCTTCCAGCTTGAACGTGGCGATCCACAGATCGGCGACTGGATCGTACCGCAAGGCGGTCGCATCGCAATCAGGCTGCCAATTGCCCGAGCAGCCGAGCTGCATTTGAAACGTGCCTGCCAGCACAACTTTCTGCGGCTGCTCTTGAGCCAATGCGCGCGGCAGCTCAGGCAGCGCGCCGAGCATGAGCGCCATCAGGCTGAAGATCAGAAAGACGCGGCTAAAAACTTTAGACATCCTACATTTTCTCCATAGCAAATAGGTGTATTTGCAACGCTTGATTGTTCCACAGAGCGCGCCGATTTTCAACCGACTCGGCGCGCTCTGCAGGACTCAGTTGCTCCGAGTCGCTTCAGGTGTCGCCTCAGGCGTCGTTTCAAGCTCAGTTGGCACAGGCGTGACCGTCGGCGGCGTCAGGCGCGGACGCAAACCTAGCACAACTCTAATCTCCAGCTCCTGGTCATCGCGCTTGACGACAAACAACACGCTCTGACCAGCTGTGCGGCTAGTGATGTAGTTGCGCAGCGCAGTGACGTTACGGCGCGGCACGCCATCGGCAGCCACGATCACATCGCCGAGCTGAAAGCCCGCCCGATCTGCCGGCGAGCCGCTGATGATCTCGATCACGCGGCTGCCGCAATCCGCCACATCTTCAGCGGCGATGCCTAAGTAAGCAGGCACGAATTCAGTGCGCGTATCGAAGGTCGGCGTGATGGTCGGCGTCGCTTCATCGGTCGCTTCGGCAGTCGGCGCTTCAGTCGCAACGGCGTCTGAGTCCTCAACAGGCGGACAAGGCGGATATTTGGTGGCTTGCCCTTCAGGTGTCGCCTCAGCCGTTTGAGCAGGCTGCGCTTGCACAGCAGGCGCGCCAAGCGCAACAGTCAGCAGCGCCGTCAAAAGCAGGACAGCGCACAGATGCATTGCATTGCGTTTGAGCATTCATTGATCTCCAAATGCTAGTGGAAAAGACGATATGGACGGATTGTAGCGTACGCTGCGCGTTACGCGCGCATGAGGCATGGCGCAATTGCCATGCCTTTGTGCAGCGCAGCGATCAGATCAGAATTTGCAGCGCGTCGCCTTCCACGCGCACGTCGAAGCGTTGCACATCCTGTGTGGCAGGCATTGAAAGCACCTTGCCAGTTGAGATGTCGAAGCGCGCGCCATGGCGCGGACACTCGATCTCAAGACCGTGCAATTCGCCTTCGGCAAGCGGACCGTCATCATGCGTGCAGACATCTTCAATGGCGTAATATGTGCCGCTGACGTTGAAGATGGCGATGTAGCGCTCTTTAACTTCCACTACGATACGCTCGCCGGGCGGTACGTCAGCGGCGCGCGCCACTGTGACGTATTCGGGCATGTGTGAGAGCCTTTCTGTATGTTCAAACTTCGCACATGCCCTTGATCATAGCGTCTGTGGCGCAGTTGAGCCAACTGCGCTAGTCGGCAGCGCCTTCCTGCCGCTTTTTGCGGCGCTCCATCAGGCGCGCAGCAATGCGCCCGAGCTTTTGATGATGCTTGATCAGCTTCAACTGCGCTTCGCGCGCCCGAGCGAGCGTCGGCTCAAGCTGATCGATGCCCCAGTAGCGCCACAGCGCGTCAATGACTTGCGTGTAGTATTCTGCAGGACCGTAGTTCGCCTTCGCCGCCAACAGTTCAGCGCGCTCTTGATAGTTCGGCATACCACTGCCGGGCATCTCAAACTTCATGATGACCTCTGCCAGCGGATAGACGTAGTTCGGCTCAACTTCAAGGTGATACTTGACGGCATCGCGGTAGAACGCCATGTGAAGCGTCTCGTCTTTCGCTAGACGGCGCAACGCGCGCGCAAGACGTGGATCCTCTGCTTCGGCGATGTCTGCCACGCGCAGGTAGAAGGTCTGCGTCGCCAACTCTTGAATGGCGGTGTACGCGATCGCGCCAAAGTGCGAGTCGATGTTGGTCGCCCAGCCTTGCCGGATCACGCCTTTGCGCATGGCAGCGCGTCGCTTCGGATCGCCATTGCCGCCTAGCAGCAGGTATGTCTCCAAAAGCAGCGCGTGCTGATCTTCTTCCGAAGTCCATGTGTGCAAGAAGTCAATCATCACGCTCAGCGAGCCGCGAAAAGCAGCATACAAGTGCGTGGTGAACCATGGCAAGTTCACTTCAGTCAGCAACGCCGTCTCAACGGCTGTGTAGACGACAGGCGAGAGCTGTGGAATGCTCTCAGGATTCGCTTTCAGCTCGTCGAGCGGCAGATATTCGCTGTATGCCCAGTCAATGCGCTTAGCGCGCTCATGGTGCGCGTCATACAGACTACGCAGCTTCGGCTCTAGGGAAGGAATCAGATGTGCAAGCGACATGTGATATGCCTCTACCTCTCTAAAATTCAACAGATGTGCTGATCGAATGCACAGGCGCGCCTAGATCGTAATGTTTTCAGCAGAATATAGCGAGGCACGTCGCTGAACTCATCTTTTAAGCAGGCTGCTCAGCGCTGCGCTTGAACTGCGTCTCGTAAAGTGAAGCGTACAAGCCGCCCCGCGCCAGAAGTTCGCTGTGCGTGCCGCGCTCAACGATTCGTCCGCGATCCAGCACAAGGATCAGATCGGCTGCCAGCACAGTGCTGAGCCGATGCGCGATCACAAGGCTGGTGCGTCCTTGCATCACGCGCACCAACGCGCTTTGGATGAGCGCCTCAGATTGCGAGTCCAGATGTGAGGTCGCTTCATCCAAGACGAGGATGCGCGGGTCTTTTAGGATAACCCTTGCGATGGCGATTCGTTGCTTCTCGCCGCCGCTCAGGCGATAGCCGCGCTCGCCGACCATCGTGTGGTAGCCATCGGGCAGCTGCATAATAAAATCATGAATGTTTGCGGCGCGCGCAGCCGCTTCGATCTCAGCGTCTGTGGCATCAAGTTTGGCGTACAGCAAGTTCATCTTGATCGTATCGTGAAACAGATAGGTCTCTTGCGTGACCATGCCAATAGCTGCTGAGAGCGTCTCAAGCGTCAGGTCGCGTATGTCGTGACCGTCCAGCAAGATGCGACCGCTTGTCGGATCGTACAGGCGCGGCAGCAAGTAGGTGATGGTCGTCTTGCCTGCGCCGCTCGGACCGACTAGCGCTGTCAGTTTGCCTGCAGGAATAGTGAAGCTCACGTTTTCAAGCGCCACGACGCGCGCTTGCGTATGCGGGCCGTCTTTTTCCGCGCCCTGACCGCTGAAGACGGCGCGCACGCTCTCCACGCCGCCGCGATCCACAGCGCTGAGCGCCGCATCGCCTTCACCATAGCGGAACGAGACGTTCTCAAAGGTCACCTCGCCACGAATCTGCGACGGCGCGAGCGCGAGCGCGTTCGGTCGCTCTGCGATCTCAATCGGCTGATCGATGATCTCAAAGACGCGCTCAAAACTGACCATTGATGAGGCAAACTCGACAGGCGCATTGGCGAGCGCTTGCAACGGCGCGTATATCTGCGTCAGATACAAGCCAAAAGCCACGATCAGACCTGCGCTGAAGACGCCTTCCAGCGCCAAATGTCCGCCGATCCAATAGGCGAGCGCGACGCCGACCGCGCTGATCAAGCCGAGACTGACGAACATGACGCTGCCTGTCACGGCGCGCTGCACGCCGATGTCGCGCACACGCGCTGCGCGCGCGCTGAAGCGCTCCACTTCTTCTGCGCTGCGTCCGAAGAGCTTGACTAACAGCGCGCCGCTAATGTTCAGAGTCTCGTTCACCATCGCGTTCATCTGCGCGTTCAGCTCGCTCTGCCGCTTGATCATCTCGCGCAGGCGGCGACCGATGCTGCGCGCAGGCAGGACGAACAACGGCACGACGATCAAGCCGAGCAGCGTCAAGCGCCATTCCAACGCCAACATCACGCCAAGTGTGGCGACCACTGCGATCAGATTGGTGATGATGCTCACAAGCGTGCTGTTGATCGCACTTTGCGCGCCGACCACGTCGTTGTTCAGACGGCTCATCAGCTCACCTGTCTTGGCATTGGTGAAAAAGCGCAACGACATCTTCTGCAAATGTGCGTACAGGTCGCTGCGCAGCGTGTAGATCACGTCCTCGCCGATGCTCGCCGTCAGCCAGCGCTGGAAGACGGCGATGGCGCCGCTGAGGATCGGCACTGCCACGATGCCGAGCGCCAGCAGATTCAGCAGCGCGGCGTCGCGCTCAGGCAACGCCACATCGATCAGCTGGCGGAAGAGCAGCGGCGTCGCCAAATTCAGCAGCGCGCTGATCAAGATCGCCACCAGCACCAGCGCGATCTTGCCGCGATACGGCTTGGCATACCGTAGCACGCGCCTGATCAACGCACGGCTGACGCGCGGCTTGTTCTGCGCGTCATACATCAGATAGGAAAATCAACCGCCGCCGTGAAGCATCTCTCAAGCTCCTCGCAAGAAAAAACTGCCCGATTTGGGCAGTATAGCAGAATAGCCGCAGTTGTCCGCCTATGCTTTCAGGTAGCTACGCTCAGCAGTAAGCAGGCAACAGCGCGCCATGCGCGGCGATCAAGTCGTCCACCAGCGACCAAATCTGATCGAGGTCTAGCTCGGCTGCCGTGTGTGGATCAAGCATGGCGGCATGGTAGATATGCTCGCGCTTGCCTGTCAGCGCGGCTTCGACGGTCAGCGCCTGCACATTGATGTTGGTCTGCATGAGCGCGGCTAAGTGCGGCGGCAGCGCGCCGATCTTGGTCGGCTGGATGCCGTTTTTATCCACAAGGCACGGCACTTCCACACAACAACCTTGCGGCAAGTTATCAATCAAGCCGTGATTGGTCACGTTGCCGTAAATGACGCGCGGCGTGCCTGTCTCAAGGCTGTGGATGATCAGCGCGCCGTATTCATCGCTGCGCTGAACGTCCATTGGCGCGCCGCCTTCAAGCGCCTGTCGCTGCGCTTCCCACGCCGCGATCTGCGCTTCGCAACGCCGAATGTACTCATCGAGCGGAATATTGAAACGCTCGATCAGGTCAGGACGGTCGCGCTTGATGAACCATGGCACATACTCGCTGAAATGCTCGCTGCTCTCGGTCACAAAGTAGCCTAGCCGCCGCAAAATCTCGTAGCGCACGCGATTCCAGCTCGGCACACGACCTTCTTCGATCACGCGACGTAAATGCGGATACAAATCTTCGCCGTTGCGCTCAAAACGCAAATAGAATGCCATATGGTTGATGCCTGCCGCCAGATAGTTGATCTCTTCGAGCGGCACGCCGATGTCGTGCGCAAGGTCGCGAGCCGTGCCTTGCACGCTGTGGCACAATCCGACGGTTTTAATGCGCGTAGCGCGGCTGATCGCCCAGCAATTCATCGCCATCGGATTCACATATTGCAAAAACGTGACCTCTGGGCAGAGCTGCTCCATATCGCGGCACATATCCAGCAAGACAGGGATAGTGCGCAAGGCGCGCATGATGCCGCCGATGCCGAGCGTATCGGCGATAGTCTGGCGCAAGCCATACTTCTTGGGAATCTCGAAGTCGGTGACTGTGGCAGGCTTGTAGCCGCCGACTTGGATCATGCAAATGGCGTAATCGGCGCCGTCTAGCGCGGCGCGCCGATCGAGCGTAGCGCTGATCCGTGCGCGCGTGCCGAGCGCTTCATTCAAGCGATGCGCCACGATCTCAGAGGTGCGCAAGCGCTGCGGATCGATATCGAACAGCGCGAATTCGCTCTCTGCCAACTCAGGGAAAGTCAAAATATCGCCCATCAGATGCTTGGCGAAGACGGTGCTGCCTGCGCCGATGAAAGTGATTTTCGGCATAGCGCTATTCCTTGATTGTAGATGAAGTGCAGCCCAGAGTATAGCGCAGCTTGTCAGCAACACTATGTTGTCTCAGCCGCCTTGAATGCTATACAATCTGACGTATCGCTTAAGAGCAACGCTAGAGTGAGAGCTTTTGCCATGAGACGCTTCTTGCAGGTAGTGTGTGTAGTTGCCCTGATCAGTGGTGTGTTCAGCGCAGGTGTGCTGGTCGGCAGCCAGACGCCGATTGCCTCTGCGCAAGGCGGCACGCCGAGCAACCTTGAGCGGACTTTCGCGCCGTTTTGGGAAGCGTGGAACTTGATCAAGCGCACTTTTGTGCGCGCCGATCAGCTAGACGATGTCAAGATGATGGAAGGCGCGCTGCGCGGCTTGGTGCAATCGCTAGGCGATGACCGCAGCGCTTATCTCGATCCAATCGCTTTTGAGCAGCAGACGAGCCGCTTGCAAAGCGAGTACGAAGGCATCGGCGCCAGCGTCCGAAAGGATGAGGTGACAGGCGGCGTGCAGATCGTGCGCACGTTTGAAGGCTCGCCGGCGCGCTCATTGCTGCGCGAAGGCGATATCATCTTGACTGTGGACGGGCAGGATATCACGTCGCTCTCGCTCACAGAAGCCGTCAGCAAGATTCGCGGTCCATCAGGCTCGTCAGTGCGTCTGGGCATTTTGCGGCGCGGCGAGCGCGATATTTTCGAGGTCACTGTGCGCCGTGCGCGCATCAAGCAAGAGATCATCTCGGTCGCGCTCTTCGAAGGCAACATCGGCTACATCAAGCTCTCGCAGTTCACTGATACGAGCGCTGAGGACGTCTCTAACGCGCTGGCGCAGCTGGACGCCAACAATTTGAATGGCTTGATTTTGGACATGCGCAACGATCCGGGCGGTCCGCTCTCATCTGCGCTGAACGTGGCGAGTTTGTTCCTGACCGATGGCACGATCATCCTTGAGCGCGGACGGCGCAGCCGCACGGACATTCGTTACGAGTCGAATGCGGCGCAGCTGGCAGCGCAAGGCTACACACTGGCGCCTGACGTGCCAATGGTGGTCATTTTGAACCAAGCCAGCGCCAGCGCTAGCGAACTGGTGGCAGGCGCGCTGCAAGATCGCGGTCGGGCGAAGGTTGTCGGCACGGTCTCGTTTGGCAAAGGCTCGATTCAAACGTGGAACACGCTCAGCAATGGCGGCGGCTTGATCATCACTATAGCGAATTTCTTCAAGCCGAGCGGCGGCGTGATTGACGGCGTCGGCATCATCCCTGATGTCTTCGTGCCATGGACGGAAGAGCAGCAAGAGGCGCGTCCGAACTACGATCCGCAGCTGAGCGAGGCGATCTGGCTGTTGCGCGGTCGCTTCTGAGCGCTATACGCAAGCGTGCCGCAGGCTGGGCTGCCTACGGCACGCTTGAAGGCTCAGCTGGATGACTCCGGGAGGACTCGAACCTCCAACCAATTGATTAAGAGTCAACTGCTCTGCCAATTGAGCTACGGAGCCAATCCGCCTCTTAGTATAGCTCGGCTTTGCCGCTTGTCAAGCCTGAATTGGCGGCTGTGCGCGCTTGCCCAAATCGGCTAAGAGCAAGCGCGCTGCCACGCCGCCGCTGAGCGTCACCATCGGCACACCGCCGCCCGGATGCGCTGTGCCGCCCGCAAAATACAGCCCGCGCACGTCGCGCGCGCGGTTGTGCGGACGCAAGAATGCCGCAAAAGGCGTGTTTGAGGATGTGCCATAGAGCGCGCCGCGCCGCGCGCCCGTCAAACGCGCGATATCGGCAGGCGTCAACTGATGCTCAGCGCGAACATCCAGCGTGACGCCGAACTTGGCGAGCGCTGCCAACACCTGATCGCGATAACGCAGCGCATCCCGCGTCCAATCGTAGCGCTCGCTCAGCGCAGGCGCGTTGATCAACACGAACCAATTCTCCATGCCTGCAGGCGCGTCCTCAGGATCGCTCTTCGAAGTGATCGCGACATAGACGGTCGGATCGTTCGGCGGCACACCGCGCTCGAAAATATCGGCGAATTCAGCGCGATAGTCATCTGTGAAGAAGATGTTGTGGTGCGCCAAGCGCTCATGCGCACCTTGCACGCCGAGCAGCAAGACATAGCCTGAGCAAGATGGTTCCGCGCGCAACAGACGCTGCAGACGCGCCGCACTGACCGCTTCGGCAGGCAGAAGTTTCTCATAGACCGTCGCTACGTCCACATTGGCGATAACCGCCTTGACACCGATCCGCTCACTGCCAACTTGCACGCCGTTCACGCGCCGACCTGCTACCAAAATGCGCTCAACTGCGCAGCTCGTCCGAATTTCAACGCCAAGCTCTGTCGCAAGCCGCGCCATAGCGCGCGCAATCGCGTAGATGCCGCCGCGCGGATAGTAGACGCCGCCGTTCAGCTCTACGTGCGCGATCACGTTCAGCGTGGCAGGCGCACGGTATGGGCTGGCGCCGACGTATGTGGCGAATCTGCCCAGCAATTGCCGCAAGTGCGGCGAGCGCACAAAACTGCGAATAGCGGCATCCATTGAGCGCATAGCGTCCACGCGCAATGCGTCGCGCAGCGGCACTTTGAACAGACTGGCAGGCGTCGGCGGCGTATCGTAGATGAACACCTTGCCTGTGATGCGATGCAGACGTGCTGCATACGTCAGATAAGCCAAATAGCCTTCCACGTCGCGCCGCTCGATCTGCTCAATCTGCGCGATCATGCGCGGCAAGTCCCTCGTAGCGTCTAGCACAGTGCCGTCGCGGTAGAAATAGCGCGTGAGCGGCTCGGCAGGCAGCAGCGTCAGATAGTCGGCTGTGCGCTTGCCCGCCGTTGCGAAGAGCGCATCGAAGACGTGCGGCATGGTGATGACCGATGGACCGGTATCCCAGCGAAAACCTTCGGCGCGCAGCTCGCCCATCTTGCCGCCGACCTGCGCATTCTGCTCGAACACGATCACGCGCTCACCTGCCGCCGCCAGATGAATGGCTGCGCTCAAGCCGCCGATGCCGCCGCCGATGATCGCAATTGGCTCAGCCATGCGTCGCTTCCTTCGCCCGCAATGTACGTCCTTTCCACTGCACGCCGCCGTAGCGCAGCCGCCAATAGAGCGCTTGCGCCGCGATGCGCGTCATCAACACCACTGAGATCGGCATCAACAGCGCATCTGACAAGCGCTGCCGCGACGTCGCCGCCGTCAACATGCGCAGGGCAATGACGCCCGCGCACAGCAGCGCAGGCGTCGCCGCGAAGCCGCTCAACGGCAACCACGCGAACGGCGCTACAAAAGCGAACCAGTGCAGGACGGTCGAGCTGAGCAGAAACGGCACGCTATCGCCGTGACCGGCGAGGATGTTTTTTGCGAAGCCGTCGCGCACAGCCGTCCAGCTGTGATACATGCGGCAGCTGATCAGCCCGTTGCCGTCGAACATCCACAAGCGCAGCCCTGCCGCCTTGATCCGCCGCGCCAGCGTCACATCTTCGACCACTTTGTCGCGCACTGCCGCATGACCGCCAATGCGTTGATAGGCTGCGCGCCTGAACAGCATGACCTGTCCGTTGGCAGCGGCAAAAATCATCAGGCGTGAGTGATGAACCATGACGATTGGCAGGTAAGCCAAGACGGCGAACATCATCAGCGGCACGACCAAGCGCTCTGCCCAAGTCTGCGTGAGCTGCGTTGACCAGACGGTCAGCAGATCGGCGCGTGTGCGCGCCATGTGCGCGACGAGCGCGCTGAGCGCCTCAGGCTGCCAGCGCACGTCCGCATCGCTGAAGAGCAGCCACTCGCCACGCGCCGCTTGGCTCAACTGATGGCACGCCCAATTCTTGCCGCTCCATCCCTCAGGCAATGGCGCGCCGCGCAGGACGCGCAGTCGTGAGTCGCCTGCCGCTGCAGCGCACGCCACATCGCTCGTGCCGTCGGTCGAGTTATCGTCCAGCACGAGCAGCTCGAAGTTTGTGTATGTTTGCGCCAAAAGGCTGCGCACAGTCTCGCCGATCACGCCCGCTTCATTCCGCGCTGGAATCAAGACTGAAAGGCGCGGCGTCTCGCTCGGCGTCAGGCGCTTCAGGCGCGGAAAGCAGAAGACATTGCTGATCGCTGTCACGCCGAAGAAAAACAGCGCGCCGCCGCTGATCAGCGCGATGAGCGCCTCGATCATCACGCTCTCCTCAGAAGTCGCAAGCGCGGCGGCATCGCCAGATCAGCGCGCTGCTTATACAGACTGATCAGCAAGCAGCCGCCCATCACTGCGACCAAGCTCTGATCCGCGCCCGATAGCACAAGATACAGCAAAGCGCTCAGCCCTGTCAAAATAATTGACCAGCCGCTCACTGTGACCGTGTAAAACCAAAAGACTAGCAAGAACAGCAAGATGATCGGCATATAGATCAACGTCAAGCCGATCCAAATGCCGCCCATCGTAGCGACCGCTTTGCCGCCTTTGAAGCCCAGAAACGGCGAGAACGCATGACCGATCACTGGCGCCAATGCCACTGGCACAATCTCTGCGCTGCGAATGCCGAGCGTCCAATAGGCGAGTCCGACCGGCGCCGCGCCTTTAGAGACATCCAACAGAAGCGCCGCCAAGAACCATCGCTTGCTGCCTGCGCGCAGCACATTGGTCGCGCCTGGATTGCGGTCGCCGTAATTGCGGATGTCTTTGTGCAGCGCCAGCTTGCCGATCCAGACCGAGAATGGCATCGCGCCGAGCAAAAAGCCGACCACGCTCCACAACACCCAACTCATCGCTTGCGCTCCCGACCGAGCCAAAGCGCCGCCAGCAGAAAACCGCCCATCGCCGCTGAGCCGACTGCGCCTGCGCTCGGCAAATTCCAGAAAAATGTCACGCCGCCTGTCATGAAAAACCACGTCGCGCCGTATAAAAATAGCAACGGCTGACTCGGCAGGTCGGCGCGCGGCATGGTGAGCGCCGTCATCAGCGCTGAAGCCAGCAGCCAGCCGCCATAGTTGCTGAGCGGAATGCCAAAATACGCGCCCGTCTCCTGCCAACGCCAGAAGTCCCACGAGACCAGCAGCGGATCGAGGAACAAGTCCCATGCTGTGAAGGCGAGCGCGCTGACCGCGATGAAAGCCAGACGACGCACGCGCGGTCGCCCTGCCAAAGGTTGCGTGATGCTGAAAGCGACCGCCCATGCAGGCGGCAACATCATCAGCCATGCCAGCGGAATCAGGATCGGCACGCCGCCTAATTGCGGCTGCAGACGCTCC
The DNA here is from genome assembly GCA_034436235.1 of Anaerolineae bacterium. Taxonomy (GTDB): domain Bacteria; phylum Chloroflexota; class Anaerolineae; order Aggregatilineales; family UBA2796; genus CP2-2F. Next base: position 30,515 of record DAOTWB010000159.1, read on the forward strand.
GTGTAGCTGTAGAAGCCGAACGGAAAGCCTGTCTGATGTCCGACCCACTCAACCGTCCAGCCGAGCGCGATCACGATCAGCGCTGTGAGCGCGATGCGCAACACCGACCAGCGCTGGCGCAAAAAAGCGATTCCGACGGCGACTTGGAAGATCACGCCGACGCTCAAGGCGATAGGCGTCGCCGAGTCGCCGAACAGCCAGCGCGCAGTCGGCAAGCTGATCATCGCCAGCAGCCAGCCGATCAGCAGACCGAACGGCAGGCGATCGGCGCGCTCAAATTGCAAGTTGCGCAGTCGCGCCGCTAGGCTGTTCATGTGAACTGCTCCACAAATTCGCGCAAGGCGCTCTCCACTTGCGACCAATATGGCGCGCGCGAGTCGATCAAGCCATGCTCAGCAGGCACTTCAAGGTAGCGCACGGCGCCGCCATAGCGCGAGACGAGCTGGCGCGTCAGGTGTGGCTTCACCAGCGTGTCGTGCGTGCCTTGCAAGATCAGCGCAGGCATCTTCAGCTGCGGCGCAAGGTTCAAGGCGCGCTGACCGACTTGCCTGATCTGCTCGAAGACGTTGATCGGCAGCTTCAGATCGCGGATCGCCTGCTGCACCTGCGGATCGTCGAGATCAGCATCGGGCATGAAGTTGCGAATGCCTTCGCGCACTTCAGGCTTGGAAAAATCGAGGCGCAGCAGGCGGAACGGACGCACTTCAGGGAAGAGCGTGCGGAAGACGGGCATCATATTCCACAGGACGTTCTCGATCTTGCTGAACGGCGCGGTCAGGATCAAGCCATCGGGCGGCGTCTCAGCCGCGACGCACATGGCGAGCGCGCCGCCCATCGAGTGACCGACCAGCAGCACAGGCGCGTGCGACTTCTGCAAGGCTTGGAGCGCTTCGCGCACAGCGGCTGACCATTCCTGATGTGTGCGCTTGGGCAGCGTCTCGATTTGCGCGCCGAAGCCAGGCAACAGAATGCCTTGCACCGTCCAGTTGAGCGCGTTCAGGCAATCCGCCAGCGGACGCACATCGGCGGGCGTGCCGGGAAAGCCGTGGACCATCAACGCTGCCGCTCTGCCGCCTTGCATCAGGAAAGGCGCGTGTTCAGCGCCCTGAAAGGCTGTGATCGGTGGCAGCACAGTCGCCTAATCCTTTTGAGGATAGCGCGGCACAATCAGAGCGTTGATCACGTCCCAGATCAGGAGCAAGCCGCCTTGCACCACGATTCCCATGCCCATGCCGCGCTGAAACTCAGCGTTCTGACCGCCTTTCTGCGCGGCGCGCCGCGCCCAACTCAAGCCGCCTAGCATGTACAGGATGTCCAAGCCTGCGTTCAGCCACAAAAAGGCGCGGATGTTGCGCGCCTCGCGCGCCATGCGCTCAGGCGTGTGCGCCTCAGGCTGAGCGGCGCGCCGCTCATTGCCTCTCTGCCCGAAGAAGCCAATCGCCAAGTTCACAGCGCTCCAACCGATCGCCTGTGCGCCAACGCCGCGCCAAAACGACGTGAACGCCTGCAAAACCACGCCTGTCCCAAAGTTGACGATGTTCCACGCGATCAGCCGCCGCGAGAGCTTCTCATAAAAGCGCCAGATGCTCGGCTGCGCAGGCACGATCTCACGGCGCTGTTGCTCTGTCAACTGCAGGTAGTTATCCAACATAGCTACTCACTTCCCATCTCCAGCGTCCGTTTGCGGCTGAACAAGTTGCGCAACACCGTCACATAGCGCGTCGCACGCGCCTTGCTCTCAACCGACATCACAAGCGTCATTCCGAAGGTGATCAGCACGTTCACGATGAAGAAGAACAGGAATTCTTCCAGCGGCAGCCGTCCTAAGAGCAGGATGTTCACAGTCTGTTCAGGATTGATCGTCCAAGTGCCGCTGCTGATGGCGAGCTTATCCGCCGCTGAGAGATAGAGCGTCATCGGCAGGACTGTGAGCCATACCGCGCGCCGATTGCGCCACAGCACATCCGCGCCAAAGGCAGTCTGCAGCATGATCGGCGGCAACGCCCAGACGAAGAGCAGCGCCATATACGTCCCCGGTCGCCAGCTAAGCGCTAGAATCGCTGCGAAGACCAGCCAGACGGCGAAGACGGCGAGTGTGCTGACCTGCCGCAAGCGCACGCCGTTAGCAGGCGCAGGCGCTTGCTCAGGCTTATGGCGCAGGATCAGCAACAGCCAACTGCCTGTCAGCAAGGTCATCAAAACGAAGAAAGTGTATTCTTCAATCGGCACATACCAGATGACTAAGCCTGTCACGAGCGATGGATCGTACCACCAGACGCGCGTCGCCACCAGATAGTTATCCCAAGGCGTGGTATACAGGACGGCTACGATCACGTGCGCCAACATGATCCAGTGCGCGTGCCAACTGCGCATGTGCGCAGGCACGCCGATGCCGCGCCGCGTATCCAATATCGCAACTGTCCACAGCGCCAAGATCGGCAGAACGACGAAGACCGCGAGAAAGCCAAAGTAGGTCATTGTGCAGAAAATAGCCTCAGGTTAAGCGTACCTATCAGGACGCGCGCGCCGCGCCTTACGCCAGATGATCGGCAGACGGCGCAGCTTGCCAAGTGTGCTGACTCGTGCGCGCCTACGGAAGACATCGTAGTCGTTCGCTTCAATATCGTTCAGAATGGCGCGGTAGAGTTCAGCGGCTGCCGCAATGGCGAAGCGGCCTTCGCCGTTGAGCATAGCAATGCCTGCCCATGACTCAGCGTACAGTTGGCGATTGCGCGCGATCTGATAGCGCATGAAGGCGCGCCAATTCTCGGTGATGCGTCCTTCAGCGATGTCTTGCTCGCTCACACCGAACGCGTTCAGCTCATCTTGCGGCAAGTAGAGCCGTCCGTTGCGCCAGTCTTCGCCGACGTCGCGCAGCACATTGGTCACCTGCAGTGCCACGCCGAGCTTGACGGCGTACGGAATCGCTTCATCGCTGGTGAAGCCAATGATGTGCATCGCCATCAGCCCAACCGTCGAAGCGACGCCGTAAGCGTACTCAGCTAAGTCGGCGAAGGTCTCGTAGCGGCGCGGCTGCAGGTCAGCGGCACAGCCTTTGATGAGCTGTACGGCGTAGCCTTTCGGAATGCGGTAGCGCGCTTGCGTATCCGCCCATGCCACTGCCACTGGCTCGCTCACAGGCGGATGTGCCAAACTGACCGTGTGTTGCCACACTTCAAGGCGCGCAGCGCGCTCTTCGCTTTGGCTGTCATCCACGATATTGTCTGTGACGCGGCAAAAAGCGTATAGCGCACGTACAGCGCGCCGTTTTGCATACGGCAAGAGCGCGGATGCCATGTAGAAGGTGCGGCTATGCAGGCGTGTGAGTGCTTCACAGTAGGCATACGACGCTTCCAATAGGCTCTTGTTGTGTTGCGTAGCGCTATCAGCAGGATGACTCTCAAGTGCTTCAAGCGCGCGCACCAGCAAGCGATATTCCCAATTGGTCTTCGGCAATTCAACCTGCATAGCCAAGACCTTCCTACGCGCTCACAGGCTTGGCGACAGGCTGCACGCGCCGCTCGCCAACAGGATCGCCGATCAAGTTATCCACGATGATCGAAGATGAAAGGACGCCCGGCAAGCCTGCGCCAGGATGCGTGCCTGCGCCTACGAAGTACAGATTGCTGAAGTCTTCTGAGCGATTGTGCGGACGAAACCACGCCGATTGCAGCAAGATCGGCTGAATTGAGAACGCCGATCCGAGATAGCTGCCCAGCGTATCGCGGAAGTGCAGCGGATCGATGTAATGTTCAGCGACCAAGTTTGCTTGCAGGTCAGGCAGATATTCCGCCTCCAGGAATTGCATGATTGCATCGCGATACGGCTTCGCATATTGCGTCCAATCCGTGCCGCTGCCCAAATGTGGCACAGGCGAAAGCACATAGAAATTCTCGCAGCCTTCAGGCGCAATACTCGGATCAGTGATGGTCGGCATGTGCAGGTAGAGCGAGAAATCATCGGCGACGCGCTTCTTCTTGAAGATATCGTCCAGCAGACCTTTGTAGCGCTCGCTCAAGATGATATTGTGATGAACCAAGCCGCTATCAAGGTAGCGCCGCTTTGTGCCGAAGTAGATCACAAACAGCGACATGCTGTACTTGTAGCGTTCAATGCGGCGATTGGTGTACTTGCGGCGATACTGCTCTGGAATCAAGCTGCGGTACGTCGTCGCCACATCGGCGTTCGAGACGATGATATCAGCCTGCAAAACGCTGCCATCTGCTAGGCGCACGCCTGTGACTTTGCGTCCATCTACCAGAATCTCTCTCACCTCGGCGTTCAGCGTCACTGTGCCGCCCAGCTCGCCGAACAGCCGTCCAAGCGCGGCGACCACAGCGCCTGTGCCGCCCATCGCGTAATGAATGCCCCACTCGCGCTCCAGATAATGGATCATCGCGTAGATGGACGACGCATCGAATGGATTGCCGCCGATCAGCAGCGGATGGAATGAGAAAACGCGGCGCAGGAATTCATGTTGGATGAACTGCGATGCGTAGTGATAGACGCTCAGGTAGCTCTGCATTTTGATCAGGTCAGGCGCGACTTTGATCATGTCCCACAGGCTCAGGAATGGCTTATCCGCCAGCTCCAGAAAGCCTTTCTGGAAGATGGCTTTCGTGGTCTGCATGAAACGCTGGTAGCCTTCCCGATCGGCAGGATTCCAGCGCCCGATCTGGTCGAGGATGAAGGCTTCGTCGCCGTTGTAATCGAAGTGACGCTTGTTGTGGTCGTAGATGCGGTAAAATGGATCGAGCGGCACGAATTGGATGTAATCTTCGCGCTTGCGTCCTGCTGCGGCGAATAGATCGTCGAACATGAACGGCGCCGTAATGACCGTCGGACCGCCGTCGAACTTGAAGCCGTTCTGCTCGTAGACATAAGCTCTGCCGCCGAGCTTATCGCGCTTCTCCAAGATGTGGACATCGTGTCCGCGCGCCGCAAGGCGAACTGCTGCGCCTAGCCCGCCAAATCCGCTGCCAATGACGATGATACGTGCCATATGCTTTTGCAAACCTTGCTAGTTAGCCGTATAAGCTCAATTGTGAGCGTTATACAAAGTTTTGGCAAATTAGCGCGCGGTATTTCGGATGAGTGGAATGTGAGATTTCCTGCCTGCTGCCGCACGCTAACCTAATTTTAGGCAGGCATGGTCAATTTGCCCAATGGCGCCGCTCGGCAGGATGCGTTGCGATCACTCGCCGAGCAAGCGCGCCACTGCTTCAGCCATCGGATCGTGGAGAATGGTGTAGAGACGCTTGGCTTCGCGCAGCAGATTCGCCCTATCGCGTTCAGGCGCAAGGCGCGCGCGCAACCAAAGCGCATCCGCCTGCCCTTTGCGATAGCCCTGTTTGCGCGAGATCACTTCCGCCTCGCGCGCAAGTTTTTCTGCCTCTTCAACGTTATTCTGCGCTAGATGCAGCTCGCCCAAGCGCACCAAAGCGCGCGCCACAGCCTCTTGGTCGCCCAGCTCACGGCTGAC
>DAOTWB010000160.1:0-41638 GCA_034436235.1 Anaerolineae bacterium
TGCCGATAAGCGCACTGAAGATTACATCTCTGGTCGTTTCGGCTGATACTTCACAGAAGTCCGCTGCAGTGAGCGGACTTCTGCTTCAGCGCCGCGCGTTGCGCTGCTGCTTCGGCTCAGTGAACGTCTCGGCTTCTGCGTCGCTCGCCTCAGTCGTTTCCGACTCGCCCGCCTCTGCTCGCACGTCAATAACCACGCCGTCGTCATCGTTTTGAACGCGATACTTGCCGCCGAAGCGCAGCTGACGCAAATGCTCCACAACAGCGTCCTCAGGCGAGAGACTGTTGAAGATCACGATCGCCAGTCCGAAGATCGCCACATCGTCCAGGATGCCTAGCAAGCGGAACAAGAGCGCAGGCAGCAAGTCCAGCGGCGAGATCACATAAGTGATAGCAAGCACTGGCAGCACCTTCAAAGCTAGGCTGACGCGATTATCGCCGAAGAGCAGCCACGCAAGGCGCAGCTGTTCCCAGATACGCTCAAGCACGCCAAAGTTGCCCGCAGGCAACGGCACTTGCACACGCTTTTTCTTCTGTTCAGGCATGTCCCATACCTCTAAACACGCTCAGGCTGCGCGATGCGCCTGATGAATGCTTCTGTCGCTGCAAAAACAGTCTCACATTCCACATCGTTGGTCAGAATGTGATCGGATTGCTCCAGTGTGAGCGTCTCAACCTGCGCATTGACCAAGCCTGCTTGAATGAGCGCCATGTTTTTGTACGGCACGGTCTGATCTTGCTTGGAGAATATGAGCAGCGTTGGCACGCGCACCTGCGGCAGGCAACGCTTCACCTCACCTTGCAGTTTGTGCAGCTCAGCGACGCCTGCTGTGCTCATCTGATAGTAAGCGACGCGCCCAGTGATCGGCTCGCCGCGCTGCGCCTGCAGATCGCGAATGCGTGCGTCGAGCGGCGTATCATCAGGCGAAGATGTCAGCACGGCAGGACGCACATAGCGCAGATAGTGCGCCAGCCAGAGCGGCGCGTCCAGCTTGAGCGGCGAGCCTAGCACCACAATGCCTGAGACAGTTTCCGCTGCCGCCAGACGCAGCGCCAGCAAGCCGCCCATCGAAAGTCCGATCACGAAGAGCTGATCGCAGTGCGCGCGCAGCAAGTGGTAGCCGTCAAGTGCGCTCAGATACCAATCGCGCCACAGGACGCGCCGAAAATGCTTGCGCGAGATGCCATGTCCATAAAGGCGCGGCACATGCGCGCTGAAGCCTTGCCTGTGCATGTGTTGCGCCAGCCATGCCATCTCTTGTGGCGAGGCGCTCAAGCCATGCAGGCACAAACAGCCCACGCGATTGCCGATCAGGTAGATCGGCTCTGCGCCGCGCATGATCTTCAAGTCTTTCACAGTGTGCGCCTTTCTTGTGCGTCATTTTACATTGTCAAATTAAGTGTAGCACAATCGGGCAGGCGCGGTGACTTCGAGTTTGAGGGAATTCGAGGTGAGGCTGCCTGCGCTATCGCACGTTGCACAGGCAGCAGGCGGATTAGAAGAAGCGATCTAGGAAGTCCGAGATATCATTATCAGACAGTCCGAAGACATCTGCCATGGTGTAGAGCATCTTCAGTGCTTCGCCGTCGAGCGGCAGCCCTAGTTCAGAAGCGAGCAACTTCAGCGCCACTTCGATAGCATTCAGTTGACCCGATTTGAACGTCTTATTGGCGACACCTTTCAGATGATCCCTCGCGTTCTGTCCGCGCAGCTCAGGCGTGCGCTCTTGCAGCATCTGAACGAGTTGATTGATGGAGAACTGGCGGAAACCTGCCCAATCGTGCAGCGTAACGACCTGATCCGCGCTGAACGCTGTGCGTGGCAGCAAAAATAGCGCCACGATGTCTAGGTATGCCCTTCCAATTGTCCCGTCGAACACATCGTACTCTACCTCGATCCAACGTGGTTGCATGATGGTCACCTCTTTCGCAGCGTGTCACGCTATAGCTCAACAGGCAGCCTTAGCGTACAGCCACTCCGACTCATGCCGCAACCGAATGCGTGCGGCAAAAAGCGCGACTTTTGCCGCACGCGCACGGTTGACTGAGCGCGATTCTTGTTCTACGCTAGGCTGAGGAACGTTGCGTGAAGAAACTGAGGAGACATTTCATGTCAACAGAGCAGCCGAATGAGCGATGGACATTCCTGCAATGGTGCGAAGGCGTCGGCTTTTACGATCCCTCGGCGAGCATTGCGGCACATTACCGTAGCTTCACCGAACTGGTGCAAGCGTTGCCACAGCGCTTCATGCTCCAGATCAGCGAGGATAAATTCGGGCGATGGTGGAATGGCACAGGTAAGATCAATAGACGCGATGAAGCGCTTTGCGTCATCGGCGTCTTGCATCGTGTAGCGCAACAGCACGAACGCCTGATCTTGAACGGCGTCTACTTTGCCGACCACGCGCGCATCTTCCTGCGCTCCACAACAGTCTGTGAGCAGCCATTCGCCGAACTCAGCGCTGAAGAAATTGACCAGCTGCTCGCCCGACCGTCACAAGACGCGCCTTCAAGCCAAGATATCCTGCGCCAGAAGCTCTATCGGCGCGTTTTTCCCAGTCCCTACACGCCGATCATCGGACGCGACCGCGAGATAGACGACCTGCTCAACCGATTGGGCGATAGGAATAGCCCCATCGTCTGCGTCGTCGGCACGGCAGGCGACGGCAAGACCAACTTGACGTGGCACACAGTCTGCCGCGCAGTGGATAGCGGCTTGTTCAGCGCCTTCGACTGGGTGACCGATCGCAGCATGTATGTGGATAGCAATGGCGATCCGCGTCCTACCGATCTGCCTGCGCTGCGTCCTGATGCCATTTTCAACAGCATGATCAACAACTTCGATTGGGCTGATCTCAAGCTGATCGCCCGAGATGTGGCTGAGCGCTGCGCCAAAAAATTCCGAGAAGGTCACTACTGCCTTGTTTTGGATAACATGGAGACCACAGCGCAGCTGGAGCGCTTCCTGAGAGAGCTGAGCATCCTCGTGCAGCCTACTCCGCCGCGCACCAGCCGCATCCTGATCACCTCGCGCGTCGAGTCGAGCGCGCCTTTTGTCAGCCACATGCCGTTGAAAGGTCTGGAGCGCGAAGCTGCCATCGCGTACGTCAAGCATATGGAGACGCGCTACGCTAACGTCGCGCTCAGCGACTCAGATCGCGAGCAGTTGGCAGAGATCACAGGCGGCAATCCGCTTTTCATTCAAATTGCCCTTGCGCGCTACGTAAGAAATGGTAGAAATATCAGGCTAATCGTGGATCAAGTTCGGCAGAGCAACAGTTTCTTCTCGACCTTCCAAAATCTCTTCGGCGGTCTGTACGAGTCGCTCAGCCCTGCCGCCAAGCAAGTGGCGCTCGACGCGGCGCAATACACCGAAGAGATCACGCGGGAAGACTTGGAAGCTGACGCCGAGTATTACATGAGCGATAGCGAGCAGTTCGAGCGCGCGCTGATGGAACTCGTCAGTCAGCAAGTCTTGAAGCCGAGCGACGTCGCGGGCTACTATACCATACATCCACTAGTCCGTGCGTATCTGACGCACATGACGGAGAGGAATGACAGACTTAGAGCGTGACAATGTTGAAGTCGGCGTTGACCGTTCGCTGAGAGCTTGGCAAGCCATTCAGCGAGCGCACCATATGATGTGCCGTGCGGAGTATTTTCAAGCGCTGAAGGAATATCGGCGCGAACTGAAAAAGCTCCGCACTTATTTAACGCTACCTGATTGGTGCAGCCTTTCCAATTCAGAAGATCGTCCCTCGCGCAATTGGCTGTGCGTCTATCTGTTTGAGTATTATCAAATCAGTCATGGATGGCAAGGCTGGCGCTGGCTGGCGCAACCTGTCCTCAAATCGCCCGATCTTGAAAAGCTATCCTTGCGCGCTTGGTCGCGTTTTCAGAGCGCACTAGGCTGGTCGTATGTGCGCTACAAGCCGCTGAAAGAGATCAGGCGGATGCAACACGCAGCGCTGGAACGCCTAGCAGGGCAGAACATGCCTTTCGAGGAAGCGCTGCATCACTTCGTGCTGTGCCAGGTTGAGCAGATCGCGGTCAGGCAAGCGCAGGCGAACTATCACGCCGAGAGCGCTTTGGCACTTCTCAAATTCGAAGAGACGCCTTTTTACGTGATGCGAACGCTCTTCGTTCACAACAACATGTACCGCATCATGCGTGAGTACGATAAAGCGCAGGCGCTTGTTGACCAGCTCCGCGAATACGCTGAGCAGAAAGGCGTCTTGCGCACGGCGCTCGGTCCGTACATCGTGCAAGGCTGGATTTACAGCGACCTTGAGGAGTATGATCGTGCGGAAGCCTGCTTCCAAGAAGCGATTGATTTCTTGGACGAGCAGAGATTGCCTTATGAGCGCGGTAGAGCGCTCTACGCGCTAGGTCGCTTGCATCTCTGGCACCGAGGTTTTGACATGGCTGAAAAGTTGATCAGAGAAGCGATTAGCATCTACAGCGACGACACGCGCTACGACGATCCAGACTATGTCCATTACCTCAAGCAAGGCACGCGCAGCGTTGTTGCGCAAGCGACGTACCAAAATGTTCTCGTCTCCGTGCTTGCAGAGCGCGGTCAGATTGATCTTGCAGTTGAAATTGAGCAAGAAGTCCTTTTCCTTTTGAAAGATGTGGACGATCGCGGCACTCATTATGATATCCTTAACACGCTTGCTAGGCTTCACGCAAAGAAAGGAAATCGTCTTCAGTCCATTTGCTATCGGCTGCGAGCTTTTCTCATGGAGCCGCGCTTGTTTATAAGGCACAACTGGTCTGATATGCGCAGCCGCTTGAAAAAACTACTGGCGCGTCTGAGACGCCGCTGACCATGCTGCGCCGAGCCGCTTCATGCCTTCCTCAATGCGTAAGGCGGATTGCTGCGCAAAATTCAGGCGGATGAAGTAAGCTGCGCTCGGATCGCTCTCATCCGTGTAGAACTCTGCGCCGATGGCGAAGCTGACGCCGTGCTGCAGCGCGATCGGATATAATTGCGCAGCTGTCGCGCCTGTGTGCGGCAATTCGATCCACAGATAGACGCCGCCTGATGGCGCCGACCATTGCGTGCCGCTCGGCAGGTAGCGCTGCGCCGCTTTGAGCGCTGCATCGAGACGCTGCAGGCAGGCACGCCGCACGCGCTCTAAATGTCCGCTGAGCGCGCCGCTCGCCAAAAAATAATGCATAGCGCGCTGATTCAGGCTTGGCGTGCAGATATCAGCGGCTTGTTTCACGCGCAGCACGCGCTGCCGAAGCGATCCTTCGACGATCAAGTAGCCAATGCGCGTGCCGGGCAGCACAATTTTAGAGAAGCCATTGGCGTGAACGACGATGCCGTAATCGTCCAGCGCTTTGAGCGGCGGCGGCGGCTCGGCGCTGTAGCTCAGCTCGTGATAGACGCCGTCTTCGAGGATCGGAATGTCATACGCAGCGGCGATCCGCAATAGCACGCGCCGCCGATGCAACGGCATCACGCTGCCTGTTGGATTGTGATGAGTCGGCGCGATGTAGATCAGGCGCGGACGATGCGCCAAGATTGCCGATTCGAGCAGCTCTGTGCGCAAGCCTTGCGCGCCCATTGGCACGCCGATGACCTGCAGGCGCCGAATGCGCGCAATATCGAGGATGCCGAGATAGGTCGGATTGGTGGTGAGCAGCGTATCGCCTTCGTTGAGCAGCGCCTGCACTGCCAGATCGAGCGCTTGTTGGCAGCCGCCTGTGATCAGCACGTTCTCAGGCGCGGTACGAATGCCGAGCGACGCCAAATGCTGTGCTACAGCAGCGCGCAACGGCGGATAGCCTTCGGTCTCTTCATAGGCGACTGCAGCGGCGCCGTCGCGCTCTAGCACGGCTTCAATTGAGCGCCGAATGGCAGCCACAGGCAAGAATTCTTCAGCAGGCGCGCCGCCGCTGAACGCGATCAAGCGCTCAGGCGGCAAGCTGCTCGCCGCTGGATTGGCAGCCACTGACGGCAAGGCGCTCGGATCGCTCAGCGCGCCGAAGGCGCTCGTCACAAATGTGCCGCGTCCTGGCGCGGCTGCCAGCAAGCCTTCGTTCAGCAGCTCAGTGTAAGCGCTCACCACGCACATGCGGCTGATTCCGAGCTGCGCAGCCAGCGCACGGCTTGGCGGCAGCTTATCGCCTGCGCGCAACGTGCCTTGCGCGATGCTCTCGCGCAGCGCGCGCGCCAACTGCCGATACAACGGCTCTGCCGAGCGCTTGTTGAGGTGAAAACGCGCGGCTATGTGCGCGGATCGAGCCAATTGCGCAGCCCTTCGCTGATCAGATTGCACGCCATAATAGAGATTAGGATCGCCAAGCCCGGAAAGGTCGCGACCCACCACTGATAGAATTTCGTGCGCCCAAGCGCCACCATAGAGCCCCATTCCGCCGTTGGCGGACGCACGCCCAATCCGATGAAACTGAGCGCCGAGACCAGCAAAATGATGCTGCCTACATCTAGCGCCGCCTTGATCAGGATCGGCGTCCAAGTGTTGGGCAGCACGTGCCGCAACAGAATGCCGATCTCGCGCCTGCCAATTGAGCGCGCCGCTGTCACGTACTCAAACGTGCGCGCTACGATCACTTGCGAGCGGATCAAACGCGCGTACTCAGGCCATAGCACGACGCACGCCGCCAAGATCGCGTTGTTCAAGCTCGGACCGAGCAGCGCTGAGATCGCCAATGCCAGCACCACTGCTGGAAAGGCGAGCGTGACATCGGCGACGCGCATGATCAGGTCGTCAATGAAGCCGCCGAAGAACCCTGCGAACGCGCCCAGCAAGCCGCCGATGCTCAGCGAGATGGCGACCACGATCAGCGCCGCCGGCAACGAAATCTGCCCGCCGTGCAGCACGCGGCTGAAGATATCGCGCCCTAGCTCATCCGTGCCGAAAGGATGCTCAGCCGAAGGCGGCTTCAAGCGCATTGCCAAGTTTTGTTGATTAGGCGGATAGCGCGTGATGATCGGCGCGAAAGCGATCAGCAGGGCGAAGATGAACAGGATGCTGCCGCCGAGCCACAGCGACGGATAGCGCCGTATATGCTTGAGCAAATCGCGCTGCCACGTCCGTTGTGGCAAGCGCGCCGCCGCGCTGACGCTCAGTGAGTTAGCCATGCCGCACTCTTGGATCTAAAACGCTGTAAAGGACATCCACGCACAGGTTGACGATGACGTAAATGACGGCGATCAGCAACGTGCCGCCTTGAATAGCAGGATAATCCAAGCTGGCGGCAGCGCGCACCAGATACTGCCCAAGCCCTGCCCAATCGAAGACGGTCTCGGTCATCACTGCGCCGCTGAGCAAGCCTGCGAACGCCAAGCCGATGATCGTGACCAGCGGCAAGAGCGCGTTGCGCAAAGCGTGACGCACGACGACGAGTCGCTCGGCAAGCCCTTTGCTGCGCGCTGTGCGGACGTATTCACGGCGCATCTCTTCCACAATCGCGGCGCGCGTCACGCGCAGCACAAGCGCCAAAGTGAAGCCGCCCAAGATGACGGTCGGCAGGATCAGATGGCTGAGCGCGCCGCCGAGCGCCTCAAAATTGCCCGCCACGATTGAGTCGACGGTCAGCAAGCCGCTGAAGGTCGGCGGACGTTCCATGCGCGGCGGAAAACGTCCAGGGCCGGGCGTGATGCCGAGCGAGTAGTAGAAGACGAACAAGAAGATCAGCCCTGTCCAGAACGGCGGCAGCGAGCCGTTCAAAAGCGAGATAAACCACACGGCGCGGTCGAAGAGACTGCCGAAGTAAATGCCCGCCAAAATGCCGAGCGGAATGCCCAAGATCACGGCGAAGAGCAGCGAACTGACCGCCAGCTCGACCGTCGCCGGCAGGTGTGTGCGCAGATCGTCCAGCACAGGACGGCGCGTTAAGAAAGACGTGCCGAGATCGCCGCGCAGGATGTTGGTCACATACGTGACGTACTGCTCCCAGACAGGACGATCCAGTCCCCACTTGCGGATCGCCGCTTCCACCAGCTGCGGATTATCCATCGCGCGCTCGCCGATGATCATGACCAGCGGATCGACCTGCACCAAGTTGTAGATCAGGAACAGCACGAGCGTGATTCCGAACAGCATCGGGGCGGTCAGGATCAAGCGGCGAGCGATATAGCGCACAAGCGACATGGTGAATTGCCTCGCCGGCACAGAGATAGCTCTGCGCAGCCATCCCTGTGCCTTCAGAAAGGTGACGGTTACTTGCGGACGCCTGCGAATTCGGTCAGGTAGACGGGATGGAAGACATAGCCTTCCACATTGCTGCGCAGCACGTCAATGTACTGCTCTTGGAGCAGTGGGATGAAGATCGCCGCGTCAACGTGCGCCTTGACGTACTCTGTCAGCAGCGCCGCGCGCGCCTCAGGATCGCGCTCAGCGGCGATCTTATCGGCAAGCTCGGCGATCTTCGGCTCGTCCATGCGCAGACGGCGCGAGACACCGCTATCCGCCTTGCTGAAGAACGCCGTCCACATGGTCGCGTCAAGGTAGTCAGGCGTCCAAGCGCTGATGACCATCGGCAGCTCCTGCGCGCGGAAAGCGGTCAAGAAGTTAGCCGTCGTCTGCTGGTCGATCTCAACCTGAATGCCGACTTCTGCCAAGTCCGCTTGGACTTTCGCGGCGATCACTTCGCGCGGCACGCCTGCCGTCGAGCCGCCACCGATGTGCAGTTTCATCGAGAAGCCATTCGGATAGCCTGCTTCTGCCAGCAGCGCTTTGGCTTTATCCAAATTGCGCGTGTAGCGCAGGCTCGGATCAGAGCCGGCGATGCCCAGCGGCAGCATTGCAGCAGGACGCTCAGCGAAGCCGCCCGTCAGCGCGATGACGCCGTCGTAGTCAATGGCGTTGGCAATGGCTTGCCGCACGCGCACGTCGCTGATCGGCAATTGAAAGTAATCGCTTGACGAAATGCCAAGATACAGCAAGTTGAGCGTCTGACCGATGTTCAGTTTGAGATCGGCGTTGTTGCGCGCCTGCTCAGCCGTGTCAGCGTCCACGCCCAGCGCGATATCGGCATCGCCGCGCGCCACCAGTTGCAAAGCGCTCGCCGCGTCATTCGTGACGCGCAACGTGACGCCTTCCAGAGCCACAGGTCCGCGCCAATAGTTCTCGTTGCGCACCATGACGATCTCGCTATTCGGCGACCAGCGCGTCAAGATGAACGGACCGGAGCCTGCTGAATTTTGATCGAGCCAATCTTTGGCGGCGTCAGTTTGGTCGGCATCGGCTGCGTCAGTGCCGCCCTGCGCCACGACCACAGCTTTCTCCAGCACGCTGAGCGCCGGCGCCGTCACCACGCTCGCAAAAGCAGGCTGCGGCGCTTCCAAAGTCACCTTGACCGTGCGCTCATCCACCACCTCAATGCTCTTGAAGCCGAAATCCGTTAGGTAAGACGACGGATTGCCTTTCAGGTTGAGCAGGCGCGTCCAAGAGAAGCGCACGTCTTCAGCCGTCACAGGATTGCCGCTGGCGAACTTGGCGTTCGGATTCAGGACGAAGGTGTATTCTAAGCCGTCCTCAGAGATGCTGTAGCTTTCCGCCAAGCCGGGTACAATTTTGGAGAGGTCGTCAGCGTTGATGTTGAGCAACGTTTCGTATGTGGCGTGATGGACGATCAGATTGGTCGTCTCAAAGGCGCGCCCGGGATCGAGCGTGATCACGTCCACGAAGCGTCCTGCCACGATCAGCGCGTTGCTCTGAGCGCGAACAGGCGCCTGCGCAATGAAACCAATCGTTAACGCTAGGATCAGAAAGAGAGCGAACAAACGGCGCATAAGTGATCATCCTTTTTTGAGGAATGGACGTCTGGTGAGCAATTGTACAGCACACAATCAGCTTGCCAATTGGAAGATTGAACAGACAGACTGTAGCTGCACGTGCCTAGTTTGTGCAACATAACGGCACGAAAAGTAACGCAAACCTAGCCGTCTATTGATTCTTAGACTGCGTTTGCTGCATTTTCAAGTATAATCGCAACGGTAGAGGCACAAAGCATCTACAAAGTCAGCATTTTGCGAGGCAATCGTAGAGATGACCGCGACAATTCTTGTGCTAGAAGATGATAAGCCGCTTTTGGAAGGCATTCGCGACATGCTTGAGCTGCAAGGCTACCGCATCTTGACGGCTATCAATGGCATGGAAGGCTTGCGCGTGCTGGAGAGTAGTCCGAAGCCGCCTGATCTGATCGTCTCGGATATCATGATGCCTGAGATGGACGGCTACCAATTCTTAGCGGCTGTTCAGAGCAATCCGAAGTGGGTGGATATTCCGTTCATCTTCCTGACCGCTAAAGGCGAGAAGGAAGACGTGCGCGAAGGACGCATGTTAGGCGCTGATGACTACGTGATCAAGCCGTTTGAGGCGGACGATCTGGTGGTGCGCATCGCCTCGAAGCTGCGCCGCAGCCGTCAGCTGCGCCAGACGCAGGAATCGCGCGTTGTGGATATCAAGCGGCGCATCCTGAGCGTCTTGCATCACGAGTTCCGCACGCCGCTGACCTACGTCGTCGCCTATTCCGACCTGCTCGATGGCGATCTCTCAGGCATGTCGTTCGATGACATCAAGGAATTCCTGAGCGGCGTGAACAGCGGCGCGCAGCGCCTGCGCCGCCTTGTGGAGAACTTCATCCTGCTCGTTGAGCTGGAGACAGGCGAAGCGGCTGCTACATTCGCTTGGCGCAAGCGTCCGATTGACGAGGTAGAGAGCATCTTCAGCAGCGCGCACGAGAGCGTTCAACAAGCGCTGGAAAGCACAGGCGTCACGCTCAACATCCTGCCGCCAAGCGGACTGCCGACGTTCATCGGCGATGCAGAATACCTCAAAATCGTGCTGACTCGCCTGCTGGATAACGCTATCAAGTTCAGCGATAAGCCGAATGCTGTGGTCACGCTCTCGGCTTCGCACGATGAGCGCTACGTCTATTTCCACGTAGTGGATAACGGACGTGGTATTCCGCCTGAGGAGCTATCGAACATCTTCGAGCTGTTCTACCAAATAGATCGACAACGCTTTGAAGATCAAGGCACAGGCTCAGGCTTGGCGATTGTGAAGCGCATCGTCGAGCTGCACGATGGCACGATCAGCGTGCAGAGTCAGCCGAGTCAAGGTTCAACGTTCACGGTAGGCATTCCGCGCGCTACGGCGCAGTGAGCGGTCGCTCATGAGTGAACGGGCGTGATCTGACCGCTGCGCACCTGCCAAACCAGCGCCTTTTGCAAAAAGGCAGGCGTGAACATCTCAGGTTCAGTAGTGGTCAGCAGCGCCTGTGAAGCGCTCTGAATGCGCTCTAACAGAAAGGCGCGGCGCTCTGAGTCCAGCTCAGCGATGAATTCGTCCAGCAGCAAGACTGGCTCGTCTTGCGTGATGTGACGCATCCATGCCAGCTCTGCTAATTTCAGAGCGAGGACGGCTGTGCGCGCTTGTCCGCGCGAGCCGTACAAACCGAGATCGCGTCCGTTGACCGAAAAGCGCAGCTCGTCACGCTGCGGACCGATCAAAGTGATGCCGCGCGCCAATTCTTCGCGCAAATTCTCAGCCAAAGCGCTGCGCAGGCGCGTCGCGATCTCGCTGGGCGTCAACTGGCGCTGCAAATCTAAGCTCGGCGCGTGATAGGCGAGCTGACTATCGCTGCGCGCAGCAGGCGCGAAGCTGGGCAAGTAGTGCAGCGCCAGGCGTTCCGTGCCATTGGTCAGTTGACGGTGAATATCGGCTGCCAACTGCTCTAGATCGCGCAACAGATGCTGCCTGCTCGCTATGAGGATGCTGCCTGCGCTCGCAAATTGATCGTCCCAATAGGCAAGTTCGCGGATCGTAGCGCGTCGCTCGGCAATTTGGCGCAATAGCGCGTTGCGCTGCGTCAGCGCTCTATCAAATGTCTGAAGCGCCGCCGCATAGTTCGGATCGGTCTGAGCGAGCGCGACGTTCAAATAGCGGCGTCGGTCAACAGGCGAGCCTTCGATCAGCGCTAAATCTTGCGGCAAGAACATCACAACGTTCAGGTTGCCCATCAAATCCAGCACGCGCTTCTTAGCGCCGTTGATGCGAATTTCCTTGCGGAAGCCGCCGTTCTCATTTTCCTTGTAGATTGTGATATCGAGGCGCGTCAGCGCGTTGCGACGGCTGCACAGCTCTGCGCTGATGCGGATGAAGGGCAAAATCTCGCTCTCAGCGCGCCAATTCAAGAGCTGCCGATCAGAGGTCGTCCAAGGCGAGCGTCCAGTGGCGAGGTAATAGATCGCTTCCAGCAGACTGGTCTTGCCTTGCGCGTTAGCGCCGCACAACAAAACCGTGCCTTCGGGCATGGGCAGCTCAAGCCGTGCATAGCTGCGAAAGTTGGTCAGCGAGAGATGCCGCAAATGCATGATCAGGGCTGCAGCAGGCGGATAGAATTGACGACGGGCAAAAAGACGGTTGATTCGTAGGCGCGGAAGAATTGCGCCTCAGCCTGCGCGCCGATGTAAAGCCAGCGCTCATCGGGCAATCGCATCAGGATGATAGTTAGCTCATTGCCGCGCTCATAGCCGCGCACAATTGCCGCAGGGTAAGGCGAGCCGCTGAAGACGACCGACTCTTTGAAGCGCGGTCCATTCCGATTGAGCGCGTCCACCAATGCGTCCAGCTGAGCGGTCGGCTCGCGCAGGTCAGTGCGAAAATTCAGCTGACGGCTGAAGACGGGCAGCGCGTCCACCACGATGTACATGAACGGCGCAGCCGTCGTGCGCGTATCGGCGCTGCCATCGGAAGAGATCACGAAGCTGTGCGCGTCGCGGACGATTGGCGCGCTCCAGTTGGACGGCACTTGCAAGCGCAAGCCGAATTGCTCCAGCTGCACCTCGCGCAGCTCACCGGGCGGCGCAAAAGTGCGCGTCGGCACAGCGGCAAGGCTTTGCCTGCCATACTCTTCAATGGCGAACATGATGCCGAGCGTGATGGCTGTGAAGATGGCGAGGATGATCAGCCATTCGCGGCGGAAAGCTCTGCCGCTCTCGACAGGCTCAGGCGCGGAATCAGGCTGCGGCGCGTTCAGGTCAGACATGGCGTCTCACCTTTCTGGATCACAAAACGCCAGCGTCCATCAGGCAGGCGCTGGCAGACGGCGAGCGTGAAAGCACGCGCATCGCACCAATCTCTGATCTTCGCCTCAGCGCTCAGATCGCCGCTGAGATACTCGAATGCTTCGCCTGTGCGCAGGCGCGCCATGCGGCTGGAGAGATACAGCAGCACTTCACAACAGATTTCGAGGTTTGAGTCGAACGACTCGCCAATTGGCAGCTCGGATATTTGGCTCATGAAAGACGCACGCGCACTTTCTCAGCGCTTTCGGCATTCCACGCCAAATAGACCACGCCGTCGCGCACTTCGGTCTCGTAGACGCGCAACGCCTTGCGCGCGCGAATATCTTCCGTGAGCGGCGTGACCCAGCTCAGGACGCTGCCGTCGCTCAGATCGAATCGGCTGCCGTGCAACTTGCACGTGATCGCGCAATCTTTGACAGCAGAGTCTTTCAGTGCGTAGAGCATGTGCGTGCAGTAGCCTTGCACGATGTGCGCACGCTGACCGCAACGCGCGATCACAAGGCGCTGATTATTGATATGCACGTTGATCGCGCGACCTTCGGGCAGTGCATCCAGCGGACAAACGCGCACCCAGACTTTGTTGGCAGACATGACGGCAAATGATCTCTAGGAATGCCTTGAGCGATACCTCAATTTTAGCAGGGCAGCCTTAAATGTCCAGATTGTCACGCCTTCGGATCGGACGGACTCTGGTCAGGATCAGACGCGACAGCGCCGCGCAGATCGAGCGCTGTGAAGCGCATGAAAGCGCGCTCAATCGGACTCATGTCCTCAGGATATTGACCGTCGTCATAGGCTTCAAGAATGCGATAGCCTTCTTTGATGTAGCTGCGCACAGTGTGCGGGCTGACGCCCATCTCATCGGCGGCGAGCTGCGCAGGCATCCCTTCGATCACATACAGCCACAGCGCTTGACGAATGCGCTCGGTCAGCTCAGGATACTCGCGCGGACGCGGCAGGACGTCAACACGCTTGGCGAGCGGCGCATTTTCGGCTTGCAGATGCTCAAGCACGCCTTTAGTGACCGTGAACGTCCGCTGCATGGCGTAAATGATGGCGTTCATCAGCAGAAGACGCACTTCGTTGCGCAAAAAGTACGCGCGGCACGCTGCATTGTAAACCAGCTCAACGCGCGCTGTGCGCTTTTGGTGCGCAAGGCAGATCAAGTGAAGCCGCGGCACGATCCGTCGCAATTCTGAGATGACGCGCGTCAGCTCAGCATCGTCATAGTTATCCGAGTCGAGCAGGATTGCGTCAGGATGCTCAACGCGCGGCAAATCATCCAAGACAACGAGCGCCTGCTCAAAAGATTCCGCCAAACCGACCACGCGCGTGCGCCTATCCCACGCCATGTAGCTATTCAAGGCGCGCAGCGCGTAGAAATCGTGATCGATCACCATCACCTTCAGGTTGATGCGCTGAATCATCCCTGCAATCCTCGCCATTTATGAGCGAGTGCTGAGTATAGCGCAGAAAATAGCGCGCTGAACAGGCAGGCGCTACCATTCAACAATCAAGATCGGCTATACTTTAAGCAAGGCACAGAAAGGCAGGCGCATGACTTTCTCAATCGTCGCATACGACGCGCAAACGCAAGCGTGGGGTGTGGCGGTCGCCAGCAAGTTTTTGGCGGCGGCGGCTGTGGTCAGCTGGGCGCAAGCGGGCGCAGGCGCCGTGGCAACACAAGCCTTCGCCAAGGTCAGCTTCGGCAAAGACGGCTTGGCGCTGATGGCGCAAGGCTTGAGCGCAGAAGAGACGCTCGCCAAGCTCTTGGCGGCTGATTCTGAGCCTGAGCATCGGCAAGTTGGCTTGGTGGATGCGCAAGGCGGCGCAGCAGCGCACACCGGCGCTGAATGCTTCGATTATGCAGGTCACTACGTAGGCGAAGGCTTCGCTTGTCAGGGCAATATCCTCGTCGGACGGCGCGTGATCGAAGCGATGGCAGAGGCGTATCAAAACGCCAGCGGCGAGCTGGCGGATCGGCTGATGGCGGCGCTCTACGCAGGCGACCGAGTCGGCGGCGATAAGCGCGGCAGGCAATCAGCGGGCATTTTGGTGGTGAAAGCAGGCGGCGGCTACGGCGGCGATAACGACCGAATGCTCGATCTGCGCGTGGACGATCATGACGATCCAGTGGCGCGCCTGCGCGAGCTGGTCGAGATGCATCGCCTGTACTTTGGCAAATCGGAGCCATCGGCGCGCATTCCGATCAACGCGCCATTGGCGGCTGAACTCAAGGCAATACTCAAGCGCACAGGTCACTACAACGGCGAGATAGACGGAATCTGGGATGAAGCGGCGCAGGAAGGCTTCTGGTCGTTCATCGGCATGGAGAACTTGGAAGAGCGTTGGTCGCCTGACGATCATCCTGAGCTGATCGATCCTGTGGCGCTTGAATTCATCCGCAAGCGTTTCGGAGCGCATGGCTGAATGCTGGACTTGCGTGCCATTCGCGCGTGCGCGCTCGATCTGGACGGCGTGGTGTGGCGTGAAGATGAAAAATTGCCCGCTGTGCCTGCTTTCTTCGAGTTTTTGCGCACGCAGAACATTCCCTATGCGTTCATCACCAACAACAGCACGCGCACGCCGACTCAGTACCTTGCGCGCCTTGAAGCGTTCGAAATTCCTGCCACGCCTAAGCAAGTGATCACTTCAGGCGCAGTGACGGCTGAAGAGATCGCGCGCCGCTTTCCGCAAGGCACGCCTTTCTTCGCCATCGGCAGCCAAAACTTAATTGACCTGATCGCAGCGCAAGGCTATCCATTCGATCCTGAGCGCGCGCAGATCGTAGTGGTCGGCTTGGATCGCAACCTGACCTACGATAAGCTGCGCATCGCAGGTCAGCGCATCATGGCAGGCGCGGCGTTCATCGCCACCAATGGCGACGCCACTTTTCCGCTGCCGAACGGCGAGATCGGACCTGGCGCCGGCAGCTTGGTGAGCGCTGTGGCGACCATGACAGGACAGCAGCCGTACATGATCGGCAAGCCTGCCGCGCCAATGTTCGAGGCGGCATTGCGCTACCTCGGCGTGCCTGCCGCGCAGACGCTGATGATCGGCGACCGCTTGGATACGGATATTCTGGGCGCGCAAGGCGTCGGCATGAAGAGCGCGCTCGTCCTGACAGGCATCAGCCGCGCCGATCAAACTGCGGCTATCGCGCCTGATGGCGTGTTCGCCGATCTCGCCGAATTGCTCGCGGCGTGGCAATCGTCCGTTTAGCCTAGGTGATATCTGATGAAGTACGCTCGTCTGGTCTGCCTTTGCCTTGCGCTCAGTTTGCTGCTCTCGGGCGCGCCGATCCGCGCGCAAGAGCCGATCAGCGTGCTGAGCCAATCGGTTGAGAGCCGTTACCGCGATTCGTTCATCTTCCGCGTCACAGCGCGCAGCGCGCTCGGCAAGATCGTCGCGGCGCGCGTCATCTGGCGCGTGCGCTCGTTCAGCGCCAATCTCGCCTATCGCGTCGAAGTTGAGCAGCCTGCGCAGCAGGTTGAGCTTGCTTATGTTTGGCGCTTGCGCTCAGAGACGATGCCGCCGTGGCAGGTCATCTTCTACCGATGGGAACTGATTGACGATCAAGGCAATCGCTACCGCACGCCTGAAGTGCAAGCTGAGATCAGCGATAGCACGCGCGATTGGCAGAAGCTGAGCGACGGCAAAGTCGCGGTCTATTGGTACGATCGCGACGCGGCGTTTGGCGAGGCATTGCTGAATGTGGCGCGGCGCGGCTTCGATCACGTGGCGAAGGCGACCGGCTTTGTGCCAGAGGACGAGCTGCGCGTGGTGGTCTTCAACTCACAGGCGGATTTCTGCACGATCTACGGTCCGTTTGGCTGCCAGAGCTGGATCGGCGGTGTGGCGATTGGCAGCGTCACGCTCGGCTGGCTGGACGAAGGGCGCGCGGCGTCCATACTCAATTGCGACGCCGATTGCCAAGCGCAGGTTGCCGCTGAGCGCCGTCGCTGGTTCTTCAATCAGCTGATTCCGCACGAGTTGGCGCACGCTTTCCTGAACTATTGGATGGGATCGCGGACCAGCGCCATTCCGATCTGGTTCAACGAAGGGCAGGCAGTCAACAACGAGCTGGAAGGCGTTGAGGAAGAGATCGAGCGCGTGCGTATCTTGGCGCGCACAGGTCAGTTGGAGCGACTCGCCGTGATGGACGCGCGCACGATCATTGGGCGCAACGATCTGCCGCGCGTGCGCGATTGGTACGCGCAGGCAGCTTCGCTGGTCGCCTTCTTGTACGAGCGCTGGGGATTGGAGAGCTTGGGCGCGATCATCCGCTCAGTCAATGACGGCAAGACTTTTGAGACGGCGATGACGAGTGTGACGGGCTTGAGCATGGACGAATATGAGATCGCGTGGCGCGAATGGCTCGGCTTGCGCGAAATTCCGCCGACCTTCGCGCCAACGCCGACCTTGTTCTTTTTCCCATCGCCAACCTACGAACCGACGCCGCGCCGTCCGTGAACGATGAGTTTGGTTAGGAGAATTTGTGATGTTCAAACGCGAGACGTTCTTGAGCCTGCTGACGCTGGTCGTAGTGGCAGCCTTGATCGCGGTCGGCTTGCCGATATCCGCCAGCAGCGGCTTTCTCTCAACTGCTACGCCGCCGCCTAGTCCGACCAACAACGGCGGCAATGCGCAGTGGACGATTCTGAGCAGCTCTTTTGAGAGCAACTTTCCGAAAGGCTTCACCTTCAGGCTAGAAGCGACCAGCACAGGCGGCAAGATCGTGAGCGCAGCCGCGCTGTGGCGGCATTCGCCTGTCAGCAGCCGCACGCGCCGTCTTGCTCAGATTGATGAGAGCGGCACTAAGATGGTCGCGGTCTGGGAGAAAGTGCCGGGCGATGCTGTGCCGCAATGGGCAGGCGTGGAGTACTGGTGGCTGCTGCAAGATGAGTCGGGCAATATCTACGAGACGCCGCGCGAATATGCAGAGTACGCCGATAACACGCGCAAGTGGAATCGCATGGAGTCGGATGACATCATCGTCTTCTGGCAGGAAGGCGTGCCCGATCGGATCGGACCGCTGACCATCGCCGCGATGGAGCGCCAGCGTCCGCTGTACGAGCAGAGCTGGGCGAATCCGCTCGGCTATAAGCCGCGCGCGATCATCTACGCCGATTTCGAGACGTGGGCGGAGTGGTCGCCTGGGCGCGGCACGGTCGGCGGCGGCTTGGTAGTGGTCGGGCAGACTAGCCAGTCGTGGGGCGCGACGGCGCAGGTCTACGATCCGATCATCCAGCCTGTTGAAGAAGTGGCGAACGACACTGTGCTGCACGAAGTCGCGCATTTGTATCAGTACGCCAATGGCGGCACATCGGGCTTGCGCTGGTTCATCGAAGGCAATGCCACATTCTTCGAGCTGACGAGCGGTCCGCGCATTGAGCAGCGCGTGCGGCGCTGGGCGCGCGAAGGCAGGTTGCCTTCCTTGCAGGAGCAAGGGCCGGGCGGACGCGAGGCGTACGATGTCGGCTATATGTTCTGGGTGTGGCTGACGGAGACCTACGGCATGGAAGCGCACCGCCGCGTCTGGGAGCTGATCCGCAGCGGACGCACGCAGCGCGCCGCGCTTGAGGCGATCTCGAACGTGAGTTTCATCGAGATGGAGACTGCTTTCCGCACTTGGCTCGGCGCTGTCAATCCTGAAGTGCCGACGCCGCTGCCGACCTTGCCGTTCTTCCTGCCGCCAACGCCGACCTACGAGCCGACGCCGCGCCGCGGACCGTGAGCGACTGAAGCGCGGGACGGCATGACCGTCTCACGCTTCTCAACGCGCGCTTTGTGGTACAATCTGCAGCACACAAACCTTTCGCACCATTCAGGAGTTTTCCCTGCTATGCCTCTGCGCGTCTATAACGTGCTACAGCGCGAGAAAGTGGACTTCGTGCCGCTCCACGAAGGCAAGGTCAACATGTACGTCTGCGGACCGACGGTCTACGATCACTCGCATCTCGGACACGCCAAAGCGTACATCTCGTTCGATATGATTGTGCGCTATCTGCGCTTCAGCGGCTACGATGTGCTGTACGTCCAGAATTTGACGGATGTCGGTCATTTGCTGGAGAGCGGTGAAGATCGCATCCTGAAGAAAGCGCGGCAAGCCTCTGCCTTGCCGATGCAGATTGTGGAGACTTACGCGCGCAGCTACTTCGCCGATATGGACGCGCTCGGCGTAGTGCGCCCTGATATCAGTCCGCGCGCCAGTGCGCACATCCCAGAGCAGATCGAGATGATCGAGACCTTGCTGCGCAAAGGACACGCCTATGTAGCCGAAGACGGCGTCTATTTTGACGTATCGAGCTGGCCCGAGTACGGCAAGCTCTCGAATCGCCGCTTAGAAGAGCAAGAGGCAGGCTCGCGCCGCCTGAAGGGCAGCGGCAAGCGCAATCCTGAAGACTTCGCGCTCTGGATTCTAGCGCCTGAGGATCACATCTTGCAGTGGAACAGTCCATGGGGACGCGGTTATCCGGGCTGGCACATCGAATGCTCTGCCATGTCGCGCAAGTACTTGGGCGATACGTTCGATATTCACGGCGGCGGCATTGATAACATCTTTCCGCATAATGAGTGCGAGATCGCGCAGAGCGAGGCTGCCAACGGCGTGCCATTCGCGCGCTATTGGCTGCTCGTAGGCAGCCTGACCGTCAACGGGCAGAAGATGTCCAAATCGCTGGGCAACTTCGTGACCATCAAAGATGCTCTAGCGCGCTACCGTCCTGAGGTCATTCGCACGTTCATGTTCCAATCGCATTACACCAATCCGATTGACTTCAGCGATGAAGCGTTGCGCGCGGCTGAGCGCGGCTGGGAGCGCTTGGTCAGCGCGGCGCGTCTGGTGCGCCATCGCCTGCGCGAGGCGCCCGAGGGCGGCGAAAATACCTTTGCGCAGGTCATTCAAGCGCATCGCGAGCAGTTCACTGCCGCGATGGATGACGATTTCAACGCGCCTGTCGCGCTCGCCGCGCTTCAGACTTTCACAGGCGAGGTGAACAAGCTCCTCAACAGCGGCGAGCCAATCAACAAGGCGACGCTGACGGCGATTGAGGCGCTCTACAGCGATCTAGGCGGACAAGTGCTGGGCATCATACCGCAAGGCGAGGCGCACAGCATTGACATGCGCCTGACCGACGCATTGATCCGCTTGCTGATCGAGATACGCACGCAGGCGCGCGCCGAGCGGAACTTCGGGCGCGCCGATCAAATTCGCGATCAGCTCAAGGCGCTTGGCGTGATCTTGGAAGATCGTCCCGAAGGCACGACTTACCGTCTGGAGTGAGCATGTCTGAGGTGATCTTCGGGCGCTGGGCAGTTTTAGAGACGTTGCGCGCCGCTCGGCGCAGCTTGCAACAGCTGATTTTGGCAGAAGGCACGGAAGAGCGCGGCGTGGTAGCGGATATCTTGGCGGCGGCTGAGGAACGCGCGCTGCCTGTGCGACGCATACCGCGCCGCATGGTGGACGATCTGGCGCAAGGCGGCAATCATCAAGGCGTGGCATTGCGCGCAGGCGCTTATCAATACGTCGAGATCGAGACCATCTTTGAGACGGCTGAAGCTAAGGCTGAGAAGCCGTTCGTCTTGCTGCTCGATCTGCTGCAGGATCCACAAAATGTTGGCACGTTGCTGCGCACTGCCGATGCGGTCGGCGTGCATGGCGTGGTGATGCAAGATCGGCGCGGCGTAGGCATCACGCCTGCCGTTGTGAACGCTTCATCGGGCGCCAGCGAGCATTTGAACATCGCGCAAGTGACGAACTTGGTGCAGGCTATGAAGCGCATGAAAGAATACGGCTTGTGGTTAGCAGGCTTGGACGTCGCGCCGAACATCTTGCCGATTGACCGCGCCGATTTGAACATCTCGCTCGGCTTGGTCTTGGGCAGCGAAGGCGAAGGACTGCGCCGCTTGGTGCGCGATACCTGCGATTTGCTCATCACATTGCCGATGCGCGGGCATGTGGAGAGCTTGAATGTGGCGAGCGTCGGCGCTGTGGCGCTCTACGCCGCTTGGCAGGCGCGCGGTTGGCAAGGCTGGGCGCACGCCGATAAACCGCGATGACTCTCACAGCAAGCGTTGCGCGTAGAGAAAGCTGCGCGCCACTGCTTCCAGCATATCGGTCGCACAGTCATCTAGCTCCACGATCCACGCTTCAGCGCGACTGTGACGCACGATAGCAGGGAAATTCATCACGCCGTCGCCGAGCGCCAACATGGTCTGCTCAAGGCGACCGCTACCATCTTTCAAGTGCAGCAACGCGGCACGCTCTGCCAACCGCGCCAGTAAATCTGGCACGCGAGCGCCTGCCACATGCGCCCAGTAGGTATCCACTTCGAAGATGATCTCAGGCACTAGGCGCTGCGCCATGTGCAGGAGCGGCAAGCTGCCATCGGCGAGCGGCAGGCACTCAAAGTGATGGTTGTGATAGGCGAGCCGTATGCCGTGCGCCTGAAGCTCAGCGTGCGCCGCGTTGAGCAGATCGCAGACGCGCTGGACGCCGTCTAGGTCAGCGAAAAGCTCTGGCGGCTGCCAAGGACAGACGAGCGTGTTAACTCTCAGCGCTTCCAGCATCTCTAGGAAGGCGCTTTTCTGATCGCCGAGCGGCAGCGCGCTGTGCGCAGCGATGACGCGCAGTCCAACAGACTCGAAGCGCTGTGCTGCGCGCTCAGGCGTGCCGCCATATATGCCTGCCGTCTCCACAGCGCGATAGCCTATCTCAGCCACGCGACGCAACGTGCCTTCGAAGTCGTCTTGAAGCGCCTTTCGCACTGTATAGAGTTGCAACGCTAACTCAGGCAAGACCTTCGCTCCTGCTCACGCCATACGCGCCTTCAGTGTAAAACTTCTGCGTTGAATACGCCACTCTAGAAAATTTGTTCCAAACGTGGTAGACTGAGTGCAGATCGTGGTATGCTTGGATTGTTCAGAAGAGCGCGTGAGATGGCTAGAAGAGCGACATCTAAAGCGAATCCTAAATCTGCAGAGCCAATGGCGCCGCCAAAAGGCACTGCCAAGCGTCCACGACGCACAGTCGCAGCGCGGCAGACTCTGATTCCGCTCACCTCTGATCTGCTGATGCCGCGCCGCACCAAAATTGGCGCGCCTTTGCGCGTTGTGGAACGTACAAAACGTCCTGCCGACGCGCCGCCGCCGCTCTGGCGCCGTGCGCTGCAGAATCCGCACGAACTCTATGAAGCCTACGAGAGGCGTCCGATCTGGGTAGACGATCTAGCGGCGCTCTTCCTGATCTCGCTTGGCGCGGTCTCACTGCTGACCTTGCTCAACAGCACGCCAACGGCTGCCATTCTCTCGCTCTCCGACCGATGGGCGGATTTCATCAGCCAGCTCTTCGGACGACTTGGCGCGCTGTTGTTCTCGGTCGGATTGATCGGAATCGGCGTATTGATCGTGCTGCCGCGCGCAGGCATTAAGATTCACTTGACCTGGCGGCGGCTGCTGGCAGCGGAGATCGCTTTTTTGGCGCTGTTGGCGATCTTGCACTTGCTGGCAGGCGATCCTGAGCCGCGCGCGTTGGCGCGCAGCGGTCTGGGCGGCGGACACATCGGCTGGGCGCTTGGTGAGCTGATGGCGAAACTCTTCGGCTCAGGTCTATCCGTCTTGATCTACCTGATCGCGATCGCGCTCGCCATTGGCGCCATCTTTGGCGTGCGTCGCAAGCACATCAAAGCCTGGGGCATTGCGCTCAGCAAGCGTCTGGAGCAATTCGGCGAGGCGTTGAAGCGACGCGCCACAGCGCCGCGACCGCGCCGCGCGCATCCTACGCCTGCGCCAAGCGCGACAGGCGCTGCGCCTGACCTGACACAGCCTGCGTCGCCTATGCCGACGTCTTCCTACGCAACGCAGCCGCAGCCGAGCGCGCTCGACGCTCAATTGCCATCAGAGCCTGCGCCGACTGTTTCTGAGCCGACGTCTGAAGTGTTCAGCATTCCGCCGCTGATGCCTGCTGCGCGCGCCGCGCCTGCACCTACGCCTGAGCCAGAGCCGACCGCTGAGCCTGATGAGCCTGCCGAGCCGCTGCCCGTGCCGATCAAGACGGCGAGCGTGCCGCTGCCGACCATTTCGACGCCTGCGGCGCCGCCTGAGCGTCGTCGCCGCCAATTCCGCGTTGAAGACTTTCAAGAGCTGCGCGTCAGCTATCCGCGTCCTGACTTACCGCCGCTGAGCTTACTGCAAGATGCTGACCTTGAGAAGCCGACCGAACAAGAGATCAACAACAATGCGCGCATCATCGAAGATACGCTGTTGGAATTCGACATTGACGTGGAAGTGGTGGACGTGAAGATCGGTCCGACTGTGACGCAGTACGCCGTGCAGCCATTCCGTGAAGTGACGACCGAGCGCGGCGAAGTGGTCACGCAGCGCGTGCGCGTCAACAAAATTGCCGCGCTTGAGCGCGATCTGGCTTTGGCGCTGGCTGCCAAGCGCTTGCGCATTCAGCCATACGTGCCGGGCTACTCGTACATGGGCATCGAGGTGCCGAATCGTAAGGCGAGCCTTGTAGCGTTGCGTCCAGTGCTGGAGAGCGAGGCGTTTGTGCGCGTTTTCCGCCGCGCTGATCCTGACGCGCCTGACGGCGTCCGCGAAGCGCCTTTGAGCGTGCCGCTGGGCAGAGACGTGGCAGGCGAGTCGGTCGTGGTTGACCTGGCGCTGATGCCGCACTTGCTGATCGCAGGCACGACAGGCTCAGGCAAGTCAGTGTGCATCACGGCGATGATCGTCGCATTGGTCATGAATAACTTGCCGAATCGCTTGAAGTTGATCCTGCTCGATCCGAAGATGGTCGAGCTCTCGCGCTTCAACGGATTGCCGCACTTGCTCGGTCCGGTCGAGACAGACATCGAGCGCATTGTGGACGTGCTGCGCTGGGCAACGCGCGAGATGGATCGGCGCTATCGCCTGCTGGAAGCGGAAGGCGCGCGCAACATCGAGGCGTACAATCGCGCGCTTGGCGAGCAGCGCGCTGCTGAGCAGCTGCCGTATATCGTGATCATCGCCGATGAGATCGGCGACCTGATGCTGAGCCGCCCTGAGGAAGTTGAGCGCACCATCACGCGCTTGGCGCAGATGGCGCGCGCCGTCGGCATTCATCTGGTGATCGCCACACAGCGTCCTAGCGCGGATATCATCACAGGCTTGATCAAGGCGAATTTTCCTGCCCGAATCTCGTTTGCGGTCGCCTCAAACGCCGACTCGCGCGTGATCCTAGACACGGCGGGCGCGGAAACGCTCTTAGGGCGCGGCGACATGCTGTATCTAGCGCCTGAGTCGGCGGTGCCGCGCCGTGTGCAGGGCTGTTTTGTGAGCGACGAGGAAATAGAGGCGGTCGTCGGCTATTGGCGGCAATGGGCTGCCGAGCGCGGTCTGCCGAGCGCGGACGCGCCATGGGATCGCGGCGTCTCACGTCGAGAAGCGCTGGGCAGGACTGATCCGCTCTTGGAAGAGGCAATTGATCTGGTTGTGCGGCGCGGCGAGGCAAGCACGTCCATCTTGCTGCGCGGCTTGGCAATAGATTATCCGCGCGCGGCAAAACTGATGGACTTGTTAGGCGAGCTGGGCATTCTGGGCGCGCCAAAAGACGGCGGACGCGCGCGCGAGGTCACGATCAAGCCTGGCAGCGATCCATACAAGAAGCTGATACAGCGCCTGCGCTGAAAACTTGGCAGAAGAAGCAGCTTTGAACGACACTTTTAGCATGAGTTCGGATGACGCAACATTGGAGCAGTTGACGTGATCAATGCAGGCGGCGCATTGTTGCTCTTCGTCTTGTTGGCAGGCTTGTTCATGTTAGTGCAGCGCGCTGAACCTAAGAAGCGGCTGATCACGCTGCTCTTCGTGCTGTTCGGCGTTTACATCGTGAGCGCTTACGGCATCTTCCGCATGTCAGGCGAGTGTCCGTTCACGCTCTTCGGACGCTGTGCCTTGCCGCAGTACGTTGTGCGCGCGCGCATGATCGCCTATAACACGCTCAACCTTGCCTTGTTCGGCGCGATCTTCTTCAACCTGCTCTTCTGGGTCGTGATCGGACGTTACAATCCGCCTGCTTCCAGCGATGAAATCCGTGTGCTAGGGCTGCACGATTAGGAAAGGCTGCACGACGCTGTATGGAGACAGACCAGACTTCGCGCGCACCGCGCACTTTTGGCGAGGCGCTCAGGCGCTTGCGCCAAAACTTCAAGCCGCGCACGCGCTTCGCGATCTGGCGGCTGCGCTTTGTGTTCGGCTTGACGCTGTTGGTCTTCTCCGAGATCGTGGTCTGGCAGAATCCGACGGCGCGCGCGTGGTATGAGTGGCTGATCTTGGCAGTGCTGTACATAGCGCTCGGCAGCTTTTTGCTGGATGTGATCGTGCGCTTTCAAGTGCATACGCCGGCGGCAATCGGCTTGGCGTGCGGCGTATACGGCTTGCTGAGCGGCTCGATCGTCAATCACGGCGCATACCATAACGTGCCAATCGGCTTGATCGTGCGCGTGTTAGGCTTACAGGTCGGTGCCGCTTTCCTCGCCTTGATGCTGTTTTTATACGTGATGCGCGGCGTCTCGCCGCCGCTCTTAGCGATCGGCGCTGCAGCGCTTGTCGGCATTGCATGGGGCATTTGGACGGCGTGGTATCCTGCGCAGCCGAACATCAGTTGGGCGGTGCCGTCGCGCCAGATTGCGCAGCTGTACCTAATCATTCCACTGGTCGCGCTCGGCGCGCTCTACGCTTTTTTCATGCCGCGCTTCGAGGTGCTGCGCGAGCTGAACTTGAGCCTGTTATGGTGGGAAATGATCGCCTGCGGCGCGCCGCTCTTTCTCAGCCTGATGATCGGCGTGCTGAACAACGTGATACCAGTGCTGGAGCTGCTCTTGCCTGCGGCGATCTTCGCCTTCTGCCTATGGGCATTGCGTTTTCAGCAGCCTGAGAGCGATCCGTCGATCCTAGCGCAGATCACGTTCAGCGCGCCGAGCTTGATCACGTATGTCTTGCTGATCGCGCCGCTGATCTTGGTCGGCATCATCGCCTTCGATGCTGCCAATGGCGACTTTTTTGCCGTCGGCACGCTGCTGTACATCATCGTGGCAGGCTTCGGCAGCGCGTGGTTGCCTTTCGCCTCAGGGTTGCTCTTTTGGACGGTCTTGCGCACAGAATATCCTGCGCGGCGCAAAAGGCGGGTAAAATGAACGTATGAATCTTGCTGAACGTTTTATCAGCACAGGAATCTTTTCATGAGTGTGGAGCGAATCTCCATTTTAGAATACAAGCGGATTGTGCTCGGCGTGACGGGCAGCATCGCCGTCTATAAAGCCGCCGATCTGGCGAGCAAACTGACGCAGGCAGGCGCTGATGTAGATGTGATCATGACTGAGGCTGCGGCGCGCTTTGTGACGCCGCTCACTTTTGAAGCGGTCACAGGACGCGCCGCCTACACTGATCTGTGGCGCACAACAGGCGGCGAGAGCCTGCCGACGCACGTGGCGCACGTCGGTTTGGCGGAAGGCGCTGACCTGATCTTCATCGCGCCTGCCACAGCGCAGCACATCGCCAAGCTGGCGCATGGCTTCGCCGATGACTTGCTGTGCATCACAGTGTTGGCTGCTAAGTGTCCGATTCTGGTCGCGCCGGCGATGGACGGCAGCATGTATGAGAACGCGGCGGTCGCCGCCAATGTGTCACGCCTGCGCGAGCTGGGCATGGAAATTGTCGAGCCAGAAGTCGGGCGCATGGCTTCAGGCATGGTCGGGCGCGGTCGCCTGCCAGAGGTCGGGGCGTTGCTCGGCGCGGCGCGGCGCGCGCTCGGACGCGAATGGGGCGCGCTGCGCGATAGGCACGTGGTAGTGACGGCAGGCGGCACGCGCGAAGCCATCGATCCTGTGCGCTTTATCACCAATCGCTCGTCGGGCAAGCAAGGCTATGCCATTGCGCAGGCGGCTGTGGATAGCGGCGCGCACGTCACGCTGATCGCAGCGCCGAGCGAGCTGCCTGTGCCATACGGCGTTGAGCTAGTCGCGGTTGAGAGCGCGCAAGAGATGCTGGAAGCTGTGCTGGATTACGCTGCTGATGCTGACGCGCTGATCATGGCGGCAGCGGTCGCCGATTATCGTCCTGAAGAGACGGCTGAGCATAAGCTCAAAAAGACGGGCAGAACGTTGCAGCTGGCGCTTGTGCCGACAGTGGACATCTTGGCGACCGTCGGCGAGCGGCGCGCTGAGACAGGCAGACCGCATGTTTTGGTCGGCTTTGCCGCTGAGACGCGCGACTTACTGAAGAATGCGCGCAGCAAGCTGGAAAAAAAGCAAGTGGATTACATCGTAGCCAACGATGTGAGTCAGGCAGGTGCAGGCTTTGGCGCTGACACAAACATCGTGACCATCCTCAGCGCCGATGGCAGCTCGATCTCATTGCCGCAACAGACCAAGAGCGCCGTGGCGGAAGCGATCGTGCAGCGTGTGGCAGCGCGTCTGCAGACTGTGCCGCGCCGTCACGAGCCTGAGAGCGACGAAGATTGAGGCGCAATTCTGGTTTTAGCGCATTAAGAGCAACGTTGAGAGTGGCAGGCATACAATGCGTGGGTCGTCCACTACAATGTCATCTGAGAGCGTCACCAAGACGCCGAATGGCGCGTTGTAGATCGGCTTATCTAGGAAATGGCGCAAGCCATTCAGCGATTTCGGCTCGATGCGCCTGCGATATTTCACCTCAAGCGGAACGCGCTGCTCGCCGATGCTCAGCACAAAGTCAACTTCAGGCTCGCCATGCCGTTCAGGGAAATGAGCAAGATCAATATTGGTGATTGACTTCAAAAAATATCCGACAGCGCTTTCTGCTAGGTGACCTGCCAGATCGCGTAGATGTGCAAGCCTATCCAGCGCGTCAGGCGCAAGCGGAACAACTTCTTGTAACCAGCTGGCGCGCAGTGCGTGATCGCACAGACAGATTTTAGCAGCGCTGCGCCGACGTTTGAGTCGTATCTCTAACGGCTCAACCATGCGCAGCAGAAGTGTGCCGTCCAAGAAGCTCAGGTATGCTGCAATGCGCTGTGCGCTGACGTTAGCATCCATCACTTGCTTCAGCTCATCTGCGAAGAGCGTAGGTTTTGGCGTCTGTCCTGCGTAGCGGCAAGCTAAGCGAAACAATGCTTCAATCAACTGCGGATCGCGTTTAGCGCCTTTTGGTCCAAGTCGCAGATCATGCACAATAGCACGGCGTATAACTGTCTCGTTAAGTTGATCAGCCAACTCTGCCCAAGAGACATCAGGATAAGCGTGAGCGATTGGATACGCGCCGCGCTCGGAGAAAGCAGCGAAGGCGCGGTCGCGAAGTCCCGCATAACGAATGCCAAAGGCGCGCAGCTCTTCCCAGAAGGCGCGGTCGCGCAGCGGCGAGAGACCGTTCAGCGGCAATGGGGCAAGCAGCTCGCCTTCGCGCCGAAGCGCCATGATCTCGCGCAGGAAAAGCGTTCCCATCTCCAGCGTCGTGATCCGACCCGCCAAGCTATCGCGTCCCTGCTCGATGCGCAGAGCAGAACTGCCTGTCACAAGCACGCGCACATCGCTTGTATCCACCAAATGCTTCAGTTGTGGCGCCCACTCATCTAAGTTTTGCACCTCGTCTAGGAACAAATAAACTCGCTGTCCTGCTTGAGCTGCCTCATTCAACGATTGGCGAAGGATATGCTGCTCGAACCAACTGACAATCTGCAAGATCGGCTGTTTGAGCTTGAGAATCTCGGCGAGTTCATCGAACTGGACGTATAAGATATGCCTAGGCGCTACGCCTTCTGCGAGCAACTGCTGAATAATCTGCAGCACAAGTGTGCTTTTGCCAACTTGCCGAGGTCCGCTCAAGACAGTCGCTTTTGCCATGCCGTGATCCAGACGTTGGCGCGCCACTTGAAATGCCCAGCGTTTGAACGCAGGCAAGCTCACTAAAGGCTTGCCTTGCCAAAACGGATTCAAGCGGTTGAGAATTGGCTCTAGAAAAAGTGAACTCATCGGTCTTTCGATTGTGCCTGTCTCACATGCTTTGTAAGCAAGCTGCTGACTGAGCGCTGGATTGCTATCAAGCGGCTGTGCCACTGTGCTTCCTTGTATTGTGATGTTGTGAATACGTCTTCACCTAATCATCGTCGAGCATCCTGAGCGGCGCGATGCTGGCGAACAGGCGCTTCAGCCCGTGCTTCTCAAAACGGATATCGAGTTCTTCGTCGCCATCTATGAAGCGGCTGGCGATGATCACGCCTTCGCCGAGCCTATCGTGATAGACGCGCTGTCCGCTGCGGTAAAGGCTGCTGGTGCTGATGTTGGCGCTGCGCGGCGGACGCTCACGGCGCGGCTGCTCAGGCTGAGATGGCATTGGCAGCCGCCAAGCAGGACGCGGCGGCGCTTCTTGGCGCGCGGCGAGCGCGGCGCCTGTGCCGCGCTTTGGCACAGGCGAGCCGATGGTTAGCTCAGGCGGAATATCTTGTAAAAAGCGCGAGACCTGCGTTCGCTCGCCCAAGCCGCCGCCGTAGCCGATACGGCGCATCGCCCATGTCAGGTAAACTTCGTCTTTGGCGCGCGTCAGACCGACGTACATCAAGCGCCGCTCTTCCGCCAATTGCTCTTCATCCTCTAGCGATTGCGTGTGCGGCAACAAGCCTTCTTCCAAACCGACAATGAACACGACAGGGAACTCCAAGCCTTTGGCGGCGTGCAAAGTGAGCAGCACGACGCTATCCGCCGTCTCATCGTAAGTGTCCACGTCTGAGATCAAGGCGATCTCTTCAAGGTAGAGCGCCAAAGGCTTATTGCCCTGCGCTTCTGCCACGCGCGCCAACTCCTGCACTGACTCGACCTTCTCTTTGCCTACGTCCGTGCCATCGTTGATGTATTGCAAGTAAGCGGTCTGATCCAGCACGTCGCGCAGCAGGACGCCTACAGGCATTGTGTCGCGCAAGTTGCGCCATACCTCTAAATGCGCAGCGAACTCTTCGAGCGCGCTGAGCGCCTTGCCGCTGAACGGCGAAGGCTGTCCGCTGCGCAGCGCGCTGAGCGCATCGCACAGGCTCTGATTGCGCGAGAGCGCCCATTCCTCTAACTTAGCGAGCGTCGTCTTGCCGATGCCGCGCGGCGGCGTGTTGATGATCCGCCGCAAGCTGACATCGTCGCTTGGATTTTGAATCACGCGCAGATATGCCAGCAGGTCTTTAATTTCGCGACGGCTGTAGAAGCGCACGCCGCCGATCAGTTTGTACGGCACGTTGGCGCGGACGAACGTCTCTTCCAGCGCGCGCGACTGCGCATTGGTACGGAACATCACGGCGCAATCTTTATAAGCGTAGCGACCGAGCCGCACTGCCTCGCGAATCGTCCAAACGACGTATTGCGCTTCGTCTTCGTCGTCGCTCAGCTGCTTCAGCGCGATCTTCGCGCCATCGCGGCGCGCTGAGTACAGCTGCTTTCGCACGCGATCTGTATTCTTGTCAATGATCGCCATTGCCGCGTTCAAGATGATCTGATGTGAGCGGTAATTCTGCTCAAGCAAGATCACATTGGCGTGCGGATAGTCACGCCGAAAGTAAGTCAGGTTGCGATAATCAGCGCCGCGAAAGCGATAGATGCTCTGATCAGGATCGCCGACGCAGAACAAGCTGCCTTGCGCGCCCGCCAAGAGCCGCACCAGCTCGTATTGCGCCGTGTTGGTATCTTGGAACTCGTCCACCAGAATGTGCGCGTAGCGCGCTTGGTAATCGTGGCGCACCTGCGCGTGATCGCGGAAGAGCTTGACGCAATACAGCAGCAGATCATCGAAATCGAGCGCATTCGCAGCGCGTAGCAGCGCTTGGTAGCGCGCGTAGACCTGCGCAATCTGACGGTCGTTATGGCTGCCTTGTGGATAGAGATCAGGCGTGACCAGCTCGTTCTTGGCGTTTGAGATCGCGTTCAGGAACTTGCGCGGCGTGTTGCGATCTTCATCTAGACCGAACTCTGCCAGCGCTGTGCGCATCACGTTCAGCTGATCGTCGGTATCGTAGATGGTAAAGCTCGGCGAGATGCCGATGTGCGCTGCTTCGCGGCGCAAAATGCGCGCACAGATGGCGTGGAACGTGCCGACCGTCAAGCCGTGCAAGTTCTCGCCTAGCAATCGCTCGATGCGCTCTAACATCTCGCGAGCCGCCTTGTTGGTGAAAGTGACCGCCATGATCTGACTCGGCGGCACGTTCAGCTGACTGACCAAATAGGCGACGCGCCGAGTCAGCACGGCTGTCTTGCCGCTGCCCGGACCTGCGATCACCAATGTAGCGCCGCTCGGCGCTGTGATCGCCGCGCTCTGCTGTGCGTTCAGACCGTCTAGAAGGTCAGTGTGGCTCACGTGGTAGGCTCTCTCAACTAAAGTTTGTGGACAATAGGCATTCTAACGCGGCTGCCGACTCTTTTCCAAAGCTGCGATCGCATATGGCAGTTGCGCGATCACGTCCTGTGCCAAGACGCTGCTAGGCGTGTTTGACGCCGCCAATCTGCCGCTCATGCCGTGCAAATACGCTGCGCTGAGCGCTGCTTCAAAAGGCGCCAAGCCTTGCGCCAGCAAGCCTGCGATCATGCCCGCCAGCACGTCGCCCGTGCCGGCGCGCGCCAGCGCAGGCTCGGCAAACGGCAAGACTGCCACATCGCCTTCTGGCGTTGCGATGACCGTGAACGCGCCTTTCAAAACGACCAAACAACGCCATTGCGCCGCTTTCTCCGTAGCGAGCCGCACGCGGTCGGCTTGGACGACCTGTGCAGGCGTCCGACCGCTCTCAGCGCGCACTTTGGCAAGGCGCGCCATCTCGCCCGGATGTGGCGTCAAGATCGTGTTGGGCGGAATTTTTGCCCACCATTCGTCCATTGTGGCGAGCATATTCAAGCCGTCGGCGTCAATGACCATCGGCGGCAACTGTCCTTCGGCTTGCGTCAAGATGGTCTCGATGAGCGTGAAGGCGTTGAAGGCGCGTCCCATGCCGACTCCGATCAACAGCGCGTCGTAGTCAGGCACTTCGGTCATGGCGAGGCTGATCGCGGCGTCGGTCAGCGTCTTCTCGCCTTCCTCGCCGCCGTTCGGCAATGGTAACCACGTCACTTCCGGCAGCGCAGCCGCTAATGCGCTGACCACAGGCTTGGGCGCGGCGACGGTCACTAGACCTGCGCCGACGCGATAGGCAGCTTGCGCCGCTAAGCCTGCCGCGCCGATATAACGCTCTGAACCGCCTAGGATCAGCGCCCTGCCAAACGTGCCTTTGTTGGCGTCCAGCGGACGGCGCGGCAGCAGGGCAGCAACTTGTTGCGCGTCCACCACATGATGACGCACAGCCGTCAACTCAGGCAACGTCGCAGGCAGATTCAGCGGCGCAACGTGCAATGTGCCGACGTACTCAGCGGCGGGCACGCTCAGCAAGCCGTGCTTGACCGCCTCGAAGGTCAGCGTGGCATCGGCGTGCAGCACGCAGTCAGGATCAAGCGCGCCGCTATCGGCATCTATGCCTGAAGGTAGGTCAACGGCGAGGACGCGCGGTCGGTTTGGCGCGAAGGCGCTCGGCAGCGCGTGCAGATTGTAACTGGTTGCAGTTCGATCAAGGCTGACCTGCGCAGCGCGTCCTTCGATGGCGCGCCGCACGTTCAGCAGCACCTCACGCACAACGCCGCGCACAGGCGGCTTGGCGCCTATGCCGAGCAGCGCGTCCACGATCAAGTCAGCGGCAGCTGCCAACTGACGCAAAGTGTCCAAATTGTCGCTCAGCACAGTCACGCCTGCGCTGCGCGCCGCTTCCACCAAGTTATCTGTCCGCTCGCGCGCCAGATAGCACGCGACGTTCATGCCTTGCTCTGCCAAATGGCGCGCCGCCACCAGACCGTCGCCGCCGTTATTGCCATGCCCGACCAAGACCAAGACGCGCGGCGACGCCGAGCCTTGTGGCAAGAGCTGGCAGGCGAGATCAGCGGTAGCGCGTCCTGCGCGCGCCATCATCAGCGCGTAAGAGACGCCTGAGGCATCGGCGGCCGCCTCAATAGCTTGCATCTGAGCAACAGTGACCAATTTCGGCACGGCGATCTTCTCTCTCTCAGCGCGGCTACTCCAGAAGCCAGCGCGCAACGATCTCAATCAGATTCGGCTCACGCTCGATTAAAATCATACCACGCGCTGCGCCTTCATAGGGCAAAATGCGCCATGCGTCGCGCGAATTGCTCTGAAGCGCTGCCGCTGCCGCCGCGCTGCGCACGTCGTCGCGACCGTAAGCCAACAAGAGCGGACGCGCGCCGTAGGCAGGTAACGTCGCCTCGATTGGCGCAGCCGCCAGCATCGGCAACGGACTGATCAGGGCAGCCGCTCGGCAGAAGTCAACACGGGCGCAGCCGCTCAGCGCTGCGTTCGCGCCTTCGCCAATGCCCAGCGTGTACAGCCGATTCGGATCGAGATTCGGCAAGCTGCGCAGCCGTTCTAGCACGCTGACCACATCTTGCGTAGCGCGCGACCAGTCGCGCACGCCGCTTGACCTGCCGAAGCCGCGCAGATCGAGCGCCACGACGTTCAAGCCGCTTGTCTGCAGCGCGCGCGCCGCGCCCAGCCATGTTTCTTTCGTGCTATCCGCGTCGTGCAACAGCAAGACAGTCGGCGCAGGACGGCGCGGCGCGCCGAAGAGCAGTCCGTCTAGCAGCGCGCCATCGGGCATGGCGAATTGCAAGCTGATGAAAACTTCAGTCGGCGGCGGCATGGGCGTGACCGTGAAACTGGTGTTCGGCGCGAGCGTCGGCACGCGCGGCTGAAAAGCCGCCACCTGAGTCGCCAATGCGTCATCAGCCGATTCGCCTTCGGGCAAGGTCGGCAGGCGCGGCGCGACGGTCGGGCTGGCGGGCAGGATGAAGATGGTCGGCGTCGGCGGCACAGGCGTGGCTATCAGCTCAGGATCGCACGCGGCGACCGAGAGCGCGCCGAACAGCCCAGCGCACAGCGTCGCTTGCCGCTTAATGTTTCGCCAGCCAGTCATCCGCCGCTTCCATCTCTGCCCAATTTGCGCCGATGTTCACCTCAGCGCGCAACGGCACGCTCAGCTGATACGCGCCTTCCATCACAGCACGTACGAGCGGCACAAGGCGCGGCAGCTCATCATCAGGCGTCTCTAAGACCAGCTCGTCGTGAACTTGCAGGATCAAGCGCGCCCGCGAGCCGCCTTCGCGCAGCGCGCGATGCAAATTGACGGTCGCCACTTTCATGATATCAGCCGCCGTGCCTTGAATCGGCATGTTGATCGCCTCGCGCTCGATGCGCGCGCGCTCAACTGCTGAGAGCCGCTCATCGCGCAAGGCGCTGAAATCGCGCCGCCTGCCCAAGAGCGTCTCAAGGTAGCCCTGCGTTTTGGCGCGCACCTTCGACTCATCCAAGTAGCGCCGCACGCCAGGCAAGCGTGCGAAGTAATTTTGAATGAAGCGCTCTGCCTCTTCGCGGCTCAGCTCGCTCTCGCGCGCCAGACGCTGCGCGCCCATGCCGTAGAGCAAGCCGAAATTCACGCGCTTGGCGAAGTAACGCTGTTCCTTGCTCACCTGATCGTATGGCACATTGCTGACCAGCGCCGCGGTAGCGCGATGGATATCGCGATCTTCGAGGAAGGCTTGCTGCAGCGCTGCATCGCCGCTGTAGTGCGCCAAAATGCGCAGCTCGATCTGACTGTAATCCGTGCTGAGCAGATGCCAGCCTTCAGGCGCGATGAAAGCGCGCCGCACGCGCCGCCCTTCTTCAGTCCGAATCGGGATGTTCTGCAGATTTGGATTCTCGCTGCTCAGCCTGCCTGTGACCGCGCCAATTTGCCGATAGGTCGTGTGGACGCGCCCTTGTGCGTCCGCTTGGCGCGGCAAGGCGAGTACGTATGTGCTGTGCAATTTCTCCAGCGCACGCCACTCAGCCAAGAGTGGGATGATCGGATGCTGATCGTGCAGCGTCTCCAGCGCGTCCGCGTCTAGCGAATAGCCGTGTTGCGCCTTGCGCAGACCTTTGGTGGGCAACTTGAGCTTGCCGAACAAGACGTCGTTGAGCTGTTTCAAACTGCCTACATTGAACGGCTCGCCTGCCAGCGCGTGAATGCGGCGCTCGATCTCGGCGAGGCGCTCAGTGAACTCAGCGCTCAGCGCGCTCAGATATGGCAGATCGATCAGCGCGCCATGCGCGTTCATCTCAGCGATGATCGGCGCGAGCGGCAGCTCAATGCGCTCGTAGAGCTTCCACAGATTCGCCGCTTCTAGGTCGCGGCGCGTGACTTCCATCAGGCGGTAAGTGAAGACGGCATCGGCGGCAGCGTACGGCGCAACTTGCGCCACTGGCACGCGGTCCATCGTGATCTGCGCCTTGCCCTTGCCAATCAGCTCTTCAATGCGCGTCATGCGGATGCCGAAGCGCAGGCGGACTGAGTCCTTCAAGCCGTGCCGACGCTCGGGCTGCAAGAGCAGCTCAGCGAGCTGTGTATCGTAGCCGAGCGGCTGCACCTGAATGCCATGCCGCGCCATCACGTTCAGATCGAACGGCGCGTTGTGCGCGATCTTCGGAATGCTCGGATCGGTGAGGGCAGGCTTGAGCGCCGCGACGACGCGTTCAAGCGGCAATTGGCGCTCAGCCGCCTCTGGAATATGTCCGACAGGGACGTAATAGCCGTCCTGTGCGTTGACGGCGAGCGCAATGCCGACCAAAGCTGCCGCGTTTGCGTCAGGACTGTTGGTCTCAGTATCGAAAGCGATCCATGACGCTGCCTTCAGCCGAGCGACTAGCGCTTCAAGCGCTTCAGGCGTATCCACCAGATGTGTGGTGAACGTCGTCTCGGCAGGCGTCAGGCTCGGATCGTCCTCAGCGACGGCGCTTGGTTTGCTTGGCGCTTGCGCGCCGCCGAAGAGCGCCAATTGTTCGCTCTCAGGCTTGGCAGGCGCGCTCGGCTTCAGGCGGCGGATGAGCGAGTTGAATTCCAGCTCGCGGAAGAGCGCCAACACACGCCGCTGGTCGTAATCCTGCGCGACGCAACGCGCCAAATCCAATGCGATAGGCAGATCGGTCTGAATGGTGGCGAGCTGACGGCTGAGGAAAGCGCTCTCGCGACCTTCGATCAGCTTGGCGCGCAGTTTCTCAGCGAGCGCGTCGAGATTGGCATAAATGCCTTCTAACGTGCCGTAGGTCTGCAGCAACGGCACTGCCGTCTTCTCGCCAATGCCGCGCACGCCGGGAATGTTATCGGAGCTATCGCCGACCAAGCCTTTGTAGTCAGGCACTTGGGCAGGCTTCACGCCGAGCTTGGCGAAGACGCCGTCAGCGTCGTAGCGCGTGCTGCCGCCGTTGCGGTCGGGCAGCTCAAGCGTGGTCAAGTCGTTCACCAATTGGAATAAATCTTGGTCGCCAGTGACGATGTGAACTTGCACGCCTTGCGCGTTAGCTTGGCGCGCTATCGAGCCGATCACATCGTCCGCTTCAAAGCCTTCGCGCTCTAAGATCGGTATGTTGAACGCCTCGACCAGCTGACGAATGCGTCCGAGCTGAAAGGCGAGCGAGGCTTCCATCTCAGCGCGCTGACTTTTGTAGGCAGGGAAGACGTTCTCGCGTCCGCTCAGCCCTTGATCGAAGGCGACCGCGAGATATTGCGGCGGCGTCGGACTGTTCAGGATGTCCATCAGCGCGCGCGCAAAGCCGAAGGTGGCGTTGGTCGGCTCGCCGCTTGATGTGGTCAGCGCGCGCTGATTGCCATGATAGTTGCGATGCGCGACGGCGTGTCCATCAATAATGACCAGATATGGACGTGCCTCTGACATGGTGACGCCTTCCCACTAACTAAAACGGATGTTCACAACGCCTATTTTAACCGAAAAGTGCAGAGAACTCTAGCCTTGCCTGCGCTAGAGCGCTCTGGTGCAGACTACAGTCCGTCTTTCGCGCAAAGCTGCGACCATAGCCAAAGCTGAGAAGCTCGGCTATACTCAGCCTGCTATTTCGCAAGAAGGTGGAAAATCCAGTTGAAGCTCTCCGTGATCATCCCTTGCTATAACGAGCGCGCCACGATTGAGCAAGTCCTGGCAGCCGTGAAAGCAGTCAATCTTGCCCATGAGATCATCGTTGTGGATGACGGCTCAACCGATGGCACGCGCGACGTCCTCGCCACTCTGCCGCCTGATCCACAAGTGCGCATCATCTACCACGATCGCAATCAAGGCAAAGGCGCGGCAGTCCGCACAGGCTTCGCAGCCGCTAAAGGCGACGTTTTCTTGATCCAAGACGCCGATCTCGAATACGATCCGCGCGACTATCCTGCGCTGCTCAAGCCGATTCAGGAAAGACGCGCCAAAGTCGTATATGGCTCGCGCTTTTTAGGCGGACCGCGCAAGACGATGTTCTTCTGGAACATGGTCGCTAACAAGCTGCTCACGCTGCTGACGAACGTGCTGTACAACACAATTCTGAGCGATATGGAGACGTGCTACAAGGTCTTTTGCGCCGAAGTAGTGCAAGGCATCAGACTTCGCTCGCGCCGCTTTGAGTTCGAGCCTGAGATCACAGCCAAAGTGCTGAAGCGCGGCTATCGCATTTACGAAGTGCCGATCAGCTACAATGGGCGCGAATGGCACGAAGGCAAGAAGATCAAGTGGACGGACGCACCGATCGCCGCTTGGACGCTGCTGCGCTATCGCTTCACCGACTGACCATCCTGCTCCTGTTGGCAGCTGCGCTGCGCATAGCCGTTTTAGGACACGACGTGCGCTTTCATCCTGATGAAGCGCTCTACGCGACCTATGCGCGGCGCATGGCGCGCTATGGCGACCTCTTGCTGAGCGACGCGCCGCTGGATAAGCCGCCGCTGGGCATGTTTGTGAACGCGCTCAGCTTCAGCGCGCTGGGCGAGCATGAATTCACAGCGCGCCTGCCTGCCTTCTTCTTCAGTCTGCTCGGCGTGGCGGCTTGCTACGCCTTGCTGCGTCGTTTGCTAGATGAGCGCGCCGCGCTGATCGGCATGGCGATCATGGCGCTCTCGCCGTTCGATCTCGCCTTCAGCGGCACGGCTTTCCACGATCCGTTGCTCACGTTGTGCTGTCTGCTGTGCGCTACAGCGCTCAGCCGCGAGCGTCCGCTTTGGGCAGGCATTTTTGCGGCGTGCGCGGTCGCCACCAAGCAGAGCGCGCTGCAATTTTTGCCGATTTACGCGCCGCTCGGCGCGGTTGCGCTGCGAAGGCTGCGCGTGAGCGACGTCGTACAATTCGGCGCGCCAATTCTCGCCGTGAGCATCGCGCTGATGGCGTGGAGCGCGGCGCGCGCGGCGCCTGTGGACTTCTGGACGCTCGGCGTCGTCAATCCCGGCGCGCTGCGCTTGATTCGCTCTGATGAAGTGCTGCCGCGTCTGGCGCGCTGGCTGACGCTGTACAGCGAGAGCGTCGGCTTTGCGCCGTCCCTCACGCTCGTCGTCTACGGCGCCTGGCGCGCGCTACGGCAGACGACTCGTGCATCGGTCAGCGCGCTGATCAGCGCCTGCGGCTTGCTCGTCACGCTGCTGGCTTACTGGCTGATCGCTTTTCCGATGTATGATCGCTATCTGCTGCCGCTCATGCCGCTGACCGCGCTGTTGATCGCTCACGGCATGGCGCATTGGCGCAGCCGATCAGCTGTGCTGCTCGTCTTCGCGTTGATCGCGCCGTTCGCGCTGCGCACAGCGCGCAATGAACACAGCATCGGCGTTCAGAGCGCGTTTTATCACGGCGTGGATCAGTTGGCAGCGCACATCAACGCGCTCGACGGCGCACCGATCATCTACGATCATTGGCTGAGCTGGGAACTGCGCTACTATCTAGGAGATTCGCCGCGCGCGCAGCTCGTCTGGTATCCTTCAGCCGAGTGGCTCAGCCGCGATGTGTGCCATCTGCCGACGCCGAGCTACTTCGCAGCGCCTGAGGCTGCCGCTTGGCGTTGGCTCGCCGTGCTGAACGCTGCAGGCGCGCGCCTGCAGCCGATTGCGCGCACGCCGCTCGTCCTTTATCGAATCACTTGTGAGCAAGAACCGCCATGAGCGAAGCCTACATCACAGTGCGGAAAATTCTGCCCGATGGCAGCGAGGCGATGCGCTATCGCGGACGAGTCATCGCGCGCAGCGAGACGTGGATACAGATCGAGGCGTTTTTCAGCCGTCCTGACGTGCCGTTGCCATATGTCACCTTTCGGACAGGCGATCGGATGATCGAATATTTCTACACGGATCGCTGGTACAACGTCTTCGAGCTATACGATGTGCGCGGCGGACATCTCAAAGGTTGGTATTGCAACATCGCGCGACCTGCTGTGGTGGACGAAGAGAGCATCTTGTGGTTCGACCTGGCGCTGGACGTCTGGGTGAGTCCTGTTGGCGATGTGCTGGTGTTGGATCAGGACGAATTCGCTGAGCTGCTGCT
The DNA here is from genome assembly GCA_034436235.1 of Anaerolineae bacterium. Classification (GTDB taxonomy): domain Bacteria; phylum Chloroflexota; class Anaerolineae; order Aggregatilineales; family UBA2796; genus CP2-2F. The sequence continues at coordinate 39,480 of DAOTWB010000160.1, forward strand.
GGACGCGGCGACGCAACGCGCGGCGCTCGCCGCTGTGGACGAGCTGAAGGCGCGCATTGAGCGCGGCGACGCGCCATTCGCGCTGCAAATCGGCTGACGTGCAGATCGGCAAGCTCAGTTGATCACAAAGCCGCTCCAAGTGCCTGTCAAGGCGAAGCGCACGATGGTGATCGCGCTCAATTGAAGCATGGCGAGCGTGAAGCCTGCTGCGAACGGCACAATTAAATCGCGCCAAGTCTGCGCTTGCCGCTCTCGGCGCAAGACGGAAACAAACAGCGCAGCGCCAATCGCGCTGAGCAGCGCAACAACGCTCAGGCTGCTCAGCACGCCTAGAATCGATGAGACCAGCGGTCGTCCGCTCAGCACTAAAAGCGTCACGACGCCTGCCAAGCCGCAGACTGCCAACAGGTCGCGCGCGCCGTCCAAGCTGCGCGTCGGCTGCGGCTGCGCCCAGAGCGTGCTGTTGAAAAATGGCACAACCAAGTGCGCCACGGCAATGCCTGTCAGCAAGCCTGTCAGCAAGCGCAGCGGATTGGTCGGCGGATAGAGCGGCTGATAGCCAGGAAAGAAAGTCAGGTAACTATTCGTACCATCTATGCCCAGCACGCCGATGAAGCCGAGCAAGATCAGCACGATTGGCAGCGGCGGAAAGCGATAGCTGCGCAATCTGCCACGCGCGATCAATAGCAAGTAGCTGAGCAGCACGCCTAGGTAAATGCCTGTGCAGCGCGCACAGAGCGGCATCAAAAGTTCAGCTTCAAGGTCAATTGGAAAAGTGCGCTCGGCAATTTGGTGACAGATGGCGTAGCCAATGGCAGCCGCTTTGCCGAGCGCGCCATGCGGCGTGCCGAGCAGCCATAAGGCGAAGACGAGCGCTGCAGCGCCGATGGCGATCAAGTGCGCACGCCGCGAGAAAAGCGGCGTCATAGGCAGCTCAGGGACGCGCATAGTCACTCCAGGCGGTCGAAGACTTTGTGCAGCTCACGCGGACGCGTGGTGGTCAGCTGCGCAATCCGATCAGTCGCTTCGCGCAGACGGCGACTCAAGACGTTGATCAGGCGCAACGAGAGATCGGGATAGCGGCGCGTCAGCTCGATGAGCGGCTCGCGGCGCACGGCAAGACAGAGCGTATCTTGAACGGCAAAGGCGCGCTCAGTCGTCAGACTCTCATCGAAGAGGCTCATCTCGCCAAAATAACCATAGGCTTCCAGCGTGGCAATGCGCAACGATGAGCCTTTGCGCTGTCCTTCGCGCTCTAAGGCGACCTTGCCGCGCACGATCACGTACAGGGCGCCGCTCGGCGCGCCTTGCGCAAAAATTTCCGCGTCTTCGTTGAAGAGATGCTCTTCTGCCACGCTCGCCAGCACTTTCAGCTGATCGATAGTCATCCCTTCGAAAAACGAGACCTCGCGCAAGAAGATGATCTTCTCAATGGTCGAAAGCATAAGTCCCTCACGTTGACTCAACAATTGTGGCAGCGTCACATCATCTAGCAAGCGTTGCGCAGCCTGCGCAGCAGCGCGTACCTCAGCCGACTCATCGGTGTGTAGCACAATGCGCAAGAGCGCCGCGATCTGCTCGCGGCTGAAGAGCTGCTGGCAAGGCGTGAGCGCGCGCTCAGCCGACTCAGGCGGCGCGATCTCGCCTAGAGCGAAGCTGACGATAGCGCGCAGGCTCGCGTCGTTCGGCTCAGCGATCGCCTGCTGCAAAAACTCGGCAGCTGTCTGGTGGACGCCGCTGATGGTCTGGCTCAGCTGCAATTTTTGCGCGGCGCTCAGCTCCAGATCGTAGAACGGCGCGATCAACTTGACCAACTGCGGCGAGAGAAGCGCTTCAAGCGCTTCAAGCGCGTTGGCGCGCACGCGCGCTTGCCGATTGGTCAGCGACTCGCGGATGATTTGCACGGTCTGTCGCTCATGCACAGCGCTGAGCAGGTAGAAGATCGCGTCTAGACGCTCAGCGCTGCGCTCGCGCAGCAGACTGCATAGCAGGCTCAGGCTGCGATAGGCAGTGCACGGCTCTAACAGCGCCAGACGGACTTGATCGGCGTGAATGGCGACCAGATTCTCTTGCACAGCCGTGCGCAGCCATTCTGAGGCGCGCTCTTTGACCAGACGGCTGAGCGCGACGGTCGCTTCTAGGCGCACGGTCGGCGCGGC
>DAOTWB010000161.1:0-3412 GCA_034436235.1 Anaerolineae bacterium
CAGCTGATCAACACAGCTCTTCACGGTCTGCAACAACTGGCGAGTCTGATCTGACTCCTTGCTGAAGTTGGCGGAAATCTGATCGAGCGAGTCGTAATCCGCCTGAATCTTTGGAGCGCCCATTGTTTACCCTCCACCTACCTTGACCTTCTGTAGCTTTTTCGCCCGCCTTCGCGCGTCTCGATACACTTTTCGCGCTCAGCGTTTGATGCTTTTAGTTTATTGGCAAGCGCTCAGGCGAGTCAACAAAGCGCCGTTGCGCGCCTGCCGAAGCGCCTCGATTTTTACAGGTTTTTTATAAGCTCTTGATCGAACTTTTTGATTGTTGCCTAAAGACGCGCGCGAGACGCTATAATTGCCCGTAAAAGAAAGGGCTGATCTTATGTCCGACTCTGCACAACCGATCAAACTGACCGCGCTGGCTGCCTGCGCAGGCTGCGCGGCAAAGCTCTCGCCGCGCGAGCTGGCGCACGTGCTGCAGCCGCTGGCTGCCAGCTTTCCCGCTGCCGAATTCCCTGCTATGCTGGTCGGGCTGGAAGCGCCTGACGACGCGGCAGTCTATCAATTGAACGACGAGCAGGCGATCATCGCTACAGTGGACTTCTTCCCGCCTGTGGTGGACGACCCGTTCGCCTTCGGCGCCATAGCCGCCGCCAACGCCATGAGCGACGTCTACGCTATGGGCGGCGAGGTGCTATTCGGCATCAATCTGGTCGCCTTCCCTGAGAACTTGGATAGCGCTATCCTTTCCGAGATTTTGCGCGGCGGTGCGCACAGCCTGCGCGCAGGCGGCGGCGCCATCGTCGGCGGACACAGCATCAAGGATGACGAGCCGAAGTATGGCGTAGCCGTCACAGGCATTGTGCATCCACAGCGCGTGCTGACCAAAGGCGGCGCGCAAGTTGGCGATGTGCTGATCCTGACCAAGCCGCTCGGCACAGGCGTCATCACCACAGCGCTCAAGCGCGGCGTCGCTGAGCCTGCCGATGTGGACGCAGCCGTGCAGAGCATGATGCGCTTGAATCGCGCCGCCGCGCAAGCGGCACAAGCGATTGGCGCTCATGCGATGACCGATGTGACAGGCTACAGCCTGCTCGGTCACGCGCGCGAGATCGCCGCGCTGAGCCGCGTGGATATCGTCTTCAGCTACAGCGCGTTGCCGTGGCTGCCAGGCGCGCAGCGCTACGCTGAGGCGGATTGTTTTCCCGGCGGCGCGAACGCCAATCGCGCTTACTACGAGCCGCACCTGACTTTCCCTGAGGATTTGCCGCACGCAGCGCGCATGTTGCTCTTCGATCCACAGACGAGCGGCGGCTTGTTGATCTCGGTCATGGCGAGCCGCGCACCTGCCTTGTTGGACGAATTGGCGGCGCGCGGCGCGCAAGGCTGGTCAGTTGGACATGTGGTAGCCGGCGACGGCAAACTGCGCGTTGAGCATTGAGAAACAGCATGGCTGAGCGTTTACAGAAACTCATCTCGCAAGCGGGCATCGCTTCGCGCCGCGATGCAGAGCTGCTGATTCAGCAAGGGCGCGTCACTATCAACGGCAAGCGCGCCGTCCTTGGCGACCGCGCTGACCTGAGCGTGGACGATGTGCGCGTGGACGGCGAGCGTCTCAAAATCAACACGCCGCGTCTGTACATCATGCTCAACAAGCCGATGGGCGTGGTGACGGCTGTCACGCCGCAGCATCAAGAGACGCGCCAGACTGTGCGCGACCTGATTCCGATCGAAGGGCATCTGTATCCTGCCGGCAGGCTTGACGCCGATAGCGAAGGCTTAGTGCTGATGACCAACGACGGCGACCTGGCTGAGCGCCTGACGCATCCGCGCTATCAAAAGGCGAAGGTCTACGAAGTGACCGTGCTGGGACGCATTCCTGACGAAGCGCTTGAAATTTGGTCGCGCGGCGTGATGCTGGACGACGGCATGACCTTGCCTGTGCAGATCAAAGTGCTGGATCGCAACGCGCAGACCAGCACCTTGCAGATCACGATGACCGAAGGCCGCAAGCGTCAGATCAGGCGCGTGGCGAACACGCTTGGCTACCCTGTGCAACGTCTGGTGCGCACGCATTTCGCCACGCTCTCACTCGGCAATTTGCGTCCCGGCGAGTGGCGCCACCTGACTGAGGCAGAAGTTGCCACGCTGAAGGCGTTTGCCTATAGCCTGACCTTGACGCCGCGCCGTTTTGTGCCGCGCCCTGCCAAAAAAATGCAATCAGTGCGCCGCGATGGGCGTCCGTTGCGCCGCGTTGAGCGGACGGAGCGCGCTGAGCAGGAAAAACAGCCCGCCCGTCCGCCGCGCCGTCCTGCCAAGCCGAGCGGCAAGCCGCGTCCTGCGCGTCCGCCGCAGCGCAAAAAGCCGAGCGCAGCCAAGCGTCCGCCGCGCCGCCGCTGAGCCGCACTTGCGCGCCATTTGCCAAGTTGCGGTAAACTGTTGAGCGGCATCGGCAGGTTGAGGCGAGGCAAATGCGGCTCAGGAAGTACTTTCGGCGGCTCAGCGTCCTGCTCGCGGCGATCATCAGCGTCTTCAGCGGCTACCTGCCCAGCGCAGCGCAAGAAGAGACCACGCACATCGGCTACGGCATTCACTACGGACCGAACACGAACGTCTCGGCGGATTGGGTGACGCGGCTCGGCGTGGACTGGGTGAAAGTCTACACGGTTGAGTCCGCTTACGCCTTTCGCGGCAAGCGCGTGCTGTACCGCTTCGACATGGGCTATCCTGAGAACTGGGAGCAGTTCCGTCAGGCGATTGCGCAGAAGGCGCGCGTCATCGCTGCCGCGCCTATCGAGGCGGTCGAGATTCACAACGAGCCGAACCTGAGCCACGAGTGGGGCGGACGTCAGCCGAACGCTTGGCAATACGTGCAGGTGTTGCGCGTGGCTTATACGACCATCAAACGCATCAAGCCGAGCCTGATCGTGGTCTCAGGCGGCTTGGCGCCAACCATCACCACGCCTGACCGCATGGCGATAGACGATCTCGATTACGCGCGCGAGATGTTCGAGAACGGCGCCGCCGATTACTTCGACGCCTTTGGCTACCATCCATACGGCTACAATCTGCCGCCTGAAGCCGATCCGTTCGGAGCGCAGCCGCTCGTCTTCAGGCGCACGGAGCGCATCCGCACCCTGATGGAAGAATACGGCATTTACAAGCAAATCTGGCTGACCGAGTTCGGCTGGCTGCGCGATCCGCGCGAGGATGGCTTCCAGTGCAGCAATTACGATCCTGCTTTCACAGGCTTCGCTTGGATGGCGGTCAGCGGCAAGCAGCAAGCTGAGTACCTAGTGCGCGCTTTTGAGTACGCGCATCGGAACTGGGCTTGGGCAGGTCCGATGTTTGTGTGGAACATGAATTGGCAGCAGATGGATTGGCTAGAGCCGTGCAATCACATGCGTTGGTT
>DAOTWB010000162.1:0-3537 GCA_034436235.1 Anaerolineae bacterium
TCGCTGTGCGCGGTGCGTTCAGAGCTATGTTGCGCGTTTACGCTCACAGGTGTGCCTACGCGGCTTGAGATCGCATTAGAAGTATTCTCTTCTGTCTCTGTTGTTTCCTGCATTTCATCTGAGATCAGCGCTTCAGCAGCATCCGCTAACCAATCGGGCGACGCGTCGCTCACGGTCTGCTGCGCAGGCGGCGCTGTGGCGCGCAGCGCTGCGGCGTACCACTCGGTCAGCTCAAGCGCGGCGGCGCGCGTCTCGTCGTTCAGGCGATCCGAAGGACTCTCCGCCACTGCCAAAAGCGCCACGCTGATGTTGTTGGCGCTAGGCGTGTCATGCGCCATGTTGACCGACCATGTGGCGAAGTTGGTCTGAGCGAGACGCGCCAACGCGCGCTCATGCTCTGAGCGTGCAGTGCGCGCAGCGCGCTTGTAAGCCTGTAGCGCTTTCATCGCGTAAAAGACGTTCAGACGCTCGCCTTCGGCGGCGTGTTGCGCGCACAGATCGCCTAACGCGAAGTAATCCGCCGCTTGCGGCGACTCGCGCCGCAGCGCCAAGCGTCCCAGCCGCCTGATGGCAGGATCGGCATCAAGAGCGAACAAATCAGTGACATCTTCAGGATGCGCTCTCGCCAGCAGCAGCTGCTCATCCGCCGCTGAAAGGCGCACAGGCTGAACGCTGACTTGTGGCACATGCAAGAAGGTCATGGATTGCTATCACTGTGCCTGCTGGCTCGCCAAACGCGATTGCACGGCGAAGGTCAAGTGCGTTTGGTCAGCCGCCACTCCAACGCTGATCACGCCGTCGTCAAGCGCAGGCTGCTCCAGCAAAAGCGCGCTCAACGGACGCGTCAGCAGACGTTCAATTGCTTGACGCAACGGACGCGCGCCGCTGGCAGGATTGTAACCGTGTTGCAACAGAAATGCGCTCGCTTCAGGCGTCAGTTGCAATTGCAGATGTTGATCGAGCAGTCGCCCGCGCAGATCGCGCAGCTGCAACTCAAGAATTTGCCGCAGCGTCTCTTCGGTCAGCGCGTTGAAGACGATCACTTCATCGAGACGGTTGAGGAACTCAGGACGGAAGAAACGGCGCAGCGCCGCGCGATAATCCGCCGTCGCCGCCGATGTGCCAGCGAAGCCGATGCTGCCGCGTTGCAACTCTGCCGTGCCGATGTTGCTCGTCATGATCCAGACGGCGTGCCGCGCGTCCACTGCGCCGCCGCGCGCGTCGCTCAAGCGACCTTCATCGAAGACTTGCAGGAACAAATCGAAGACCTGCGGCGCCGCTTTTTCCACCTCGTCAAGCAAGACGACGCAATAAGGACGCCGTCGCAACGCTTCGGTCAGCTGTCCGCCGCGTTGCGAGTCGCGGTAACCGGGCGGCGCGCCGATCAGACGTGCGACGGTATGCTCATCGTGAAACTCAGACATATCGAAGCGCAAGAGCGCGTTCTCGCTGCCGAACAAGAACGCTGCCAACGCTTTTGCCAGCTCCGTCTTGCCGACTCCGCTTGGACCGAGGAACAAGAAGACGCCGACAGGACGATTCGGATTGGATAGACCTGCGCGACTGGCGCGCACCGCGCCTGCTACAGCGCTCACAGCGTGATCTTGCCCGACGACGCGCGCGCGCAGCAACGTTTCCATGTGCGCATACTTGCGGCGATCGTCTTCGGTCAGTTGTGTGAGCGGAATGCCTGTCCACTCAGCGACCACCTCAGCCACTGCTTCGGCAGTCACGATGCGCGGCGCGCTCAGGTCTGCGATGGTTGCAGTCTGTGTGACGACGCGCGCACAGGCTTCATCCAACAGATCGAGCGCTTTATCAGGCTGATGGCGTTGCGGCAAATATTTGGCTGATAAGTTGACCGCTGCTTGCAGCGCTTCGCTCTGAATCTGCACGCCGTGATGCTTGGCGTACTGATCTTGCACGTTGGTCAGGATGAGCAGGGTATCAGCGGCAGACGGCTCGCCAACTTCAATCGTGCGGAAGCGGCGCTCAAGCGCGGCATCCTGTGCAATCGCCGAGCGATATTCTTCGTGTGTGGTAGCGCCGATGCAGGCAATTTCGTCGCGCGAGAGCGCAGGCTTGAGGATATTCGCCGCGTCAAGGTTGCTATCCACTGTATCGCCGGCGCCGACAATCGTATGAATCTCATCAATGAACAGGATGATCTCAGGATGAGCGCGCACTTCATCCAAAATGCCGATCAAGCGCTCTTCAAACTGACCGCGCAGGCTAGTGCCTGCCAAGAGCGCGCCGATCTCAATTTGGACGATGCGCCGATTGCGAAGCGGCTGTGGCACGCTGCCTTGCGCGATGTTGTAGGCGAGTCCTTCGACAATCGCCGTCTTGCCGACGCCTGCATCGCCGATCAAGAGCGGATTGTTCTTCTTGGTGCGCATCAGCGTGCGCGTCATCATGCGGATTTCGCGCTCGCGTCCGATCACAGGCGCGAGCTTGCCTTCACGCGCCAGCTTGGTCAGATCGCGTCCGTACCTGTCGAGTATCGGCGTCGCGCTCTGCGGCTGACCGTCGAGATATTCTACTTCTGCTTCGTAAACCGAGACATCGTCGCTGAACGGATCAAGATCGCTCTCATGGCGCGTTTTGCGCAGCTCTTCTTCCAAAATGCTGAGCCATACCGCAAATTCTGCGCCAAGCTGCCGCAGACGGCGCGCAGCGACGCCTTGTCCTTCGCGCAGCAAGGCGAGCAGCAGGTGCCGCTCGTCAATCATCTCGTGCTGATGCTGCTCGGCGATCAAGATGGCGTCGCTCAGGATGCGGTAGGCGCGCGGCGTGAACGGCAGCTCGCTCAAATCAGCTTGTTCGCTCTCTTGAATGCCTGCATCGCGACGAATGGCGTTGCGCACGCCGCGCGGATCAAGACCTGCCGCTAACAGCAGACGTTGCGCAAGGCTGCCTTCCACCTGCGTCAGCGCGATGTAGAGATGCTCCGTGCCGATGAAGCTGTGATTCAGCCGCCGCGCTTCGTCGCTGGCAGCGCGCAACAGATGCCTGCAGCGTTCCCTGATCTCCTGCTCACTGATCTCTGCGGAAGACACGCTTGCACCTCGTTATGACCGTGACCTTTGCTAAGGCGTTCGCGCGAATGCCGCGCCGCTGATGAGCGCATACTCTGCGCCGCGCGCTCTTGCAAAATCATGTGCAGTTGCTCTGAACGCCTTCTGAAGGCGATTATAGCACACTACAGCCGAGCAGGTTTGAAATTTTTACAAAATGCGCCGCGCAACGCAGCCATCACGTCTGCCGCGCGGCGTGCGACGATCACAGCTTCTCGCTGATGGACTTCGCTTGTGTGAAGAGCAGCAGGTAATCCGGTCCACCTGCTTTGCTATCCGTGCCAGACATGTTGAAGCCGCCAAACGGATGCACACCGACCATCGCGCCTGTGCATTTGCGATTGAAGTACAGGTTGCCAACGTGGAAGACGCGCCGCGCCAGCTCAAGGCGCTCGCGGCTCTGGCTGTAGACCGCGCCTGTCAAGCCGTATTCAGTGCCATTGGCGATCTCCAGCGCGTG
>DAOTWB010000163.1:0-1588 GCA_034436235.1 Anaerolineae bacterium
CTCAATTCTCTGGCGAAGCTCCTTGATGAAATAGCCTTCTTCGCCGCGCTTGTACGAGATGAACACTTTCGGAGCGCTCTGGGCAGGCACGCTCAATCTCCTCCGCATTGCTCGAGCAAGCGGTTGAGCAATCCGTCGAATTTATCTATAGATCGTCTGATTGATACATAGCGGGAATTGAAGCAAGCAATATACTGATGCGAATGTCCGCTAGGATAATGGTCAAGATGAGTTTTGATGCTAATCACACGTGGTGGTAAGATCGCATAATAGAGACCTTCATCTGAGACGCTAGTTTCCTCTAAAAGCCTCGTCGAAATGCAATCAGCATAATCGCCGAGCTCGCTTTGCTCTATAAGACCAACTTCAACGAAGATTAGCCCTCCTTCTTGACGTACCACTGCCCATACCCTACCGATGCGCGGAATGGTGATCGGGAAAGTGAAAGCGTGTCCTTCTTTTTCCCAGCGCGCTTCAGGCTCACTCTTTTTTACATGATTGAACAGGATTTCGATCAGCGTCACGTTTGAACCTCGCTAGAATTTCGCTCAGATATGGCGTCGGTTCCATCGGACGGTAGGATTTCACGCTTGCGCGCTCAAGCGCTCTTCGGCGTCTTTGAACTTGGCGACGTGCATTGCGCACAGCGCGCCTAGGCATACCGCTGGTGCGCTCAGTCGCGCTGGGACGCTTGAAGCGATCAAGCAAGCTGCGCGTGTAGTCGCTCATCTCCATCGGACGGTAGTTCAGCGCTCTGCTCTTCACCATTTTTCAGCCTTCTCACAAGTTGTGTGCGTACTTAAAGATCAGCTCGTTGATTATAGCACACAACTCCTGAGGTAGCTCTGGTGAGTCCGTCTGAAACCAGCTGATTGCCGAACTTTGCAGGCGCTCGCTCGCCTTCAGCACCACGAATGGCGCGCCATCAACTTCAAGGTAGTGTTCTGACCACTCGGCTGGGAACAGGCTGCGCTCTGCCATCGTGAAGAAGGTCTGATCAGGCTTGAGCGCGATCCAGTGCTGATTTGCTTTCCTTCCGCGCAGCTCGTCGTGAAACGGCACGAGAGAAGCCTCTCTTCAGAGACTATCGCGCACGCGCTGCGCTGCGTAACGTGCCGAGAAAAACGACCGCTGATCTTGCGGGAAGATTCTCAAGAAGTTCTGCGAGACTTTTTGCTGATCGAACTCGTTGATCAAGCCTTGCATGTAGTGGAACAGGCTGACCAGCTCGATAGACCACGCGCCGTAGATGAACGGAAAGTCGCGCAGCCTTTCGTTAGCCTCGTTGTTATCAGTGTTTGCCGTGCAGACTAAAATTGGCGCGCTTGCGCTGAGCGCACCAAGCGCAAGTAAATTGGCGCCGACGCGATCTGCATCTCCAAGGCGGAACGCGCCATCTGTCACGTAAATGTATACGTAGAAGCTGCTTTTTCCTCTTGTGAACCGTAGCAAGTCGCCTCTTTGCTCACACTGGAAGTTTTGCAGCATGTTCCGAAACGCATTATTTGTCAATTGCACAAGCGGCGTTGTTGGACTATCCATTCCACAAAAATATTGGATCAGTTGTTTGCCCGTGATATCGTCGCCC
>DAOTWB010000164.1:0-5208 GCA_034436235.1 Anaerolineae bacterium
CCAGAGCGGCGTCACAAAATCGGGCAGGCGCTCGCTCAGATAGCGCGTGCCGTACAGCAGCGCCGCGATCGCCGCCAAGAGCATCAGGCGCAGCCGCAAGGTATCGCCGATGGTTGTGCCGTTCAGCACCACGTCCCACAGTCCATCGCGCAGCACTGCATCCAGCGACACGGCGAACAACGCCGCGCTCTGCTGCAAGATTGCCAACAGCGTACCAAGTGCCGCAGCGATCACGGCGAGCCACGCCAGCGCGCTCAAGCGATTCATCAGACGCGGCGGCAGCTTGCCAGCGCGATAGCGCGGATTGCGCCAAGCCGGCAGCAGCACAGCGCTATAGAGCAGCGCGGCGCCGAAGAGCGCGTACAAGGCAGGCACGCTGATCGCGCGCCACACGGCTTCCAGCGGATCGATAATCGAGCCTTCGCCGCTCACGTTCAGGTCGCCGCCTTGCGCGCCGACCCAGAAGACGAAGCGCTCGTTGTAAATGTGTCCATCGCTGGCGAAGGCGACGCGCATATTGACGATGTACGCGCCATCAGGCAATGGCTGCGGAATGCGCGCCGAGAGCTGTGATGTGTTGCTCGGCACAACGCCAACTTCTTCGAGCGGCACAGCGTTGCCGCGCTCATCGGTCAAGCTGATCGTGCTGAAGCGCGGCTCCAGACCTTCGCTGAACCACGCCTGAATGCGCGTTGGCGAGCGCGAAAGCACAGCGCGATTGTCGGGAATCACGCGGATTAGGTAGCCGTGCGCTTCGGCAGGCTGCGGCGTGCTGAGCATGGCACCTAGTAAGAGCGCGAGGAGCAATAAGCGAAGCACGGCGGCGCTACTCCAGACGGAACGTATCGGACGCGCGCTCGCTTGGCGCATTTTTGTGCGCCGAGTCCCTCATCTCAGCCGACTCATCGCGCGTGCGCCGCAGCGTTGTGTTCAGCATCGGCGCTAGGAACATCACGAGGAAAATGCCGATGGCGAGCGCGACAAAAATTTCATCCCACCAGCCGAGCGCGCCATGTGCAAGCGGTAAACTGACCATCTGACATCCGCTGCTAGACGACGTTAGATAGAGTATAGCAATTTGTGCCGAAAAGCACGAACAGGCAAAGTTGCCTGCTCGTGCGCCGTCGCGATCAGTCGCTGCGCAGCGTGAGAGTATGCACAGCCGACGCTTCAATCGCGTTCCGATCAAGGCTGAGCGGATACGCCTCAAAGCGCGCCCAAGGCTGCACCAGATCGCGGTAGTGCGGACTGGCAGGATGTCCGCTTTGCCCTGTGCTATGAATGCCAACGCTGCGCGATAGATCGGCGAAATCGAAGATGACGCGCAGCACTGCGATCTCGGTCACGTCGAATGCGTCGTCGCCATAGCTGCTGGTGCGATGCAAGGTCGCCGCATTGCCGCCAACAGGAATTTTAGCGACGTTGACGTAATCTTCGATCAAGCCGATGCCGCTCTGTCCGAGCGGATTGCTGACGAAATTGATGGTGTGCAAGGCGTCCCAGCGCCATTTGGTGAAATCAGCGCCAAGCCGCGCGACGACAGTCTGGTGAGCGGCGGCGAGCGCGGCGCGCAGGATGTCATCGCGGCGCTCGCGCACGTCAGGCGTGTCCAGATCGTCCCACCACGCCGCGTCAGGCTGCTCCAGCAAGCGCGCCGTTGACCACATGAAGCGTCCGTCAGTGATAGGCGTGTCGCCGATCTCGTCTTTCCACAGGCGCTCTGCCAGCTCGAATTCAAACGCGGCAAACCAAGCTGCTTGTCCGCTCTCAGGGCGCATGTGATAGTCCCACGTGCGCAGCCAATCGAGCGCAGCTGCAGGAATCGCCGCGTCATGATCCAGACCGAGCGCCACAGGCATCAGCGTCGCGGCGAAGTCGTTGTAAACATCCTGCTGCATCTCGGCGAAGGTCTGCAGCGTGTGATCCGTGCGCGCTAGGAGCAGGTCGCGAATGCGCTGACTGCGGTAGCCGTAATCAGCGTTGAAGTTGGTGAAGTAGATCAGGTCAGCGCCAAAGCGCTCTTGCAGCTGCTCGGCATAAGCGTTTGGCGCCACGCGCTGATTAGCAGCCACAATGTAGCCGCGCTCAGGATTGAACAGGCGCGGCATATGTTCATACGGCAAATAGCCTTGCCACAGATAGCGGCGCGTGCTGCCATCCACAGGCGTCAGACCGTTGTGATCGGCGGCGCGAATCGGCACGCGACCGGGCAGCACATAGCCGATGTTGCCATCTACATCGGCGTAGAGAAAGTTCTGAGACGGCACTTGCCATTCTGTGAGCGCAGCGCGGAAATCTTCCCAATTTTGCGCGCGATTCAGCGCCAGCAGCGCGCCGATCAAATTGTAAGGCTTCTCAGGATCGTTGCCTGCCCAGCGCAAAGCGAGCGGCTTGCCTGTGTTATAGCTGACATAGGCAGGCAGGTCAGTGATGATCGGACCGAAGATGGTTTGCCGCACGCGGATGAAGACGCTGTTTGGATCATCGCCAAAGCGAATCTCTTCATTCGAGATGCTCATGGTCAGCGTCTCGCCATCTACGATGTACTGATCGGGATTGTTCGGCGCGAGCTGAATGGCGTACAGGTCTTGTGTATCAGTATAAGGCGTGGTCAGCGCCCAGGCGATGCGCCCATTGTGTCCGATCAGCACGCCGGGCGCGCCGGGCAAACTGAAGCCGACCACATCATAAGGGCAATCGGCGCTGATAGGCGCGCAATGCAGCCCGATGCTGTAGAACAACGACGGCATTTGCGGCTCCAGATGCGGATCGTTCGCCAAGAGCGGCTTGCCGCTGGCAGTCCGCGCGCCGCTCACGACCCAGCTGTTGCTGGCGGCGCCGAAGGTGCGCTCCAGCTGCGCCGCGCTGAAGCCGCCCGCGACGACGCGCTGCAGAATGCCCAAGCGCTGCGGCGGAATGCGCTCGGCGCCTGTGCGCGGCACATAAGGCAAGATCGGCAGATCAGATTCTTCGATGATGCTCTGACGCGACTCGTACGGAAACTCAGGCAGCCAATCTTTCAGGAAAGCTGCCGCGCGCTCCTCGCCAAGCCTTTCCACTAGGTTCAGGTAGTTCAGCTCAAAAGCGAAATTCCCTGAGAGCTGCCACGCCAGCACTTTTCCCCAAACCACACTGTGCAAAGGCTCCCACGGCGCCACATCAATGCGCACGCCCGTCAAGCCCAAAAGCGTGTATTCGAGCGCCAAATCCGATGGACTGCGTCCGCCGATGTAAGCGTTGACGCCGCGCGCGTACGCTTCCAGCACATCGCGCGACTCAGGCGATAGCGCGCGCAGATCGTTCTCAGCCGCTTGCTTCCAACCGACCGTGCGAATGAACATATCCGAGCGCAGGACGCTCTCCACGCGCCCTGTCAGCTCGCCAATGCGCCCTTGCCCAACATGGCGCTGAAATTCCATCTGCCACCAGCGCTCCTGCGCATGGACGACGCCTTGCGCAAAAAATAAATCGCGGACGTTGCTGGCGTAGATGTGCGCCGTGCCTTGCGCGTCGCGGTAGATGGTGACAGGCGCGCTCAAGCCGTTCAACCTGAGCGTGCCTGCCAATTGCGGCAGCGGACGTCGCAGCGTGTAGGCGATGAAGCCGCCTGCTGCCGCTAGGACGACGGCTACGATCAAAACAATAACGATTAAAATTCGTCTCAAATGTCGCATTGCTGATATATCCTTCGTAAAAATGTTTTGAGCGTCCTCTAATTCTAGCGCGTGGCAAAACGCGGCGCGATTCGTTACCATAAGCGCATTATGGCAAAAGCAAAAAGCGATCAACAAGCGCAGCGCGCCACTGGACGCGAAGCGAAAGTGCGCGACGGAATGCAGGCATTGGCGCAATGGCTGCGCGATCTGGTGCGCGGCGGCATCGGCGCTGAGGATGTCCGTCGCCCTGAGACGTGGGAAGCGATCGCTGAGCGCCTGTGGGACGCTCAGGCGCAGGGCGTGGCGCGCCAGTTGACCGCCATCGGCGGCATGTTGCAGCGCGAGCCTGATTGGTCGCCGCGCCTGCTTGAGGCGATCAGCCGTCTGCACCTGTTGGTGGAGAGCTACGCGCGCCTTGATGAATTGCCGCCCGATCAACAAGCCGACTTGCGCACAGCGGTCGGCTTCACCGAGAAGCAAGCCAATCTATTGCAACAGAATGGCACGCATGATCTATGGCTTGCGCTGGGCAGGCGCACTGAGCTGAACGAAGAGCGGTTATCGGTGCAGCGCACTTGGCTGCTCGGCTTGCAGACGGGCAAAATGGCGCTCCTGCTCGACTACGCACATCCTGCGGCGTTCGGCAAGTCGCTCGACCGCTCGTTTCCGCCTGCCACGTGGCTGCAGACCGCGTGCGTATACTTTCCGAGCGCCTATCCGTTGCGCGCCTTGGCGAAGAATCGCCAGTCTGTCGCGGCAACCTTGACCGACCTGCCGCACGCGCACCTGACCTTGCGCGCTGCGTTCGCCGCCTATGCCGATGCGCTCAGCGTCAATCCATGGTTAGAGCGCTTCCCGATGCTTGTGTCACACCTTGTGCCGTTTTATGAGAATGGCGCGCTCGCGCTCGCCGACTCGAACGGCGACGCGCTATCCACCGCGCCTCTTGAGCCGATGAGCCTTGCGCGGCTGTTAGCAGTCAGCGGCGGCGCGCCGATCACAGTCTTCGGCGAGTACGATGGGCGCATCTTTCTGCCGTTGAGCGCCTTTGCCAAAGAGAGACTTGTTCCGCTATGAGCGACGCACAAAACCTTGAAGATACACAGCCGCGCCGCGTGCCGCTGCCCGATGAGGAAGAAGCGCCGAGCGGCTGCGGCAACACTTTGCTGATCGGCACGATAGCGCTCTTTTTGTTGTTCATGTTCGTGGCAGTGGTCGGCTTGGCAGGCGTCGCCGGCTGGCGCGACGGCGGCATTGCGCGCCAGACACAGCGCGCGGTCGCCCTAGCAGGCACGCTGGAAGGTCAGCTGACGCTCGCCGCTGCCGATCTCGCCAATCAACAGTACAGTCTTGCGCGCGGGCGCTGTCAGTACATCCTCGCGCAGCAGCCGTTCAACCGCAGCGCGGCGG
This sequence comes from Anaerolineae bacterium, assembly GCA_034436235.1. Lineage (GTDB taxonomy): Bacteria > Chloroflexota > Anaerolineae > Aggregatilineales > UBA2796 > CP2-2F. Next base: position 5,067 of record DAOTWB010000164.1, read on the forward strand.
AATGTCTCAGCACGGCGCAGGCGGGCTTGCTCGCCACTGCCACGCCGACTCCAGCGCCGCCGACCGTCACGCCAACTGCGCCGCCTGAAACGCCCATGCCAACCTTGAGCGGCGCCTTCACGCCTGAGGAACTCTTCGCGCG
>DAOTWB010000165.1:0-4186 GCA_034436235.1 Anaerolineae bacterium
ATTAGTCACTTCGCGCAAGTTTGGCTATGATCGCTTTGTGCAGTCTCAACGAACTGAGTGCGCCATGCAGACTGTGAAAATGCATCGCGATTTCGCTGATCTGACCTGGGCAGCCGCCGCGCTGCTCATCAAGCTCGGCGCGCAGGCGCTCGCCGAGCGCGGCAATTTTCACGTCGCGCTCTCAGGCGGCAGCACGCCCTTGCCGCTCTACGCGCTCTTGGCGCTGCCCGAGTGGCGCGCCCGTCTCGATTGGTCGCGTGCGCAGATTTACTTCGCCGATGAGCGCTGTGTGCCGCCCGATCACGCTGAGAGCAATTACAGCCTCGTGCGCCAAGCGCTCCTCGCGCCGCTTGGCGTGCCAGAGACGAATATTCATCGAATGCGCGGCGAAGACGCGCCTGAGCAAGCCGCCGAAGCCTACGACGCCTTGCTGAAAAACGTCACGCTCGATCTGATCCTGCTCGGCTTAGGCGAAGATGCGCACACCGCCTCGCTTTTCCCTGAGACGGCAGCGCTCAGCGCGCGCGAGCGCGCCTGTGTGGCAAATTACGTGCCGAAGCTCTCGGCATGGCGACTGACTCTGACTGCGCCATACATCAACACAGCGCGCCACAAAGTCTTTTTGGTCAGCGGCGCCAACAAAGCCGCAGCTTTGCGCGCCGTGTTGCACGGCGCACACGATCCGCAGCGCTATCCCGCCCAATTGATCCGCGAAGCGCACTGGCTGGTCGACTCAGCCGCCGCCGCCGATCTGACGCAAGGCTGAGCGCTAATCCTCGCGCGAAGCGCGCCGCCGCGTCTGATCTTCCGCCAAAAAGCGATCGAGTTCGCTCTCTTCTTCAACCTGCGCTGGCGTCGCTTCAACGCGCGCGCTCAGTTTATCCACAGCGCTGGCATAGCTGCTGCTGCCGCCGCTGTACATATCTTCCATCGCGCTGACGATATCGGAAAGCGCTTCCACTTCGTCGTGAATCTCTTTAGCAAGCCGCCGCGCGCGCGTGCTATCCATCTCGCGCGTATGCGCCATCTGTTGCAGCTTGGCATGGACCGAGCTGAGCTGCGCCACTGTGTTATCCATCCTGATCTCAGTCCGCTTGATCAAGCTGGCGATCTTCTGCAGATCGTTCAGCAGCCGCTGCCGAATCTCAATCGCCTCTTGCAATTCAGCGCGCACGGCAGGATCAGTTTCCATCTTCAGGCGCGTCTCCAGCGCGCGCAATTGCGTCGGCACTTCGCGCCGATCGCGCTCGACAATCGCATTGGACTCGAAATTATCAATGCTCTTGCCCAGCAAGTAAATCTGCTCGATCCAATCTTCGATCTCGCGCGCTGTATCTTGCAGCGCCGCTTGCATCGCGCCGCTCTGCTTAGCGATGAACGCATCAATGCTGCGCTTGTATTCAAGTGCCTTTTGCAGCCGCTGACGCGCCGGCAAATTTTTGATATCGCGCGGATCGAATTTCTCTTCCAACATACGCCTGAGCGCTTCACGCCGCGCCGCTGGATCGCTGATCGTCACCACCAGATAGATCACTTCTAGCAGCGCGCCGATCGCAAGCCACATCCACGGCTGAAAGCCTTCGAAGAGCGTGAGTCCTGAGAAGAAGGCGATCAAGGTCAAGCCGATCACGAGCGCGCTAGGCCACGTGAAAAAGGCATCGGTCAGCAATGTGCCAAGCGCACGTTCGCGCAATTCATCCACTGTTCGCTTTTGTCGAGTCATAATCTTCTCAGTCCTCCAACGCATTGATTGCGCAGCTCTAGCCCAAATTATAGCAGCTGATCCTTTCGATCAGTCTTGAGAACTTGTCACGCGCTCAATTCTAGCGCCCAGCGCCTTCAATTTCTCTTCCACGCGCTCATAGCCGCGATCGATGTGATGCACGTTGCCGATCACCGTTCTGCCGCGCGCGCATAGCGCCGCCAAAAGCAGCGCGATGCCTGCGCGAATGTCAGGACTGCTGATGGTCAGATCGCCGTGCAGCGGCGTGTGACCTTGCACCAGCGCCCGATGTGGATCGCACAGCACGATCCGCGCGCCCATGCCGATCAGCTTATCAGTGAAGAACAAGCGCCCGTCGTACATCCACTCGTGGAAGATGACCGCGCCCGAAGATTGCGTGGCGATCACCAGCGCAATGCTCAGCAAGTCTGATGGAAAGGCAGGCCACGGCTGCGCCTTGATCACTGGAATCCGATTGCCCAAGTCGTTCTGCACGCGCATCGCCTGCCCGCGCGGCACGAACACATCCTGCCCGCGCACTTCCCAATGCACGCCCAGCTTGTTGTAGACCAATTCAATCATGGCGAGATGCTGTGGATCGGCGTTTTGGATCAGCACCTCGCCACCTGTGATGGCAGCCGCGCCGATGTAGCTCGCCACTTCGATGTAATCCGCGCCCACGCGAAACGTGCCGCCGCCCAAGCGCTCCGCGCCGTGAATCGTGAGCTGATTCGAGCCAATTCCTTCGATCCGCACGCCCAGCATCGTCAAGAAGTTGCACAAATCTTGCACATGCGGCTCGCACGCCGCGTTGCGGATGACCGTCGTGCCTTTAGCGCGCGCCGCTGCCAGAATCGCGTTCTCAGTGGCAGTCACGCTCGCCTCGTCCAGCAGGATTGACGCGCCTGTCAGTTGATCGGCGTGCATGCGGAAGCCGCGCGCCACCTCGATCTGCGCGCCCAGTTTGCTCAGCGCCAGCAAGTGCGTATCCACGCGCCGCCGCCCGATCACATCGCCGCCCGCCAGCGGCAACCAGACCTTGCCGAGCCTGCCCAAGAGCGCGCCCGCCAGCACCAAGCTCGCCCGCAGCCGCCCTGAGAGCGCCGCGTCCACCTCGTGCGTGTGCAGCCGCTCCGCGTGGATAGTCATCCGCCGCTCCGCCTCAGCATAGGCGACCGAAGCGCCCAGCTTGCGCAGAATTTCAGCCATCACGCGCACATCGAGGATGCTCGGCACATTGGTCAGCGTCACAGGCTGATCGGTCAGCAGGCAGGCAGCCATCAATTTCAGCACGGCGTTCTTATTGCCGCCGACCTCAAGCGTCCCGTTCAGCGGATAGCCGCCTTCGATCACGAATTGCTGCATCGCCATGCGCTACGACCCTTGATGGAAATTCTCGATCCAGCGCCCTGTCTGCAGATGGTCGCTGCCGATGCCGATCCGCCCGACGTAATATGGCATCTCTGCCTCAGCGGCGATGAAACGACCGCCCACAATGCCGACCACGAAAGCCAGCTCCGCCTGCGCCGCCATTTCGAAGATGCGCGCATCGAATTCCCGCTCGCGGCGATAGACTGCGCCATACGGCGCGATCAAGCTCAGCGGCGCGCGCCCTACGCCTTCCGCAATCCATTCCGCAGAGCGGACGATCTCCTCGCGCAGATCGGGCAGTTTGAGCCCAGGCAAGTAGCTGTGGTAGCTGGTGTGCGTGTCCATTTCCCAGCCGCGCTCCGCCAGCGCGCGCAACTGCGCCCAGCCCTTCGCCGCGCGATACGGCGGCTGATCGGCGACGACGGCGAACACGCCGCGGTAGCCCGCTCTCTCCACTTCTTCCGCCATCGCCATGAAATAGGGCTGAATGTAGCTTGGCGCGATGTCGTCAATGGTCAGGATGATTGGCTTCTCAGGCAGGCTGCGCGCGCCTTGCAGCGCCTTGAGCAGGTCAGCGTAGCCGACGCTCTCGTAATCGCGCTCGCGCAGCCACGCCAGAATGTGCGGCAGCTTCCAGCGATCCTTTGTGTGGAACATCAGCGTTGGCGGCACGCGGAACGGCGCCTTCGACGCCTTGCTGGGCAGAATTGGCAGGGCAAGGCTCAGCGCGCAAAGGCTCGCCGTGCGCAAAAAGGCGCGGCGCGTGAACAACACAGGCTGTTGATCGTCAGGCACGGGCTGCTCCATCGCAGAGAATTCAGATGGCGCCAATTATAGCGCGCTTCTCACTTTGAGAGTCCTGTTGGCGCTATTCCAGAGCATCTGAGATGGTGAATCGCCTCGCCAAAGGCGCAAAAATGCCGCCTTTTTGCCCTGCTTGCGGAAATTTTGTTAGAATCTATTAGCTAGACAGTCTAATTTAAGCCTACTTCACGAGCAAAACAAACCTTTCAAGTGCCGTTTGCATCGAAAACATCGTGGTCGAGTCCTTTGCGGAAATCCGGACGAAATTATGCGGAAAATCGGGCATGG
>DAOTWB010000166.1:0-6552 GCA_034436235.1 Anaerolineae bacterium
GAGATGGAAACTGCGCCGCTGGTGCAGAAATTGATGCTGCTCAGCGCGCTGCACGATATCAACCATCGCGGCACAGGCGATCCAGGTCGTTACATCGTGGAGCAAGTCGGCGAGAAGCATTTGAAGTATACCACCAACACGCCGTATCCCGATGACATGATCTACGGCTACATCTACGGCGTGGCGAAGCGTTTCCTGCCGCGCGGCACGCACTTCACAGTCAGCTACGATCCTGAGGTGCAGCGCCAACACGAAGGCGGCACGCATACGATCTTCCATCTCAAGTGGGACTAGCGCGCTAGAAAAGCGATCAGATCGCGATTGAAGGCGTCGGATAGCTCTTCCATCGGCTGATGTCCGACGCCTGCGTAGCTCACAAATTGCGCGCCCGATAGCTGCTGCGCTAATGCGCGTCCTGTCTCAAGCGGCGTGACCGTGTCCGATTCGCCCCAGATGATCAGCGTGCGCTCAGCGAATGCCGCCAGCTGTGCCACTTGATCATCGCTCAATTTGTTAGCGCCTGAGTCGCGCACCAAGCCCAGCAAGCCGATATCCCAGTCGCGCGTCAGGAAGGCGCGTTGATAGCCCGCCAAGTCTGCGTCGGTCAGCCAATCTTTTTTGACGTAAAACGCTTCAACAGACTCAGCGACGCGCGTCTCGGTCAGCAGCGCGTTGAGCAACACGCGCGCCCAGCGATTGATCGGCGGAAAGGCGACCAGCGCGCCGATGAAAGGCGGCGGTCCGCTGGCGCCGATGATGGCGCCGTCTACGATCACCAGCTTCTCAACGCGCTCAGGATGCCGCAGCGCAAAATGCGCTAGAACGTTGCCGCCTGCGCTGTGTCCGACGATGGTAGCGCGCTCGATCTGCAGCGCGTCAAGCAACGCAGCCGTCAGATCGGCGCCCGCCGCGTGTGAAAAGTCGAGCGACTCGCGTTTATCGCTCAGCCCTGCACCGAAGCGGTCGAAAGCGATGGCGCGGTAGCCTGCCGCCGCCACTGCCTCTAGATTTTTGCGCCACGTGAACGTGCTGCCGAACAAGCCGTGCAGGAAGACGACCGCAGGCGCGTCTGTTTCGCCATAAGCGACGTAATAGACCGTCGCGCCGTTCAAAGTGATGAAAGCGCCGTTCGGATCGGCGAGCGCGCGCGGATCGGCGTTCGCCGCCGTCACAGGCAGAAGGTATGGCACAATCATCAGTGCCAGCAAGATGATCACAATTGCGATCAGCCAACGCGGCAGACGCCGCTTGCGTTGTTCAGCCATTTTTTGATACCTACAGCCAATTGAGCGCCGTGCGCAAGATGCCTGCGCCTATGCCGAGTGCGATCAGCAGCGCAGGCGACCATTTCAAGCGTTCCAGCGCGAAAAACGCGGCGAGCGCCATGCTGACTGCGAGCCAATCCACGCCGCGTTCAGCGCGCACAAGCGTCGTCCAAGCCAAGTTCAAGAAAGTCGCTATCAGCAGCGCGATCACGCCTGCATTCACGCCTTTCAGGAAGTCGTTGATGAGCGTGTAGCGCGCTAACAACGGCATCAGTTTGCCGATTGCCAACACGATCAGGAAAGCGGGCAGAAAAACGCCGATAGCAGAGACGAGCGCGCTCGGCACGCCTGCCCATAGGTCGCTCGGATCGGCGCGCATCAGATAACCTGCCGCCGCCGCTGTACTCAAGACCGGTCCCGGCGTCGCCTGACCGATGGCGAAAGCGTCAACCAATTGGCGCGTCGTCAACCAGTTTGTCTCGGCAATGAACGTGCGTTCCATGTAAGCGATCAGCACGTAGCCGCTGCCGAAAAGTGTGCCGCCGATGATCAGGAAGCGCACAAACAGATCGGTAAGGCTCGGCTTGAGCGTCTCTATCGCCTGACCGAGGACGCCGAAGAGCGGCAGCGCGAGTAAGGCGAGCGTCGCGCGCAAGCGCGAGCGCCACAGCATGTGCAGCGCGCCTGTGCTGAGCAACACGAGCAGCTCAGGTACGCGCAGCGGCGCCGCGCCGAACAGCAGCATAATCGGCAGGACGCTCAGCGCCGCCACGAGCATCGCCATAGCGCCGAGCGCGCGCATTGCCGCGCTATCGAGCGCCTTGAGCGCTAAGTTGTAAGCGGCGCTCAGAATCAAGACCAGCACGATTGGCTGCACGCCGAGCAGCACGCCTTGCACGGCAGGCAGCGCGCCTGCTGCCACATACAGGATCGCCAGTCCAAGCGAGAGGATCACGGCAGGCAAGATGAACGCGACACCGCCTAGCACACAGCCCCAGAAGCCGCCTGTCACCAGACCGATGTGAAATGCCATCTCGGTCGAGTTTGGACCTGGCACCAAGTTTATAGCAGCCAACAGACTGAGGAAATGCTCGCGGCTGAGCCAAGCGCGCCGCGCCACCAGCTCGCGCTCCATCAGCGCGATGTGCGCAGCTGGCCCGCCGAAGCCAATCACGCCGAAGAGCAGAAAGGTGCGGAAGATTTCCGCCAGCGGCACGCGCTTGGCAGTGTATTGATGCAGCTCAGGGACGCTCAAGCGATCGCGCTCGTTGTGACTACGATCAAGGCGTGTCTTCCTGAGCGGATGTCTCAGCGCGCCCTGCCTTGCGGCGCAAATTGCGCGCTAACGATTCCAGCTCTTGAAAATATTCCGTCTCCGTGATCTCGCGCACAGCCTGCTCGCGCTTGCGCTCATCAATTTGAATGCGCAGCTCGAGCACTTCCTGCTCAGCGCGCTGCAAGTCGGCGCGCACTTGCGAGAAGCGCCGCGCATTGTCTATGGCGATGGCAGCCTGCCCTGCGAAGGCGAGCAGCACAGGCACGATCTCTTGCGTGAAGACGCCTTGCGCAATCGGATTATCCGCGTACAGCACGCCGATCACCTTGCCGTGTAGCAAGAGCGGAATCGCCATGATTGAGCGCAAATTGTTGATCGAGACGCTCTGCAAGCCTTGAAAGCGCGGATCGCTCTGTGCGTTGCTGGTGATGATCGGCTCGGCTTGGTCAATGGCGGCGTGCGCAATGCTGCGGCTGAAGATCACGTCTTCTTCGGGCAAGCTGCGCCGTCCGCGATTGCGCGACGTGCGAATGACAAAAGCGTCCGTCTCTTCATCCGAGAGCATCAGATAGCCGCGCTCAGCGTTGGTCAGATGGATGACCGTGTCCATCACTTCTTCCAACACCTGCTCAGGCTCCAGCGATGAGGTGATCAGCGCAGAGATACGCACCAGTTCTTCCAGTTGATGGATGCGCGTCGCGTTCTGTGCGCTCATCTGGCTGATGATCTGCGCGTCGCGCCGCATCTCGCGCGCTAACGAGAGCATCTCAGGCGAGAGTTGCACCTGATAAGTCTTGATCAGCCAGCGCGAGAGCTGATCAACCAGCTCGTCCATGCGTCCGATGGTAGCGCTCAGCCGCTCAATCGCTGCTTTCAACGCGTCAGCATCATTCGGTTGATCAGCTCGATCTGTCATATGCGCCTTGCCTTTTACAACGCTTGCTATTCAGCCGATCTTATCGCATAAGGCGCATTTTTCAACGCCTTGTGCAAAGGCGCTCACAGCCAGCGCGGCAAGCCGCCGATCAGAGAAGCGACGCCGACGAAAGCAAGCGCGAACGAAGCGACTACAGCCATCAAGTGCGTGCGCGCTTGCGCCTGCGCTTCCTGACGGCGCGCGCGCGCCGATAAGCCGTGCAGCACGCCAAGCGCGACCAAGCCAAGCGCCAGATGAATCCACAAGCCGTCATAAATTGCGTCCTGCGTGAGCCGCTCCACGAAATGCAGAATGCCGAACAGCACCTGCATATCCATGCCAATGGTGAACGCCAACATCGAGAAGCGCGTCAGGCGTGCATTCTCCGCTTTGCGCGCTAGGCGCACAAGCGCCCAGCCAAAGGCGATCAACGCGCTCAGCAGGACTACCCAACGCCAGCCTGAGTGTGCAAAACCGAGAAAGGTGCGCATCATGTACTCGCTAGTCATTGCCAGTCTCCTGTGTTCATAGTGTCAGAGCGTTCGACCTGCGCGCCGCAAAATATTTTGTGCAGCGCGGATCATCGGCATATCCACCATCTTGCCTTCATAAGCGAAGACGCCGATGCCAACTGCCTGATTCGCTTTGTAGGCTGCCAACAAGCGCTCGGCTGAGGCAATTTCCGCTTCGCTAGGCGTGAACGCCGCCTGAATGATCGGCACCTGCTTGGGATGAATCGCCAATTTGCCCGTGAAGCCGAGCTGCCGTGCGAAAGCGGCATCCGCTCCTAAGCCTTCCATATCGTCTAAATCCGTGAATAGTGTGTCAATCGCTTGCAGATTTGCCGCTGCGGCGTGCGCTACGACGGCAGAGCGCGCGTAGAGTATTTCCGTGCCGCTGCGCGTGCGCTGCGCGCCGATGCTGCTGGTGTAATCTTCAGCGCCGAAGATCAAGGCGCTCAGGCGCGGCGTGCTGGCGGCGATCTCGCGCAATGCCACAATGCCGCGCGCCGTCTCGACAATGGCGAGCAGTGTGAACTTGCCTTGTGGCAAGCCTGCTTCGCGCTCGAAGGTCGCAAGGCGCGCGCTGAGCGTGCTGAGCGCGATGCTATCTTCCGCCTTCGGTATCACGAAGCCATCAGGCACGGCAGGCAGCACGGCGCGCAGATCGGCTTCGAAATCGGCTGTGTTGAGCGCGTTCAAGCGCACAAGGCGCTCAGTGCGTCCAAAAGTGAGCGTCTGAAGCGCTTGCGCAGCCGTCTGGCGCGCTGCATTCTTGCGATCAGGCGCGACGGCGTCTTCTAAATCCATGATGATGCAATCTACGTCGAGTGTGGCAGCCTTGCTGATCTTGTGCAGATCGTCGGCAGGCATGAAGAGCAAGGCGCGGCGCGGATTGTAACTCATGCTTGCTGCTCCTGTGGACGGCGTAAGAAGAGCGCAGTGCGCTCCAATTCGATCACGACTTCGCCGCGCTGGTTGCGCCCGATGTGCTTCAAGCGCACCACGCCGCAATCAGGACGCGAGCGCGATTCGCGCGCCTCTAAAACTTCGCTCTCAGCGTAGAGCGTATCGCCGTGAAAGACAGGTCTGGGATGCACCACACGCTCATAGCCGAGATTGGCGACGATGGTGCCTTCCGTCAGGTCGCTCACGGTCAAGCCGACCACCAAGCCGAGCGTGAACAAGCCGTTCACGATGCGCGTGCCGAATTCCGTGCCTGCCGCGTAATCTTCGTTGATGTGCAACGGCTGCGTGTTGAGCGTCAGCGCGCAGAACAGGACGTTATCCATCTCAGTCACAGTGCGCCCAAGCCGATGTTTGAACAGCGCGCCGACAGGCAATTCCTCAAAATACTTGCCGCCCATACGCGATCCTTGATTTTTGCGCCTAGCATAACGCTCTTGCTCAGACTCGGCAAGCCGAGTGAGCAGCGTTTACAGTTTTCAGACTCGCGCTCAGCTTTCCGATACACTTTTGAGATACAGGTCGCAGTGGCATAACAAAGCGTTTGGCAGTAAAGTAGAGGCGCTGATGGACAAGTTCTTCGCGGAGAGAGGAAACCATGCGATTTTTCCGCCTAAGCTCGTTGATTCTTGTTATGGCGTTATCTGTTGCAGCGCTCTTCAGCGTTTCCTTGAGCGCTCAGGCTGATAACAGCGCTACGACGCAATTTGGACTTTTTCAAGGCGATCTGACGCCAACAGCTGAACCAACGCCAATTCAATGCCGTGGTACGCAGGTCTCGCGCCTGCGCGCCGATGATGTGGCGCGCATTAACAGCGATCTGGTCGCGATCAAGCGCGAGCCGCGCCGCGCCGCTACCAATCTCGACTTGATGCGTACAGGCGACACGGTTGTCATTCTCGAAGGTCCGCTGTGCGCCGAGAATCTGGCTTGGTACAAGGTGCTGTGGACAGTCAAAAATCTTGAAGGCTGGGCAGCCGAAGGCGACGCGCGCGAATACTGGATGGAAAAACTGGTGCTGGAAGAGACCGCTGAGGAAGGTCCGATCCAATGTCGCGGCACGCAGGTCTCGCGCTTGAAGCCAGGCGATGTGGCGCGCATCAGCAGCGATCTGACCGCTATCAAGCGCAGTCCGCGCCGCACGTCCACCAACCTCGACCTGATGCGCACAGGCGATGAGGTCGTCATCCTCGAAGGTCCGTTCTGCGCCGATAACTTGGCTTGGTACAAGCTGCTGTGGACGAAGAAGAACCTTGAAGGCTGGGCAGCTGAAGGCGATGCACGCGAGTACTGGATCGAGCCGATCGCTGCCGGCAGCGCCGAAGCGCCGACCGAAGTCAATTGCCGCGGCACGCAGCCTTCACGCCTGAAGCCGAACGATCAGGCGCGCGTGATCAGCGATCTGGTGGCGCTCAAGCGCAGCCCTGCACGCCGCGCGACCAATCTCGATCTGATGCGCACTGGCGACGATGTCGTCATCTTGGAAGGTCCGTTCTGCGCCGATAACTTGGCTTGGTATAAGGTGCTGTGGACGAAGAAGAACCTTGAAGGCTGGGCAGCTGAAGGCGATGCCACAGAGTACTGGCTAGAGGCGCGCCGCTAGGCGCAAAATGCAGACGGGCAGCCGTA
>DAOTWB010000167.1:0-12363 GCA_034436235.1 Anaerolineae bacterium
GATCACTTCAAGCGCGCTGCTGCTTACAACACGCGCTTAGAGTTCCCATATTTCAATTTGGCGGCGCAAGCGCTTGCCACAGGGCTGCAGCGCGGCGACCAAGCGCTGAATCTTTTAGCGGTCAACGCTTACGATACCGTCTTAGGCATGAACAGGCGCAGCGTGAAAGCCTACACCAGCTTGTGCCGCGCCTATTTCGCCATTGGCGAGCGCAACCTTGCCCGCGATAACTGCCGCACTGCCGTAGATATCGATCCGAGCTACACGCCGGCTTGGCGCTGGCTTGGCGAAGTGCATTATCGGATGATGGAATACGAGCAAGCAGTTGAGGCGTTTGACACTTGCCGCACGCTGGACGCGCAAGTGCCTGCGCCTGTCCGCCAGACCGAATGTTGGTCTTATGGCGGCTTGGCATATCTCTCACTAGGCGATTGCGGACGCGCCATGCCGATCTTCAATGACGTGCTGGCATGGACGACCAGCGCGCGCGCCATCGAACTGACCAACAAAGGCGTGGCGATCTGCAATCAGCGCGCAGGGAACTGAGATGTACCTACGCACGCCTAAACGCTACACAGCCAAAGGTCAGCGGCGTTATCTGTTCAATCTGCGCTGGCTATGGCTCTACATTCTGTTTCCAATCGCGCTGATTCCATTGCTGCTGATCTGGAATGAGCGCGAGGCGCTCAGCCAGCGCGTTGGCGATTGGGCGAGTCGGAACATCAGAATTGACTTGAATCCGCCGACGCCGACGCCAACTGTGCCTGCCGCCGATCTGCGCGTACGTTACATCAGCTACATGCAGGCAGGCAAGGTTGATGATGCTATTGCAGCGCTCTGGCGGCTAGGCGATCTTGCGCCAAATGATGCGCAGCTCTTCGCCACACTTGCGCGCCTCATCGCCTTGCGCGGCGATCCTGACGATAAGTCGCGTCACGCTGAGCTATTGCGCGCAGCGACAGCAGCGCTCAACGCCGATCCAGAGTCGGCGGAAGGCTGGATCATGAGCGGCTTAGCGCACAACAGCAGCGGCAATCCGCAACTCGCGCTGCCGTATCTGCTGCGCGCGCGCGACCTTGAGCCGCGTAATCCGATGTTGCTCGCCGTCTTAGCAGACACTTACGACGACTTGGATCGTCCTGACGACGCGTCGCGCTATGCTGCAGAAGCCATTGAGCTGGCGAAAGCGAGCAATCCAATTGACGTGACGGCGCTCGCTTACGCGTATGTGGTACAAGGCAACGTGCTGAGCCGCACCAGCGGCGCTGAAGCGATCCGCGCTTACGAAGAAGCATGGCGCGTTGCGCAGAGCGAGCCGACGGCGCCGCGCGGCTACATTGCACAATGGATCGCCGGCTATTACTTGAATCGCGCTGACTCGGACAAAGCGATCAGCGTCTTGCAAGAAGCGTTCGACCGCGATAAGGACGATCCGATCAATCCGTATTTGCTCGGACGCATTTACCTGAATCGCGGCGATCCGAATCAAGCGCGCACATACCTTGAGCGCTGCCGCGACATCGATCCAAAGCAGGTCAAGTGCTTGCGTTGGCTCGGCACAGTTCTCTACCGTGCGCAGAATTATCAACGCGCGGCTGAGGTCGCGCTGCAGGCGATTGAGTACGGCTCGCAGGATCCTGCCGCGTACCTTGTGGCAGGTCTTTCGCTCAGCCTGCTCAATCGCTGCGGCGACGCGCTGCCGCTGTTGCGCGAAGGCGCGCGTCTGGATGCTGACGGCGCGCTCGCCAGCCAATTTCAAGACGGTCTGCGCCAGTGCGGCGGCGGCTGAATCGAAGGATGACTCAATGTTGCGATTCCGCTCTTTTTGCTGCGTTGCGTTTCTCGCCGTCGCGCTGAGCGTTGCGCCATTGCCGAGCGCTGCCCAAGCGCGCGACGCGCTGATCATCGGCGTGCTGGAGCCGCTGATCAACCTCGATCCTGCCGATGCTGCCACGTATTTTGAGTGGGAAGTGCTGACGCACCTGTACACAGGCTTGACTCGGCAAGCGCACGGCGCGCTGCGCTACGAGCTTGCGCTCGCCGAGTCGCATCAGGCGAGCGCGGACAACTTGACGCACATTTTCCGCCTGCGCGCCGACGCCGCTTTCAACGACGGCACGCCGATCACAGCGCAGACCTTCGCCGACTCGATCAATCGCGCCTTGCGGCTGAACGGACGTGCTGCCGCCGTCATCGCGCCTTACGTGCGCAGTGCGATAGTCACTGAGACAGGCGCGTTGCAACTGACGCTGGCACAGGCGTTGCCGCTCAGCTTCGTCAGGCAATTGGTCGCCTTGCCGCCGTTTTTTCCGCTGCACGCGCAGAGCTTCCCTGCCGACCGCTTGAATCAGCGCCCTGCGCTAAGCGCGCTGCGCACCAATGGCATCTATCGGCTGAGCGCGTACAGCTTCGACGAGTATCGCCTTGTGGCGGACGAGGCATGGCGCGGCGCGCCGCCGAAGACGGCGACGGTCGTCTTGCGGCGCTACGAGAACTCAGCTGCCTTGCGCGAGGCGCTCAAACGCGGCGCGGTAAACATCGCTTGGCGCGGCTTGGCGAGCGCAGATGCGCTCGAAGCGCTACAGGCGGCGGCTGTGCAAGAGCATCGCGCGCCGAGTCTGCAATGCTTCTACCTGATCGTCGGGCAAAGGCGCGAGCCGTTCAACGCACCACAAGCGCGCCGCGTCCTGATGCACAGCCTGAGCCGCTCGCGCGCCGTCAGCGACGGCTTGAATGGCTACGGCGCGCCGTTGTATACCTTCACGCCGTTCAGCGCTGCGGACGCGCCGCGCTATCCCGATTTCACGCTCGACGCTTTGCGCGCCGCGCTCAGCGAAGGCGGCTATTCACGTTTCCGTCAGGTTGTGAGCGAAGTGCAGACAGCGCGCCTGCTCTACGGCGATGCCGTGCTGAGCGCCGTGACGCAATTGTTCAGCCAAGTGACGACTGTGGACGCCGTGCGCTTCAATGTGCAAGATACCGAGCCGCGCACGTTCTTCGATCAAGTGGATCGGCGCGCTTTCCGCCTGCTCGTCATCGGCTGGTCGCCGTTGTTGCCGCATCCGCACGCTTACTTCGCGCCGTTGCTGACAGGCGAGCTGGCAATTGGCGCTGAGTACGACTCGACCGAAGCCTTGGCGCTGCTCGAGGAAGCGGTCGCGCAGGATTCTTACGCCGCGCTGGAGCAGCTCGCTCTGCGCGACCTATTGGCGATTCCGCTCTGGCAAGCTGTGCAAGTCTTGTATGCTGATGAAGCTGTGCGCGGCGTGCTGATCGAGCCAAACTTCTTATTGCGCTACGATCAGCTATGGCTTACCTAGCGCAGCCGCTCTGCTGGTCAGTTCGTGCGCGCTCATGCCGCCGCTGACCGTCTCGCGCAGCGCGCCATCAGCCGCTATGAAAAAGGTCGTGGGCAGCGTGCGCACGCGGAAGACGCGCAGCCAGTAGTAGTCAGGATCGAGCAGGATCGGAAAGGTCAGGTTGTGCGCGCTTGCGAACGCCGCCGCCTGCGCAGGCGCTTCGCCGACATTCACGCCGACCACGCGGAAGCCTGTTTCGTGCAGCGCCTGCAAGGCAGGCATTTCTTCGCGGCACGGCGCGCACCAGCTCGCCCAAAAATTCACGATGATCGGCGCGCCGCGCCATGCTGAGAGCTGAAACGGCACGCCGTCGAGCGTTTTGCCTGCCAATAGCGGCGCGACTGTTGGCTGTATGCGCAGCGGCGCGTCTTGCTCAGGCAAGCCAACTGCGTAGATCAGCGCGAAAGCGGTCAGCGCCATGAGCGCCGCTGCGCACAGCCGCGCTACTCGCGCGATGCAGCCAGCCACGTCCGCACGTCTGCTTCAAAGGCGGCAAAATTCAGCGCGCCGTACAGCCGCTTCAAAATCACGCCGTCGCGCCCTAGCACGTATGTGGTCGGCAAGCCTTGCACGCCGAACTGCCGTCCGATCCGATTGTTCTCATCCGTGCCGAGCGGAAAGCGAAGGTCGAGATCGGCGGCGAGCCGACGCGCTTCTTGCGGATTGACTTCGATTGTGTTGACCGCCAAGACCGCCAGATCGTCGTACTTCTCGCTGAGCGCTTGGAAGAACGGCATCTCGTCGCGGCACGGCGCGCAATAGCTCGCCCAGAAGGTCAAGATCACGACCTTGCCTTCGAAACTGCGCAGGTCAACCGTGCTGCCGTCGAAGAGCTTAGTGCTGAAGTTCGGCGCTCTCAAGCCGACTTCTATGCCGATGGCGCGATCTACGAGCGGCTCAGGCGTGCTCGGCGTCGCGTTTGCCGTTACGCGCTCAGGCTCAGCGGACTCAGCAGGCTTTGCGAGCGCCTTTTGGCGCAGAAACGCGCCATGTCCGATGCGCATGCACGCGCCGTGTTCGCTCCACGCGATCTCGCCGCGAAACGCGCTGACCGTGCATTCTTGCAAGTTGTAGGTGAAATCCGCGATGCCGCCGCCGACGTTGGCAAGGCGCGCCAGCTCGCCTGAGAGCAGCAAATAGCCGACTGTGATCAAGAAAATGCCGCTGACCGCCTCGATCAAGCGCATCCGCTTCTGCAGACGCCGCAGCAAGCCGCGCGTCTGGTCAATGGCGACCGCTGCCAACAAGAATGGCACGCCTAAGCCGAGCGAATAAACCAATAACATGCCGCCGGCAGCCCACCACTCGCTGGTTGTCGTCGCCGAGACCGAGAGCGTCAAAATCGAGCCGAGAATCGGACCGATGCACGGCGACCAGCCCGCCGCAAAAACCATGCCCATCAGCGCCGAGCCGAGAAAGCCATATGGATTGCGCGGATCGATCTGGCGGCGCGTATCTGCGTACAGGATGCCCAGCAGTCGCTCGAAGAAGCCTTTCAGCGCCGCGCCTAAGCCGCCTAAGGCTGACCAGTTCACGTTGTAGACCAAGCGCCGCAGCAACCAGCTCGTCACGCCCATCACATGCAAGCCGAAGAAGATCACGATCACGCCGCCGACTTGCGCAAGGATCATCTGCAAGTCGCGCGCGCCGCCGCCTACCACATCCGCCGTCTCGCGACCGACAATCAGCCGAAAGCCGCTGCTGATCAGCATTCCGAAGCCGACGAAGATCAGCGTGAAACCTAGCACGAAAGCCACGCCGTGCAAAAACACTGCCAAACGATTAGCGCGGCTGAGGCTGAGCGCCGCGTTGCCTTGCCCAGCTTCCAGCGCCGCTTGTCCGCTGGCGCGCGCTGTGAGATAGCCGATGTAAGCAGGGATGAGCGGCAAGACGCACGGCGAGATGAAAGAGAGCAAGCCTGCTAGAAAAGCGATACCGATAGAGACATCTGAGAGCATGATAAGCGAACCTGATCTGCGCAGTCGTTATGCTATACTGTACATGTCGAGCGCTTGAACATCCAATTTCTTTGACTATAGCCAAACATAACCTATTCAGCGCGCTGAGGCAACTATGTGCTGTGATACAATGCGAAGGTCAGGTTGAGTGTGCGAGGAAGTGTGTGATGCGCCTCAGGCTTTTCACGGTCATCGGACTGTTGCTTGCGGTCAGCGCGGTTGCGCTCGTGCCGATCAGTGCGCAAGCTGTGCCAACGCCGACGCCGTTCATTCCGCCTTTCGGCTCAGTCGCCGATCCGCCCACGCTGACGCCGCAAGTGGTCTTTGTGACTGCCACGCCTGAGGCGACGCCGACGCCTGCGCCAACTGCTGCGCCAACGCTGCCGCCGCTGCCGACCCTGAACGCCGATTTGATGGGCATTCAGGCTTATGCCAACGTCGAAATTGACGCTTGGCAGCTGCTGGTAGATCGCGTCCAGTTCATGGGCTTGCGCTGGATCAAGACGCAGGTGAATTGGCGCGAGATGGAGCCTGAGCGCGGCGTGTTCACCCAAGTCTTCAGCGTGATCCGAGATAACTTGATCTACGCAGGCAGGCGCGGCTTCAAGATCATGATCAGCATCGTCAACGCGCCTGATTGGGCGCGTCCGCCTGAGGCGCGCGGCAAGTTAGAAGGTCCGCCGAGCGATCCGAACACTTATGCGGCGTTCATCGGCACACTTTTGGATAACTGGGGGACGAGCTACATCAACGCCATCGAGATTTGGAACGAGCCAAACCTAGCTCGCGAGTGGACAGGCGTGCCGAAAGGCGGCGCCGTCTACAAGCGCTACTTTGACGCTGCCTATCGCGCCATTCGGCAGCGCTCAAGCGAGATCGTGGTGCTGACGGCAGGTCCGGCGCCAGCAGGCGATACGCCTGACGGCTCAGTGGATGATCGGCGTTGGCTGCGCGAGCTGTACAGCGCAGGACTGCCGATTGACGATCCGAATTTCGGCATCGGCATTCATCCATACGGCTGGGCGAATCCGCCTGACGCGCGCTGTTGCGCCAATCCATCGCAAGGCTGGGATGATCAGCGCTTCTTCTTCTTCCTAGATAACATCCAAGATTATCGCAACATTATGCTGGAATTCGGTCACGCCAATGGCAAGCTATGGGCAACCGAGTTCGGCTGGGCGAGCTTTGAGAATCTGCGCTACCGCGACCATGTGGCAGGTCCGCTCGCCATTCCGCCAGCTGAGCCTGCCTTAGGCTGGATGAGCCGTCTGAGCGAGATACAGCAGGCGCAGTACATCATGCGCGCCTTCGAGCTGGCGCAGAGCGAGCCGCTGGCATCTTTCATGGGACCGATGATCCTGTGGAATTTGAACTTCGCTTCGCTGAGCGGCTACGTCAACGACGGCATACCGAGCTTGCCTGAAGCAGGCTTCAGCGTGCTGAACAGCGACTGGGCAATCCGACCGATCTACCTGTACTTGAGTCAGTCGCCGCGCCGCTGATCAGCGCGATGCATCAGAGCAAGCGCCTTGAATGACTTGATCATGGCAGCTTTGATGATAGCGCGTCTCATGTCTGCGGCGACTCTAGCCATAGTCAATGCAGTCCGTTATAATACAAGTATGCTTGGGAACGAGGATTGAGACGTGCCGACTCAGCAAGGTCACTCGCAATATTTCATCTGGACGCTCGGCTGCCAAATGAACGTAGCCGACTCGCAACGGCTTGCCAGCGAGCTGGAGAAGCTCGGCTTGCGCGCTGCCGAGTCGCCTGAAGCGGCTGACGTCTTGGTGGTGAATACGTGCGTGGTGCGGCAAGGCGCTGAGGAAAAAGGCGTGCAGCGCTTGCACGCCCTGCACAAGATCAAGCGTCAGCAGCCTGAGAAGATCATCGGCGTGATGGGCTGCATGGTCGGCGTGCGCGATCCATTGCCGTTGCGCAAGCGTTTTCCTTTTGTGGATGTCTTCATGGCGCCATCCGATCCGCAGCCGATGGTCACTTTTCTCAAAGAGCGCGGCATGGAAGATGTGCGCGCCATCGAGGCGGAAGCGCGCGCCTTGCAAGATGCGCTGCAAGATGAGCTGCTGATCTTGCCTGCGCATGAGCGCGGCAATCTCGTCTCAGCGCACGTGCCTGTGGTCTACGGTTGCTCGCACGCCTGCTCATTCTGCATCATTCCGTTTCGGCGCGGCGTTGAGCGCAGCCGCAGCGTTGGCGAGATTGTGGCAGAAGTGCGCAGCCTAGCGCGGCAAGGCGTCAAAGAAGTGACGCTGCTCGGTCAGATCGTGGATCGCTACGGCAAGGATATTCCTAACGGTCCTGATCTTGCCGATCTGCTGCGCATTGTCCATGAAGCAGGCACAGCGGAAGGCTTGCAGCGCATCCGCTTCCTGACCAGCCATCCGAATTGGATGACCGACAAGCTGCTCGATACGGTAGCAGAGTTGCCTGCCGTGATGCCGCACATCGAAGTGCCTGTGCAAGCCGGCGACGACGAGATTCTGCGCCGTATGAAGCGCGGCTACACTCAGGCGCAATATCGGGCATTGATCGAGCGCATTCGCGCGCGCATTCCTGATGTAGCGATCAACACCGATGTTATCGTCGGTTTTCCATCGGAGAGCGAAGCGCAGTTCATGCAGACCTATCAGCTCTTGGAAGAGCTGCGGCTCGATAAAGTCCATATCGCCAAGTACAGTCCGCGACCGCAAACGCTGAGCGAGCGCACGATGCCTGATGACGTGCCTGAAGAAGAGAAAGAGCGTCGCCGTCAGCTCTTAGATGAGCAACATGCGCGCATCAGCGCTGAGCGGAATGCCATGTGGCTCGGCAAGCGCGTCCAGGTGCTGGTCGAGGCGAAGCAAGGCGATAAATGGCGCGGACGGACGCCGCAGAATAAGCTGGTCTTCTTCGCTGATGAACAAGAGCGGCGCGGACAAGTGGTGGAAGTCGAAATCACGTGGACAGGCGCGTGGTCAATGCAGGGACGCTTGCCGGGCGCCGCTGCACTGCCCGATCCGCTCGATCCATTGTACGTGGAAGCAGTGTAGGCAACGTCGCTTGCGTAGCGAGAGACGTGGCGTTCCGCACTGCTCAAGTATGGCTGTTTCAGCCGTGGATGCGCGCTCATGTTCAATCCGCTCGATTATCCTGTCATTTTTTTGGATACAGACTATGTAGCGCCTTCTGCGTGGTGGCAGCACACACCGTTTGCGCGCTTGCTCATCGCGCTCACTGAGCCGTCGCTATTGGTGGAGCTTGGCACACACTATGGCGTCTCATATTTCGCGTTTTGCCAAGCTGTCAAGTCCTTAGCTTTGCACACGCGCTGCTATGCTGTAGATACGTGGCAAGGCGATGAGCAAGCAGGCTTTTACGGCGAAGAAGTTTTTGAGCAGGTGCAGCATTATAACAACCAAGTCTACAGCAGCTTTTCGCGTCTGCTGCGCATGACTTTTAATGAGGCGCTCGGGCATTTCGCAGACGGCGAGATCGATCTGCTGCACATTGACGGCTACCACACCTATGAAGCAGTGAAGCAAGATTATGAAAACTGGCTGCCTAAAATGAGCGCGCGCGGTGTGATGGTCTTTCACGACATCAACGTTCGAGAAGCCAATTTTGGCGTGTGGCAGCTCTGGCACGAACTGCGCGACGTGTTTCCACACTTCGAGTTTCTCCATGAACACGGGCTTGGCATCCTAGCTGTTGGCGCGGAAGCAGCTGCGCTGCTCTCGCCAATTCTGTCGTTCTCTCAGGACAAGCACGCTACGATAGGTCAGCTTTTCAGCCAGCTAGGTCAGCGCATAGTATTGCAAGCAGAACTTCAAAAGGCGCAGACAGAAAAACGTCGGGCGCAAGCGCGCACCAGCCGCATAAAACACAAGTTTGATCAGCTTCTGCGAGATGTGCATGAGTCCTACGCTCAAGAGATTGAGCGCGCTAGGACTCACATACAGCACTTAGAGCATCAGTTGGCAGCGATTAGCCAAGACAGGCAGACTGAGCGCACGGCGTATGTTGAAGAGCTGGAGCGCGCGCGCAGCTACATGCAGCAGTTAGAAGCCGAGCTATCGGCGCAGCTGCAGCATAGGCAGACTGAGCGCACGGCATACGTCGAAGAGCTGGAACGCGCGCGCAGCCACATGCAGCAGCTGGAAGCCGAGCTAGCCGCGCAGCTGCGGCACAGGCAGACTGAGCGCACGGCGTACGTCGAAGAGCTGGAACGCGCGCGCAGCCACATGCAGCAGTTGGAAGCCGAGCTAGCCGCGCAGCTGCAGCACAGGCAGACTGAGCGCACGGCGTACGTCGAAGAGCTGGAACGCGCGCGCAGCTACATGCAGCAGATTGAACAGGAGTCGAATGCGCGAGCGCGCTATTTGCAGCAGGCAGAGAAAGAACTTGATGATCTAAGGCAAGTGTTGACAGAGTGCCAGCAAACAATAAGCGCTTTGCAAGAGCGTTTGCTTGACTCTGAAATGCAGGCTCAGGCTGAACGCACTGCGCTCACAACACGTCTTGCCGAGTCTGAGGAAAGATGCTCTGAGCTCGCGGCAGACCTTGCTGCCTCTGAAGAGAAGTGCGCGCAGCTTGAAGCGCGCCTTGCCGAAACACAAGCCATGACAGATCGTCTGCAGCGCAAGCTGGACGCCTATCGAGCGATGGACTAAGATATATCCTCAAAAAGCGCGCGGTGCGGAAAGACGTAATGCTCAGCAGCGCGCACGTCGCGCAATAGCAAAGTTCGGTTGGCGCGCTCAAAGTCGTGATGCAAATCTTGCACCAAAAGCACTTGCCGCGTTGAAGGCTCTAGCGAAAACATCGCGATGGCAGTGGTGAACTCGGCTGGGATGAAAACTGCCCAGTGATTTTCGTCAACCTGTTTGCGTTGTGCGCTTAGGGTGCGCTGCGTGCGCCGTACAAGGCGTATCGCCGTCAAAATCTTGAGCGTGATATCTTCAGGCAGCGATGGCTGCCCTTGCACAATCAGCGGCTGAAATGAGTCGTGAAAGTAGATCGCGTAGGAAAGCACGCGCGAAGCGTAGTGCTGACGCAAGAAAGCAGTCTGCCCTGAGCGCGCTACGCTCTGCCATGCCTGTGTATCAGGATCGCGCTCCAGCAGCCGCTCGATGATGATGCGCTTTTCGTTGTAGTGCGCATAAAGTGCCAGGAATTGCGCACGGTTGATCTTGCCGCTGGCGAACTCAGCGGCGACGCGCGCCGTCTTCTGGCGCAGCTTTTCAAGGGCGAGTTCAGCGCGCAAGCGCTCTTCAAGGTTGCCGACGCTGTGCGCGGCAGGCGCAGGTTGTGTGCTGCGCACATTCGGCAAGATCGGCTCGGCAGGCTGCACATTTTCGTCAGGCGGAAGCGGACGAACAGGCGATGTGCCGACAGAAGATGACTTCTTCGGCTCAGGCTCAGGCGCAGCTGCTGACTCAGGCGACTGCGTCAAATCATCGGGTCGGCGCAGCAAGCGGCGTAACAGCGATTTCGGTCCTTCGGCAGACTGACTCATGCGCCTTTCACTCACTCACGTAGATTGAACTGCTTACAGCATACCATAAATCAGCGTGTCATGAAACAAGCGTTGCCTAAGATGCCTTGCTGCGAGTAGAATAGCTGCATATATCTCGTCGACTGAAGCGCTCTGGAGAGACGACTTCGATGGAAATAGTTCATTACGCGGTCATCGGCGGCTCAGGCTTGTACAACATGCCTGACTTGACCGAGATCACGGCGCTTGACCTTGAGACGCCTTTTGGCAAGCCAAGCGACACGATCACCATTGGCAGCTTGGAAGGCGTGCGCGTCGCTTTTCTGCCGCGTCACGGACGCGGTCACATTTACACGCCGAGCGAAGTGCCGTACCGCGCCAACATCTTCGCCCTGAAGCTGCTCGGCGTGACGCACGTCATCTCAGTGAGCGCGTGTGGCTCGCTCAAGGAAGAATTGGCGCCCGGTCATATCGTCGTGCCTGATCAGCTTTACGATAACACGCGCCTCGATCGCGGACGCACGTTCTTCGGCAATGGCTTGGTAGCGCATGTCAGCGTAGCAGAGCCATTCTGTCCTGATCTGAGCCGTATCATCGCCAGAGCGACGCGCGAGGCAGGCGGCACAGTCCATGAAGGCGGTACGTTCGTGACCGTTGAAGGTCCGCGCTTCAGCACGCGCGCTGAGAGCGAAGTTTTCCGTCGCATGGGCTTCGCGATCATCGGCATGACGACCAGCCCTGAGGCTTTCTTGGCGCGTGAAGCAGAGATGTGCTACGCGGTCATGGCGCACGTCACGGATTACGATGTGTGGCATCACAGCGCGGAAGCGGTCAGCGCGGAATTGGTCTTCAAGCAGTTCAACGCCAACATCGGTCTGGCGCAGCGCGCCATTCGCAACGCGATCGCCATGTTAGCGCGTGAGGCACCGCCTTGCACCTATCAGGACGCGCTCAGCAGCGCGCTCGCCACTGCGCGTGAGCGCGTCACGCCTGAGACGCTCAGCCGCCTTGCGCCGCTCGTCAGCAAATATTTCAGCACGGCGTCGCGTTGAGCGCTCTGCCCGATGAAGATGGCGCTCCTGCACGCTGAGCAAACGCCAACGCTCAGGAAGCATCAGCGAGAAGCGGCGTGGCAAGCGCAACGGCGCGAGCGTCTGCTGCTGAGCGCGGCGAGCGCGTTCATCTTGTGCGCAGCGCTGAGCCTGAGCCTTATGCGCGAAAACGCGGTCGCGGTCTGGTATGCCGTCCTGTGGCTGAGCTGCGCCATTGGCGCGCATCTCGCCTTGAACCGCTGGCTGCCTTGCCGCGATCCGTTTTTGCTGCCGCTAGTGTTGCTTCTAACGGGCTGGGGAATCCTGCAAATCGAGCGCGTCGCGCCGAACTTTGCTGCGCGGCAAAGCACGTGGCTCGTCCTTGCGTGCCTTGCGCTGATCGGCGTGACGCGCCTGCCGACCAACCTGCGCTGGCTCAGCCGTTATCGCTACCTGTGGCTTGTGACAGGCTTGACGCTGCTGCTGTTGACCATCTTCTTCGGCAGCAATCCGTCAGGCGG
>DAOTWB010000168.1:0-8644 GCA_034436235.1 Anaerolineae bacterium
TCGATGATGAAGGCGATGGCGAGCGCCGAAGGCAAGATCAAGATCAAGACGCCGAACGGCAGCAGCCATTCGGCAGGATCGCGCCGCCGCAGCATGCGTCCGAAGACCATGCCGAGTCCTAGCACGAAGAATGCGCCCGTGTATGGATCGAGCTGCGGCGAGCCGTCAGGATCGCCCGTGATCCAAGCCGTATCGCCACGATGGTTGAACATCAGCAGCGAGCGGCGCAGCGTCTCGCCCAGCACGCTCAGATTTTGTTGAAAAGCGGCGATGCGATCCTCGACTAGCGCAGCGCGCCTGCCGATCACCTCGCCTTCGCTGTTGCGAATCTCGATGATATCCTCGCCAAAGAGCCGCCCTGTGGTGCGCTCTAGGAAAAACTCAGGATAGTCGTAGAAGTAGCGCGCCAGCGGCACGAAGACAGCAAAAGCGACTGCGACGAGTGCCGTGAAGTTGAAAGCGTAGGCGCGCAGCGCACGTCCGCTGCGCACACGCAACGCGATAGCCAGTAAGAACGCGACGATCACTAACAACGGCACAATGCGCACCGCTTGATAGAAATACAAGCCCGCGCCGAGCAGCAAACCGCCAATGATCCAGTCGCCGCGCCGATTGTAGCGCACTGCGCGCGCTAAAAAGACCAGCAGCAGCATCACCAGCAGCGGCGTCAGCACAATGCGCAGCCCAAGCCGCGAGAGCATAATGTGCCAATAGCTGACCGCCACAAGCGCCGCCATCAGCAAGCCGACCAAATTGCCAAGTTGCCGATTTTCATCGCCGTACATAGCGCGTCCGAGCCAATAAGCGATCACGATTGTCAACAGACCTTCCAATCCGCTCGCCAGCTTGATCAGCTCAAAGCTGATCGGAATGCCCGTCACCTGATGCAGCAAGGCGATGAAGTACATCTGGAAGGCTTCGCGTCCGCCGTTGTTTGGGAAGAAAACAGAGCGGTCGCCGTCCAGCACTTTTTGCGCGTCAAGCGCTTTCTCCACGTGATCGCTCGTCATATCGGGCAGATAAAGGCTCAGGTCGCTCAGGCGCAGCCAAGCGCCAAGCAGCAAGATCGCCGCTAAGAGCGCGAAAGTCCACGACCAGCGCAGGCGCAACGCGCTGCTCAAGCCTTTGCGCCATGCTTGAACGCGCTCTGTCCAGCGCTCGCCTTGTGTGCGCGGCATGAAGACGCCGATCCACGCTGCAATGCTCAATAGCCACACCAATGTGCCAAGCGCTGTGAACTGATTGTTGGCGTTGAAGAGCCACGCACCAAGACTGCCCAAAATGCCGATGAAGGCTAGGACGAGCCGCAAGCCGTGCGCCGCCAAGAAGCGATCCATCGGCGTCTGGTAGGCGACGGCAGGCGACGGCGTCGCAGGCAGCTGCAATGGCGCAAGGCGCTGCAGAGGCAAGCCGATGTTGTTCGCAGCGGCGATCAAGGTTGCTACAACCATTACGAGCAGCAGCAGCGCGCCGCCAAAGGGCAGCTCAAGGCTGCGCCGCGCCGCGACCGATTGCAAGTCCGCTGAGCCGATGAAGGCAAGCACGGTCAAGAGCGCCAAGCCGCCTGCCAAGAACGCTTGCGCGCGCGTGATGGGCAAGGTCGGCGTGAAAAGCGCTTCAAAGCGCAGGCTACGCGCTGCGTTATCCTCAAGCATCTCGGCTGAAGCAGCTGCGCTAGGCGCGCGGTTGGCAAAGGCGAGGCGATCTTCGGGCAGCTCGTAGAGGACGGCGCGCACGCGCTCAAGCGTGCGGCGTGGCGTGCGCAACAAGTGTCCTAAAAGCTCTGCCAAGCTCGGATCGTACGGCTCAGGCTGAGCAGGCAGCGTCGCTTCGGCATCAGGCTCAGCAGGCAGAGCGTTCTGTTCAGGCTGATCGGTCATAGGTGTGCGTCCTGATTTTGAGCGATGTGAACGGCATAAGCCTAGCGCCCAGTGAGCGAATTGACAAGCGCTTTCGGCAGAATGGCGAAAAGGCGCTATACTTCTCTCAAATTGGCTACCTGACAACAGCAAAGGACGAAGGTGAAGCATGTTCAGCAACATCAGCGAGATGTTTGAGAAATTGCGCGAGCGTTTTGACGCTGAGAAAGCGCGCGCCGATAGCGGTCTGATCGCCTTTGAGCTGGGCGGCGAAGGCGGCGGCAGTTTTTGGCTGAAGGTGCATCAGGGCGCGCTGGATATCGGCGAAGGCGCGCCGCCTGCCGAGGCGGATGCTATCTTGCGGGCTGAGGCGAGCGACCTGATGAAGATCATGGGCGGCGAGCTGAATCCGATGATGGCGTTCATGTCGGGCAAGGTGAAGGTGGAGCGCAACATGGGCATGGTCATGAAGCTGATGAGCTGGTTCGGCATCTGATCAGCAGATTGAACAAGATTCTGGCGCTGCACTTGTGAAACTTGTTGTGAAATTTTGCAGGCAGTGGCATAATCTAGCGTCAAAACACAATTTGCGTGTCCGTTGAGCGCGTTCAGACAACACAATTCTTGGAGGTTTCAGTGGCAAGCGTATCGTTCCGAAACGTTTACAAACGTTACCCTGGCGACGTAGTCGCAGTGAAAGACCTCAACATTGAGGTGGCGGACAAGGAGTTCCTCGTCCTCGTCGGTCCGTCGGGCTGCGGCAAAACGACCAGCCTGCGCATGTTGGCAGGGCTAGAAGAAATTTCAGAGGGCGAGATTTGGATCGGCGACCGCATCGTCAACAATATTGCGCCAAAAGACCGCGACATCGCGATGGTCTTCCAGAGCTATGCGCTCTATCCACACATGACCGTCTACGAGAACATGGCGTTCGGCTTGCGCCTGCGCCGCGTGCCGCGCGATGAGATCGATCGGCGCGTGCGCGAGACTGCTAAGAGCCTGATGATCGATCAACTGCTCGACCGCAAGCCGCGCCAACTCTCAGGCGGTCAGCGCCAGCGCGTGGCGGTCGGACGCGCTATCGTGCGCGAGCCGCAGGTCTTCCTGATGGACGAGCCGCTCTCTAACTTGGACGCCAAGCTGCGCGTCGAAGCGCGCGCTTTCATCAGCAAGCTGCATCAGCGGCTCGGCACCACCTTCATCTACGTGACGCACGACCAAGTGGAAGCCATGACGATGGGCACGCGCATCGCAGTGATGAGCGCCGGCGAGCTGCAACAGATCGACACGCCGCAGAATCTCTACGATCATCCTGCCAATGTGTTCGTGGCAGGCTTCATCGGCAGCCCTTCGATGAACTTCTTCGAGCATTCGGAGCTGGTCAGCGAAGATGGCAAGTTGTACGTCATCACCAACAACGGCTACAAGCTGCCTGTGCCAGAGCATCGCTATCAGCGCTACCGCGATCATGTCGGGCAAGAGGTCATCTTCGGCATCCGTCCCGAATCGATCCACGACTCGCATTACACGCCGCCCAGCATCCAGCCGGCGCCTATCGAGGCGAACGTGGACGTGGTTGAGCAGATGGGCAATGAGAAGATTCTCTACCTTGAAGAAGGCGGCAAGACCTTTGTAGCGCGCGTCGATCCGCGCACACAGGCGCACGTTGGGCAGCGCATTCAGGTTGTGATCGATGTCTTGAACATGCATCTGTTCGATGTGAAGACGCAAAAAGCGCTCTAATCGCGCCTGAACACTGCGGCATTTGCATTCTGACGAGGGCGATTCGGCAAGTCCGCCAACACGCCCTCGTTTTATATCTGTACAGCAGGATTTTTTGATGGCGACTGAACTCATCTACCGTGTCATGGCACATCGCATCCGTATGCTGGTGCGCGATTGGCAAGGCGCTCAGCCGCCTGTCCTTTTCTTGCATCACATCACCGCCAATAGCATCGAGGCGCTGCGCTTAGCGCGCCTGTTGGACGGTCGGCGGCGGCTGATCGCGCCTGATCTGCGCGGACGCGGCGGCAGCGATATGCCATTTGGCGAGTACGGACTGGCAGCGCACTACGCTGAGCTTGTGGACGCGCTAGATCGTCTCAACATCCGTCAGTGCGCTGTGATCGGACATTCTTTTGGCGCGATGCTCGGCGTCTTGCTAGCGGCGCGGCAGCCTGAGCGCGTGACGCATTTGATCCTGATTGACGGCGGCGCGCCGCCCAATCCGCACGAAGTGCAGGCGCTCAACGCCTATTACGACACTATGCCGTATCGCTATCCGTCTCTGGAAGCCTATATTGAGCGCTACAAGTATCATCCGCTTTATCAGCCGTACACAGAAGAACTCGATCTGCTGCTGCGCAGCAATCTGCGCCGACAGCCTGATGGAAGCTACATTCGCAACATCGCGCGCTACGTGCTGGATGCAGAGCGCGCGCCTGCCGCAGTGGCGCAATGGTCAGAATTGCCTGAGCTGTATCCGCAGGTGCGCTGCCCTGTGCTGATCTTGCGCGCAGGCATGGGCATTTTCAGCCCAACTGAGCCTGTCCTGACCGATGAGGCACTCGCGCTGATGCGCGCAGGCATGCCGCACGCGGAAGTTTTGAATATCCCAGAGGCAGGTCACACTACGATTGTGACCATGCCACACGCCGAGCGCGACGCCGCAATTTTGCGCTTTCTAGGAGTTGCTGATGACGAGCTCGCTTGACAGTTTGACTGAGCAGCTTGAAGAGCTGAAAATGCTCCAGCGCGTCGATCAGGAGCTTGGCGCCACGCTCGACTTCGACAGCGTGCTGATGCTGACTATGGACTGGGCGTTGCGGCGCACAGGCGCCGCAGCAGGCATGTTCATCACGCTGAGCGAGCAAGAGAACACGCTGAGAGCATTGGTCGCGCTCGGCTATCCGAAATTCGATCCGCAAGACAAAGTGTGGCACTTGGACAATAGCATCATCGGACGCGCTGTGCGCACGCGCCAGAGCCAGCACGTCACTGATTTGGCTGCCGATCCTGACCATCATCCTGACCATATCTTGCCTGAGACACGCTCTGTGATCGCCGTGCCAATTGAGCTGCGCAACAAGGTCATCGGCGTGATTTGGCTGGAAGGCGAGCAAGAGGATACTTTTGCTGCATCTCACATCGCTTTTGTGCAGCGCCTTGCACAGCGTGCCGCCATTGCACTCGACCATGCGCGCTTGTATCGCGAGGCGGCGCACCAAGCCGATGAAATGGCGTCGCTTTACACTGCCAGCCGCATGATCTCGACCAGTCTAGAGCGACCGCAGGTGCTGGCGATCGCTGCGCAAGCGCTGACGACTACCTTGCGCGTCTCGGCAGTGGTCATGGCAGATTATCGCAAACTGCAGGGCGAGATCGAGCTGACGCATGTTTACCGCTTGCCAACTGCGCGCCTCAGCACGAATTTCTTGCCGCGACTCGGCAGCGCCTACGCGCTCGACAGTCTGCCTGAAGTGCGCCATGCCATAGACACACAACGCAGCAGCAGCTACAACATTCAGTCGCGCTTGCTCTCTGAGGCGCTGCGCGAATTCATGACGACTCATGCCGTGCGCGCGCTGTTGATCATACCGCTCGCCACAGCGCCAACGACTACAAATGTCTTGCGCACTGAAGTTGTCGGTGTGGCATTGGCGCTGGAAAGCCGCCATGATCGGCACTTCGGCGAGGATGAGCGCGTGATGGCGGAAGCGCTGGGCAGCCAGATCGCCTCTGCGCTGCGCCAAGCGCGCTTGTACGCCGAAGTGCGCGAACTCGAAGAGATCAAATCGCACATGATCCGCATGGCGTCTCACGACCTGCGCAATCCGCTCGGCGTGGCGATCAATTATTTCGAGATGCTGCTTGAATCGCTTGAAGGCTATGCGTTCAGCGACACTCAAAAGCGCTACATTCAAAGCGTGCGCAACGCGCACCAGACCATGCGCACGCTGATCGAAGACCTGCTGACCTTAGAGAAAGTGGAGAGCGAGCGCGAGGCAGGCTGGCAAGCAGTCAATTTCAACGAATTGGTGGCGGCTGAGCTTGACGCGCAGCGCAATGCAATCGCCTTGAAGCGTCATACACTCACTGTGCAGCTGCCCAGCAATCCGCTGCGCGTGCGCGGCAGCGCTTCGCAGCTGCGGCGCGCCATTGGTAATCTTGTTGATAACGCCATCAAGTACACGCCTGATGGCGGCTTGATCCAAGTGCGGCTGACTGCCAAAGAGCGCCGTCTGCTCTTTGAAGTGCAAGATAACGGCTACGGCATCGGCAAAGAGCGGCAGGAGCGGCTGTTCAGCAGCTTCTACCGCGCGCGCGAGCCGGGCACTGATCACATCAGCGGCACAGGGCTGGGCTTGAGCCTTGTGCGCACAGTGATCGAGCGACACGGCGGCAAAGTCTGGGTCAACAGTGAAGCAGGCATCGGCAGCATCTTCAGCTTTTGGCTACCGTTGCTTCCAGAGGATGATGCTCAGGCGCTGAACGCATTGATGTAGCTGCGCAGCTGTGCCGCCAGCGCGCCAAACTCAGGCGAATGCACCATCGCCAAACGGCGCGGACGTGGCAACGGCACGTCCAGCATCGCGCTGAGCCTGCTCGGACGCGCTGTCAGCACCAAGACGCGATCCGCCATGAAGATTGCTTCTGTGATGCTGTGCGTCACCATCAGGATCGTCTTGTGTGTGCGCTGCCACAGATCGAGCAGCTCTAGCTGCATCAGCTCGCGCGTCATGGCGTCCAGCGCGCCGAACGGCTCATCCATCAGCAAGGCCGATGGATTTTGGACTAAGGCGCGTCCGAGCGCAGCGCGCTGCGCCATGCCGCCTGAGAGCTGGCTCGGATACGCCTCAGCAAATTCCGCCAGCCCGAGCTGAACAAGCGCCTGCTGAGCGATGTTGCGGCGCGCCGCGCGCGATACGCCGCGCAACGCCAAAGGCAGCTCCACATTGGCGCGCGTGCTGAGATACGGCAGCAGGTTCGGCTGTTGGAACAGGATGCCGATCTCAGGGCGCGGCGCTGAGATCGGCTCGCCATTGAAGAGCGCCTGACCTGCGCTCGGCTTCAGTAAGCCCGCCGCGATGCGCAGCAAGGTCGTCTTGCCGCAGCCGCTCGGTCCGACCAGACAGACGAACTCGCCTGCTGCCAGCTCAAAACTGATGTTGTGCAGCACTTCGAGCGCGCCGAAGCGCTGCCAGACGCTCTCAAGACGCAACATGGCGCTACTCGTACGACTCAGGCAGAAACTCGTTCGTGTAAGCGTCCTGATAGCCTTCAATCGAGTCGATCAAGCCCATTGAGACGAGCGTCTCAGCCGTCAGACGCCATGCCTCGTCCGTGCTTTCGCCGAGTCGCTCAGCTTTCCACAGCTCGATTGAGCGCAGCAAGACCTGCTTCTGGATCGGATCGTCCTCAGCCAGACCTTCCACGAACTTGCGGCTGATCTGATAGGCGAGATCAGGATTGGCGATGGTCAGCGCCAAGCCGCGTCCATACGCCTCTGCCATGCCGCGCACCAGCTCAGGACGCTCTGCGATGGTCTTCTCATTAGTGACCAAGCCATTCGAGACCAGGTCGGCGTAGTCGCTGATGGCGATCACGTCCACTTCGAAGCAGCGCGCCGCGATCTGCAGCGGCTCGTTGGCGATGTAAATGACTGAGGCATCCACTTGCCGCTCGCAGAAGATCGGCGCAGTGTCGTAGCCGATGGCGCGCACTTCGCGCAGATCGCGCTCTTCCAGCTCAGCCGCGTTCAGCAGCGCCTTTAAGCCAAAGTAGCTGGCGCCGAACTTGCCCGGCACGCCGACGATCTTGCCTTTCAAGTCCTGTGGCTTGCGGATCGGGCTATCCTTCGGCACAACCACGCCGACAGGGAAGCGCTGATACCAACGGAAGAAATACTTGACAGGCGCGCCTTGCGCACGCGCCAATAGCACTTGCTCGCCACTGATCATGCCGAATTGCAGGTTGTTCGTGGCGATTCGCGTCAAGCCGTCCGTCTCATCGAAGCCGTGTTCAATGGTCAGCGCAATGCCGTTCTCGCGGAAGAAGCCTTGCTCAATTGCCACGTAGACAGCCGCGAACTGCACGTTCGGAATGTAGCCCAAAAAGAGCGTTATCGGCGTCAGCTCAGCATCGCTCGCCAAGACGTCGCGGTAGGGCAGCGCGGCGCCGGGCGTTGGCTCAACAGTTGGCTCGGCAGTTGGCTCGCCGTGCGCTTCTTCGCCTGCGCCGTGCGCGCCTTCTTCTTTTTTCACCTCACCGCTCTTCTTTTTCATGATGCCGACTTGCGGCTCGCCTGTCACTATGCACGCCGAGAGCGCAAGGCTCAACACGAACAGAATGGCTAGAAACTTACGCATGATCTACCTCTCTGAGTGAAATTGTGTCACGATTGCGGCGCACGCCAACGCAACGCACAGCGCTCTAGACGCGCTACGCCTTCGTAGAGCAAGAGCGCGAGCGCAGTCAGCGTGAAGACGCCGACCATGACGCCTGCAGGATTGTACACAAAGCGCGACGAGAAAATCATGAACCCTAAGCCTGCCGTCGCGCCGTACGCCTCGCCGACCACAGTGCCAACTACCGCTAGAGTCACGCTGACCTTCAAGCCGCCGAACAGCGACGGCGCAGCAGACGGCAGCTCAAGGCGGTAGAAGGTCTGCCATGGCGAGGCATTCAGAGCGCGGAACAACTCGCGTAGCTCAGCAGGCACGCTGCGAATGCCTACAAGCGTAGACATCAGCATCGGAAAGAAGACGATTAGGGCGGCGACGACG
>DAOTWB010000169.1:0-12593 GCA_034436235.1 Anaerolineae bacterium
GCGTCGCTCTGCACTTCGTAGAGCAGCGTGAAAGCGCGTCCGCGCAGGTCGCTCAGGTCAAGCGCGAACGGCGTCGATTCAACGCTCGCCATGTGATCAATAGCGACGCGCTGCGTCTGTCCGTCGTCAACGATCAAGCGTGCGCGTATGCGCTGATCGGCGCAGGCAGGCTCAAGCGTCAGCGCGCCGCGCAAGGTGAAGCGATAGTCAGGCAATTCAGGCAGCGCAAGCGACTGCGCAAGGCGCGCCGTCCGCTGATGCAAGACGTATTGCGCCTCGCCGCTCAGCACCGCGACTCGAAAGCTGCCTTCTGAAGGCTCTTGCAGCGGCTGAAAGCGCAGCAGGATAGGCACAGGCGCGTCGTCAGCGTGCGCAAACGGACCGAGTCGCAGCTCAGCCAATGTCTGCGCGTTCGCGCGCACCATCTCATACGGAATGATCGGCGTGTAGTTATCGCAGCGATTCTTGCCGATCAAGCTGGCGAGCGGACATTCGCGATGTTCAGTTGAAGCAGTCGTCTCAAGGCGCGCAGTCGGCGAAACGACATAGATGAACGGCAATGCCGTGAAGCCGAGCTGTGTGATCCACATGAAAGCTACCAACAGCGCGTTGGCGTATCTCAACCAGCCGCGCTGAACAGCGATCGCCATCAGCGCTATCAAGAACACACCAATCCAAGCGAGCATCGAGAGCGGCGTGTGATGAAGAAAGGACGGCAGCGCATCGCCTTCAGCCAAGGCGCCGCGACTGATCGCGATCATCGCTGTGAAACCTAGTCCCCACAGCACAAACGCGAAAGCGATCGCCAATTTCTGACGCTCAGCGCGCTGCCACAAAGATACCATGTTAGCGATAGTGAGCAGACTGCCGAAGGCAAAAATCGCCGCTGCCATCATCTGCGGCAACGGCGATAAGACGCCGAAGCGCGGCGAAGATAGGATAGTTTGCGGCGCGCCTAAATACAGAATAGCGAATGGCAAGTTGCTCAACAGATTGAAACTGAATGTGGCATAGCCTTGTCGCTCACCTAAGAAGATCGCTGCTGCGCAGAGCGCGCCTGTGACGCCAAATATGCTCCAACGCGCAAGATGACGCTCGCCGCGCCACCACCACAACCAACCGACCACAGCAAACGCCAATATGCCGCCGCCGTGCGAAAAAGCTGCCAGAATGCACAGCCCAAGGCTCGTCAAAAAAGCAGCCCAGCTTGGCGCTCGGCGCGTTGCGATCAGCATACCGAGCAATGTGAAGGTGATGGTGAACTGCCACATATTCATCATGCCAAATGCCCAATGCGCCCACCAACGCCCTGTGAAGATCATCCGCCGCTAGCGGCAGCAATCCTAACCAGAACAAGTGCGTTTTCCCAACAACTTGCCGCATCAAGGCAGCCACAAGGCAGAAGTTGGTGAATATCAGCGCAGCTGTCACTAGCATCTCAAGGCGCGGATCGTAACTGAGCAGCACAGCGTTGAGCGCAGTGATGCTCAACGTGATCGGAAAGCGATGACCGTTGTAGCTCACCAACAGGTCGCTGAGCGTCAGCTGACCGCGCACGGCGCGCGCTGCTACGCCTGAGCTTGTCGTACTGTGCCATTCATCGCTGGTTGGCGTACGATTCGCATAGACGATAATCACCGCGATCACGAGTGCCAGATGCGCTGCAAGCACGGCAATCGCAGCGCCTTTGAGCCAGAGCGGCGCACGTTTTTCATGCATGGCTGCCAATTGCCTTCACACTTTGCGAGCGACCACGAATGTTTGTTTGCCCATCAGCCATTGGGCAGGGCGGAACATCAAATAGAGCCGCACCAGCCACGGCGCGCGCGGCAGACGGCTGCGCGTGGTATACGGCAGAAAGCGTACGCGCATCACCTCAATCGGCATGTCCACTAAGTCAAGCGCCTCAGCGAGCGTGTGCTGTGTCAGCGGCAGCAAATGGTCAATGAAGTCCCAGTAAGCGCCGTTCAGCAAGCGGATGTTCGGCTGCAAGATGAGCAACTTGCCGCCGCGCTTCAAGACGCGCCGAATCTCGGTCAGCGTGGCGAGGAACGCGCCTTTATCAGGCAGATGCTCAAAGAAATTGCTGACGAAAACCACGTCTACGCTCTCATCGGCGATCGCGTGCATAGCATGGCTGTAAGCGATCACAATGCGCACGTCAGGCGCGGCGTGTTGCCGCACATCTTCGTTCAAGTCCACTGCGATCTTCGCCGCCGCCTGAATATGGTTGATGAATTCACAATTGCCAGCAGCAAGGTCTAGCACGGTCGCCTGTGGCGGAACGTAGCGCTGAAAGAAGTGACGGCACAACACGCGCCAGACTGCATTGCGCGAGTCGCGCTCATCAACGCCGAAGCGCTGACGATAAATGTCCTTCAAACGATCAGGGCTGAATGTTTCCAAAGCGCAGCTCACTCGCGGAGTTGTGTGGCAGCAGGCTCGGACGACGCGACGAACGGCTGAAAGACTTCGCCTGCAGGACGGCGCGTGTCCTTGCGGACGAGCAACCACTCAAACCAGACGGTCAGCAGCGTGTACAGGTAGCGGCTGCCTTGCTCGCGCAACTTGAGCGACGAGACGCCAACAGTGCGGTCGTGCCACGAAATCGGGACGATTTTGTACGAATAGCCGCGCACAATCGCCTTCAGCGGCAGCTCGATGGTCATGTTGAAATGCGGCGAGACGAATGGACGGCAGCCTTCGATCACATTGGCGCGGTAACCTTTGAAGGCATTGGTCGTATCGTTCAGGCGAATGCCGAACATGACCTGAATCACGAAGTTGGCAATGCGATTGATGACCAGCTTGAAGCGCGGATAATTCACCACTTTGCTGCCGCGAATGAAGCGCGAGCCGAAGGCACAATCTGCTTCATCGCGCAGGATATAGTAGTACTTCACCACATCGGCAGGCGAGTCGGATGCGTCCGCCATGTAAATGATCACGGCATCGCCTGTGAAGTTGTTCAAGCCAAAGGCTACCGCGCGCCCGAAGCCATTTTTGCCTGTGTTGCGAATTGCGCGCAAACGCGGATCGCGCTCATGCTCAGCGGCGACCACATTATACGTGCCGTCGCTGCTGCCATCATCCACCACCAAAATCTCAAAATTGCGAATGCCCGCCTGATCGAGATGATCGCGCAAGGCAGTGATCGTCTGCCCGATGATGCCTGCCTCGTTCCGCGCCGGAATAACGACTGAGAGCTTCATAAAAACCTCACGGCTCGATAAGTTCTGCCTGACTATACTCTACATTGTACGCGCAGATTGTCACAATGCGCTAACAGTTAGTGTTTTGATGACGGAAGCGCGTTCTTACAGTTGATTCCGACTGCGCAGCGATCTAGAATAGACTCGGTTAACTGCGCTCACCAAAAATAGGAGCTGAAAAATGCCTTTTCAAGCAGTTCATGATCTGAACATACACTATATTGAGCAAGGCGATCCGAGCGGCGCGCCTGTGTTGTTCATTCACGGCAATGTCTCCAGCAGCACGTGGTGGCTGTACACATTGGATCGGCTCAGCGGCTCGCCTTACCGCCTGATCGCGCCCGATCTGCGCGGTCGCGGCGAGACCGAAGGTCCGGCGGACAATTGGACAATTGAGACGCTCGCGCACGACCTGCGCGGTCTGGTCGAAGCGCTCGGACTCGGTCGTGTCCATCTGGTCGGGCATTCGCTCGGCGCGCTGGTTGCCATTCAATACGCGCTCGATCACAAGCCTGACGTGCGCAGTCTGTTTTTGCTGGCGCCCGGCTGGATCGCCGGCGACATGCCCGACGAAGTCGCCGATCCTGCGCGCATCCGTATGATGGTTGAGAACAAGGCGATCCTGAAAGCGGCGCTGCGCATGACAGCCGCCAAGCATCCCGATGACGGCTGGGAAGTGCTGGAGAACGCCGCGCTGCGCCAACAAGATGCCGCCAGCTACCGCACGCCTGTCGCCTTGAAGCAATGGGCAGTTGCGCCGCGGCTAGGCGAGCTGGACGGCATTCCGACCACTGTGGCGCGCGGCGTGCATGACAATTTGATCCCTGAGTCGGTCGTTTTGGCGTCGGCGCAAGGCATTCCAGGCGCACGCTACGAAGTGATCGAAGGCGCGACGCACTCGCCGAACGTAGAAGTACCTGACGCTTTCGTCGCCGTGCTGCGCGCTCATCTAGAACGCGCTAATTGAGCGCAGGCAACGTCAAGCGCACTTGCGTGCCAACTTGCGGCGCGCTCTCCAGCGTGAGCGCGCCGCCGTGCAACGCCACAATGCGCTCAGCGATCGTCAGCCCTAAGCCGATGCCTGCGATGTTCGACTGTCCGACCGTCTTGCCGCGATAGAAGCGCTCGAAGACGTGCGGCAAATCTTCGGGCAGGATGCCGATGCCTGTATCGCTGATCGTGATCGCGATGTGCGCGTTGTGCCGCTCAGCGCACAGCGCGATTGTGCCTTGCGCCGTGTACTTGAGCGCATTATCCAGCACGTTCTCCAGCGCGCGCGCCAAAAGTGTTCCGTTGCCGAACACCATCGGCAGGTTTGGCGCAATCTGAACTTCAAAGCGCTGCTGCGCCGTGAGCTGACCGCGCGCTCTATCACAGACTTGTCTGAGCAGAGTGTCTATCGCTTGCGGCTGCATTGTGACCAGCTCGTGCTTCATTTCAAGGCGCAGCAAGTCCAGCGCGCCTTCTACCAGCTTGCCGAGCCGCTCGATTTGTGCGTGCATTGTCTGCAGGCGCTCAGGCACTTTCGGATGCGTCAGATCGGTCGCGATCAGGCGCGCCTGAATTTTCAAAGTCGAGAGCGGCGTGCGCAGCTCGTGCGCCAGATCGCCGATCAGCTTGGTCTTGAGCCGATCCTGCGCCTCTAAACGCGCATAGGCTGCCGTCAACTGCGCTGTGCGCTCTTGGACGCGCGCTTCTAACTGTTCGAGCGTCTCGGCGCGCTGCAGCGCGTTGGCTGCGATGTCGCAGATCGCCGCTAAAACGCGCAAATCGTCCTCGCTGAACGGCTGCCGCCTGCCGACTCCGATGACGCCGAAGGCGCGCTCTTGCGCGATCAGCGGCACAGCTGCCACTGCCGAGACGCCGTTCAGCAGATCAGGACGCGCGATGATCGGATCGTGGTGAGCGTCCGCCGTCTTGTGCGGACGGCGCGTCTGAGCAACATGCGCGTATAAACCGCGCCGCGCGTCCAACTTCAGATTCGCTGTATGTTCCCAAGCGCCGCGCGCCGCTCTGATGACGAGCCGCTCGCCATCTTCCGTTTGCTCCAACACGCCGAGCGACGCCGCTTCAGCGTCCATCAGCTCGGCAATTTTGTCGAGGATGAGCGGCAACATCTCAGCATAGCTATCCGCGGCGCGCAAGGCTGTGGCAATCGCAGCCACGGCGCTCAGCTCGCGCTCGCGCCGATGCTGCTCGGTCACATCAACGCCGACGGCGAGCCTGCGCCAAGCCGGCTCTGGCACATGATGCTCTACAACCGACCATGCCACAGCGCGTCGGCTGCCATCTTTACAGGTCAGGCGATAGACCACGTTGCGATAGCTTGGCTTCGAGGCGTACTGACAGCGCATCGTTTCGCGATACTCACGATCAGGATACAGGCGCTCAAAGGCGCTCGGATCGCCGATCATCTCGGCTGCGCTATAGCCTGTGACGCGCTCGCACTCTTTATTCCACAGCTGAATTGTGCCGTTCTCATTAATCACATCCACCATCACAGGCATGTGATCGATCAGGTCACGCAAGCGTTGCTCGCTCGCCTCGACCAGCTGGCAGCGCATCTGAAAAATCTGCTGGCGATGCAGGACGACTGCCAGCATGGCAAACGTCAGGACGCTCAGGAAGAAGAACGGCGATTCGCTCAAGAATTGCGCTAGGCTCGTCTGTGCGCTCCAGTAGATCACGAACACTTCTAGCAGCGCGCATAACAGGACGCCTAACACAGCGGTCAAGTTGAGGAAAATAGCAGCAATGGCGATTGGCATTGCTAGGTAGTACAGCGGATGTGGATTGATCAGCGCGCCGTGCGGCACGGCAGCCATGCCGAGATTGATCATTGTGATTGCGATCATCAGCCATGCGCTGAGGCGCGGATGACCGATGCGGCTCAGCGCGTAAGCGAAGATCAAGCTCGCCATGCTGATATAGAACGCACTGCCTGCTACAATGCCTTGCCATCCTGCCAAAAGACCGATCACAGTGAGCAGCAGCGCCAGAGTCAGCCACATGAAAGCGCCGAGTCGCGCCAAGTGCGCTTGTGCAGTCGGCAGGTCGCGCAGTGGCTCGGTCAGCAGCTGCGCTACTTTTGTGGTGCTTTGACGAAGATGAGCGCGACGATTCGATTTCAGCATTGTTACCCAGTACACTAGAAGCGTTTTAGTTGTGCTACGGTCAACTCATGATCAGTCGCTTCAAAACTTTGCGCACTGCGCTCGCGCGGCAGCGTGCCTTCCAACTTGTGCGCACAGCGTACACCATTCTACAGCGCGATGGTCTGCTCGCTTTCGCAGATCGTCTGCAGCGCTGGTTGCGCGGCGAGCGACGTTACTATCGCCGCTTGGAATGGCTCACCTATGAAAAATACTGTCAAAACGCCGAGCCTAGCTTGGATCAGCTGGCTGCACAACGCCAAATAGCGCGCACATGGCAGCTGCAGCCGACTTTCGGCATTCTCACGCCGCTTTACAACGTACCTCTGCACATTTTTAAGCGAACTGCCGCTTCTGTAGCTTCACAGAGTTATCCCAACTGGCGCTGGTACATCGCTGATGCCAGCACTGAAGTAGCGCTCTCGGCATACGTGCAGCAGTTAGCGGCTGCCGAGCCGCGCCTGACCGTGATCCGCCTCACCGAAAATGGCGGCATCGCCGCTAACACCAACGCAGCGCTCAACTGCGCGACCGAAGATTTTCTGGTCTTGCTCGATCACGACGACCTGCTTGCGCCTGAGGCGCTCTTCGAAGTGGCGCGCTTGTTGCAAGAACAGCCCGATGCAGACCTGATCTATTCCGATTCGGACAAAGTGGACGCCAAAGGACGTTGTTTTGAGCCATTCTTCAAGCCCGATTGGTCGCCCGAGCTGCTCTTGTGCGTCAATTACATCGCGCACTTGAGCGTCTTCAGGCGTGCGCTTGCGCAGCGCGTCGGTCAGTTCGATTCAGCGTTAGAAGGCGCGCAAGACTGGGACTACTTCTTGCGCCTGAGCGAACACACGCAGCGCATTCATCACATTCCCAGGGTGCTGTACCATTGGCGCGCTTGGCGCAGCTCGACGGCGCGCGCTCTCTCAGCGAAGCATTATGCGGCAGCTGCGCAGATCGCCGCCGTGCGTAATCATCTGTTGCGCACAGGCATTGCCAAGCCAAACGTCTTCTTCGATGAACGGCAGCCGCGCCAATTGTCCTATCTGCGCGTGCAGTGGCAGCCGCAAAAGCTGCGCTCAGTGGCGATCATCATTCCATCGCGCGACCAAGCCGATGTGCTGCGTGCGTGCTTGGCGAGCCTTTTCAGCCTGACTGACTATCCGAAGTATCGCGTGATCGTCGTAGATACCGGCAGCCACGAGCCTGCTACAGCCGCACTATACGCGCGCTACGCTGACGAGCCGCGTTTCAGCGTTGTGCGCTACAGCGAGCCGTTCAACTTCAGCCGCGCTTGCAACTTTGGCGCGCAACACGCTGCACAAGACGATCTCTTGCTCTTTTTGAACAACGACACGCAGGTTCTGAACGCAGATTGGCTGACGCGCATGGCGCAATGGTTTGAGCGCGACGGCGTCGGCGTGGTTGGCGCCAAGCTGCTCTATCCAAGCGGCGAGATTCAGCACGCAGGCGTGATCGTTGGCTTATCGGGCATGGCGTCGCACGCTTTTCAAGGCTCGCCTGAGGCGATCACGACGCACTTCGGCAGCGATGACTGGTATCGCAACTATCTAGCAGTCACAGGCGCTTGTTTGCTGATTGACCGTCAGCTGTTCACGCGCATCGGCGGCTTCGATGAGGCATATCAGCTCATTTACAGCGATGTCGAGCTGTGTCTGCGCGTTATAGCAAACGGCTATCGCGTGGTCTACACGCCTGATGCGCGATTGCTTCATCACGAGTCGCTGACGCACAAGCGACGCGTGCCATACGCCGACTTCCTGCGCGCTGATGCGCACTTCAAGCCATGGATCGCGCACGGCGATCCGTACTACAATCCAAACCTGAGCCACATCGGCACGCTGCCCAACTTCAGCGCGAACAGCGGCGAGCGCGCCGCGCACCTGAACGCTACCTTGATGGCGAGACTGCGCGCCATGCCTGAGCGCACGCACCTCACACTGCCCGATGACCTTGCCTAGCGGCAGCGCGCAAGGCTGCGATAGCTGCCGCCGCGCCTTCCGCTGCGCCGAAGATTGCGCTGCCTGCCACGAACACATCCGCGCCGCTGCGCGCCAGCTCGCCGATTGTGCTCAGATCGACGCCGCCATCTACACCGAGTTCAATCGGCTGACCGAGCGCGTCAATGGCTGCGCGCACTTGTGCCACTTTGCGCAGCATGTGCGCGATCAAACGCTGACCGCCGAAGCCAGGATTGACCGTCATGACCAAGACGCGCTCAACATCAGGCAGAATCTCGCGGATCATCTCGTATGGAGTGTGCGGATTGAGCGCGACGCCTGCCTTCACGCCAAGACCGTGAATGTGCTGCACTGTCCGATGCAAATGCGGCGACGTTTCCACATGCACAGTCAGCATATCTGCGCCTGCCTCAGCGAAAGCGTCTAAATAGCGCTCAGGCTGCTCGATCATCAGATGTACGTCCAATGGCAGCGTCGTCACACGCCTGACCGCTGCTACAATCGGCGCGCCAAAGGTCAGGTTCGGCACAAAATGACCGTCCATCACGTCAATGTGGATGAGATCGGCGCCGCCGTCCGTCACGGCGCGCACTTCCTCGCCAAGTTTGGTGAAATCTGCCGCCAGGATAGACGGCGCAATTTGAATGTTCATGTAGACGTTTCTCCATGCGCTTGCTCAGGCGCATCCAACGCTGCTTCAATAGCAGACTCTTGATCGAACGGCGGCAATGCGGCAGCTGCATAGCGCAGCCACGCCAGGAATTCAAGGTTGCCTGCCGCGCCGCGCAACGGACTGCGAATCAGACCGCATGGCAGCAGATTCTCAGCGCGCGCTGCATTCAAGATAGTCTCCAGCACGCGCCGATGAATCGCCGCCGCCTTGACCACGCCGCCTTTGCCAACGTCTTGCCTGCCGGCTTCGAATTGCGGCTTGATGAGCGGCACGATGTGCGCGTCTTCCGTCAGCCAAGCGCGCACTACAGGCAGCACCAAGCGCAGCGAGATGAACGAGACATCTATCACTGCTACACGCACAGGCTCAGGCAAGCGCGGCACATGCCGCACGTTGGTGCGCTCCATGACCACGACGCGCGAGTCAGTGCGCAGGCGATAATCCAACTGTCCGTAGCCTACGTCCAGCGCGTAGACCTTCGCCGCGCCGTGTTGGAGCAAGCAATCGGTGAAGCCGCCGTGGCTGGCGCCAACATCCGCGCACATCTGCCCGGCGACTGGCACGTCAAAAGCGCGCAAGGCTGCCGCCAATTTCTCGCCGCCGCGGCTGACGTAGCGCGGCGCCGTCTGCACGTGCAGCTCAGCGTCGGTTGGCACGCGCTGCCCTGGCTTATCCACCAGCTGACCGTTCACGCGCACGTCGCCCGCCATGATCAAGCGCCGTGCGCGCTCGCGCGACTCCACCTTTCCGCGCGCAACGAGTAAAATATCAAGGCGTTCCTTCTGATGCATAGCGCGGAAATTATACCGCAAAAGGAATGCACGGATGCAGCAAGGCTACACTTCACGCTTTTTGAATTACCTGCTCTACTTGCCCGCTGAGCGCATGGCTGAGCCGTTGCCGCTGATCGTCTTCCTGCACGGCAGCGGCGAGCGCGGCAGCGACCTGAACTTAGTCAAGCGCTATGCGCTGCCTGCCTTGCTGGAAACGCAATCGGATTTTCCCGCCGCCGTGCTTTCGCCGCAATGTCCGCCTGAGACGCGCTGGACGGATCACGCCGCCGCCGTCCTCGCGCTGATTGACGGCGTGCGCCAGACGCACAACTTCGATCCTGCGCGGCTGTACCTGACAGGCTTCAGCATGGGCGGACAAGGCACGTGGTACATCGCAGCGCGCGCGCCGCGCCTTTTTGCCGCCATTGCGCCTGTGGCGGCGCGCATCCCGCCCGATCCGCACTTCCTGACGCATCTGTGCGACCTGAAGGACGTGCCGACTTGGGCGATTCACGGCAATGCCGACGAAGTGGTGCCCTGCGAGAACACGCGCAACCTTGCCACTGCGCTTGAGACGTGCGGCGGCAAGGTCAAGGTCACGTTATTGGAAGGCGCCGATCACGTTCAGACCGCGATCAGAGCCTTCGCGCCCGACTTCGGACTCTATGAGTGGCTTTTAGCGCACCGTCTATAGACTTCAAATGGCGTAGTACAGCTGCGCCGCGACGCCGCCTTCGGCGATCAGCAACTCTGCCGCCTCGCCGCGCACGAACTCAATTTGGCTGCCGCTGTAGAGCGCTTTGACCAGCATCTCGTCCACAATGCCTGTCAGGATCGGCGTCTCAATTGGATAAGGCAGGATCAGCAGGCTGACGGCGTACAGCTCCAGCGCTTGATTCACGTCGCTCAAGCCGAGCGCAGCGCGCTTGCCTGCTTTCGCCATGTTGATCGTGTCTTGGACAAGGATCAGCTCGTGATCGCG
The DNA here is from genome assembly GCA_034436235.1 of Anaerolineae bacterium. Taxonomy (GTDB): domain Bacteria; phylum Chloroflexota; class Anaerolineae; order Aggregatilineales; family UBA2796; genus CP2-2F. The sequence goes on from DAOTWB010000169.1 coordinate 10,766, forward strand.
CTCAGCCGTGTACGCCGTCTGACGGATCAGATCGGCGATCTCGTGCGGCGGCGACTCGAACGGAATCTTGGCGACGCTGATCACTTTGCGCGCCACAGATGGATGCAAAAAGGCGCGCACGGCGTGCGCCAGTTGCACATTGCCGCCAAGGACGACGCGATCTACATCCTGATCTTCCACGAAAACTTGGTTGATTTCCTCAGCGATGTAGCGCGCAAAACGCCGATCCAGCTCGTCGTGGCGGCGCGCGATCTGCGCCGCGTGCGCCGTCTTGCGGCTATCTTTGCGCTGCCAGGTCTGATCCAAGTTCACGGTCACATCGCTGGCAGAAGCGCCCAAGAACAAGCTGACCGCGCGCGCCTTATCTTGCGCGAACAGCACGACCAGATGCTGCTCGTATTCATCTATGGCGTACAGAAAATCCTTGATCTGCATCCAGCCGTAGTGCGCATGGTTGCGCAAGCGCACAGGCAGTTCATAGGCGAGCAGCTGATCAGCGCTGACGAACAAGACCAAGGTCTTGCCTTGCGGACGGTAGCTATCCAGATAGTTCTCAAGGCGCAGCCGCGCGCGCGCCCATTCGGTCTTCTCCGATGTATCCGATAGGCGGACGGTCTTCCATTGCTTCACCTGCTCAGGATCGAGCTGATTCTCGATCTCGGCTAAGGCGTTGCGCAGGTAGATTTGCCAAGCCGGCGTCTCGGCTTGATTGGCGGCGTCGGCTGGGTCTACCACAAGGTAGAGCGATAGCACATTCGGGCGTTTTTCAGCGTCTTCCACATAAGCGACGAATTCTTTGAGCAGATGTTCTGCTTCATGCAGCATATTCTATAGTCTCCTTTGCAGTGGCGCAGCGCGCTGCAAAGGCGCCGCGCAGCTTGACGCCGTCTATTTCAGCATAAAATCGCGCCGAGTCAAGGCTTAGCAAGGCAAATGCCAGCAGCGCTCAGAGTTGCGGCAAGGCAAATTCCAGCTCTTTTGCCGTCTGAGCCGACTGCGTTGTGCGCTGTTCCGCCAATTTGGTCAGGCGGTTGGCGATGCGCATGGTGGTGCGCTGCAAATAGCCGAGCTGCGCTTGCGGATCGCGTTTGCGCTCGCCGAGCGGACGCGCTTCGACTAGGCTGCTCAGCCATTCCTGCACAATAGTTACAATTCGTTCATCGAACGACCAAACGCCTTTGAAAGTGCGCTGATCGTCAGGATCGTCCCACGAACTCAGCTCTTCAGTGGCGAGGATGCTGGCGTAGTCAGGCGCATCCGCCAGCAGGAACCACTCTTTAGCGAACTGATCGCGCGGGCTGATCTTGACGTAGGTGACGTTTGGAATGTTCGGCACTGGCACATCAGGCACGCCGAAGACGTAGACTGACTCGGCGCGCTCGGCAAGGCGCGTGTAGCGCTTCACTTGCGGCAAGAAGAAGCTCATCCGCTGAAAGCCTGAGAAGATGCGCGCTCGAGCGCCGTCGTGCAGCACGGCATTTTCGATCTCATAGCTAATGAGTGTCATTGTACGGCGATGGCTGATCATCATAGCGCTATCTGCGACGCGAGCGGCGAGCGCGTAGACAGATAGTGTTGGATCGATGGCAATTGGCATGGCGTTCTCTCGTGTTGGTCTAGTGAACGTTGCTTTTGAGTTTAGCAGAGCCGCAAAAATGCGCCAACTCATCTTCAAGCGGCGTATCGCTTGATTCTATCGAGGAAAACGTGCTATATGCGCCACAATGCACAAATGATTTTCAGTACTTTTTAAGCAATAGCAGCGTATTGACAAGTTTTTGCAGTCATTCGACAGAGAACGCGCTTCCGTCTAAGTTTCAGCTCAGCG
>DAOTWB010000170.1:0-1916 GCA_034436235.1 Anaerolineae bacterium
GCGTCGCTCTGCACTTCGTAGAGCAGCGTGAAAGCGCGTCCGCGCAGGTCGCTCAGGTCAAGCGCGAACGGCGTCGATTCAACGCTCGCCATGTGATCAATAGCGACGCGCTGCGTCTGTCCGTCGTCAACGATCAAACGCGCGCGTATGCGCTGATCGGCGCAGGCAGGCTCAAGCGTCAGCGCGCCGCGCAAGGTGAAGCGATAATCAGGCAATTCGGGCAGCTCAAGTAACTGCGCAAGGCGCGCCGTCCGCTGATACAAGACATATTGCGCCTCGCCGTTCAGCATGACGGCGCGACTCTCAGAATTCTCGTCAAAACTAGGCGAAGGATGCAGCACAGGCAAGAAATGTAACGCTAACAGCACAGATTGCTGCTCAATATCTCTGAAAACTGCCAACTTGAACTGCGCAAGTCCTAGCGCGTTTTCGCGAACCATTTCGTTCGGAAATAAACCGAAAAGTGAACAATTCTTGTTGCCAATTAGAGCTGTCAATGCGCATTCACGCGGACCTGTCACTATGTCGTCTAGATGCAAGAGCGGTAAAAATATGTAGAGCGCTGCGAGCGCTGTGAAAATGAGCTGCGCGCCGACAATGAAGCAGATGAACAGCAGATTCGCTGTGCGCAGGGCGCCTCTTCGCCTCTTTTGCAGCACCAGCAGGCTCAGCATCACTGCGCCAAGCCAGAACATCATCACCAATGGCGTGTGGTAATCGAGGTGCAGCACGTTTTCGATGTATGCTTCAAAACGTCCGATGGACGTGGCGAGCGCGAAAATAATTCCCCATAGTGCGATAGCAAAAACTGAGGCTAACGCTGCAGGTCGGACTTGCCGCAAGAGAAAGTGCGCATTCGCCACGCTGAACAAGAAACCTACAGCAGAAACTAGCAGTGCAAAATCTCTGGTGGAAGTTTCCAGCACACCGTAGCGCAAAAACGCGGGCGTGATCTGAACCGTGCCGAGATGCAATGCCGTGAAGTACAGGTTATCAAGCGGTGAGAGCATGATACGATTGTAACCGTGCCGCTCACTGGGCAAAATGAAGACAATCACGAAGCAAACTACAGCTGCAGCCCCAAAGAGCGCCCAGCGCGCCCAACTGCGCTCGCCGCGCAGCCACCACACCAAGCCAACGACGCCAAAAGCGAGGATGCCTGAACTGTTGCTGAAAGCGGCAGCGCTACACAGAAATACCAGCAGCAGCGCCAATCGCCAGCTGCTTTTCACCTTATCAGCAGCGAGGACGCCGAGCAACGTGAAAAAGATGCCGAACTGCCATACGTTCAAAAATGCCCACGTCCAGCCCGTGATCCAGCGCCCTGTGAAGACCATGCAGGCGAGCGCGATCAGACCTGACCAGAACAAGCGCGGCGCGCTCTGACCGATTTGCCGCCTTAGAAGCAGCGCCAACAAGCCGAAGTTGCTCACAAGCAGCGCAGCTGTCACTGACAATTCCAGACGCGGATCATAGTTGAAGAGCGCGGCGTTGAGTGCTGTGATCGCCAACGTGAGCGGCAGACGATGTCCGTTGTAGTTAGCGAAGATATCGTTCAGTGTGAGCGTGCCTCGCGCTGTTTTGACGGCAATTGCGCTGTTCATCCGCTCATTCCATTCATCCAAACTCGGTATCGGCTTGGCATAATTGGCAATTGCCAAACCGATCAATGTTAGATGCGCTGCAAGCACGGCAATCGCAGCGCTTTTGAGCCAGAGCGGCGCGCGTTTTTGAGTCATTGCTCACCTCATGGTCGCTTGTGCAAGGCTGAACTCGATGCGCGGATTTGCCCACAGGATGTGTCCACAGATCAGCGGCGCGTCGCTCTGCACTTCGTAGAGCAGCGTGAAAGCGCGTCCGCGCAGGTCGCTCAGGTCAAGCGCGAACGGCGTCGATTCAACGCTCGCCATGTGATC
>DAOTWB010000171.1:0-5735 GCA_034436235.1 Anaerolineae bacterium
ACGTCGCTCTACGAAGGCTTCGGCTTGCCGGCGCTGGAAGCGCAAGCGGCTGACGTAGCGCTCATCTGTTCAAAGGCTGCTTCGCTGCCTGAGGTAGCAGGCGAAGGCGCGTATTATTTCGATCCATACGACACACACGACCTTGTTCAAGCGCTGCGCACTTGCCTGCGCGACTCAACCTTGCGCCAGACATTGCGCGCCAAAGGTCGCGCCAATTTGCAGCGCTTCTCATGGCAGCAGACGGCGCGCCAAACCTTAGCCGTCTATCAAAAAGCGGTGAAGCGCTGATGCGCATCGGCTGGAATGCGCTATATTTGCGCGCAGGCGTCATCAATGGCACGTCCATCTACGCTGAGCAGTTGCTCAAAGCGATCTTAGCGCTCGATTCCGATAATATTTATTATCTGTACTTAAATCGCGCCTGCGCAGATTTTCCCGTGCCTGCGGCGCCAAACCTGAGACGCATCATCTGTCCTGTTGTGCCGCACAGGCGCGTCTTGCGCTATGCCTACGAGCAAGCGATCCTGCCGCTCTTGGCGCGCCGCCACAAGCTGGACGCGCTGCACTCGTTGAACACAATCGCGCCGCTCGTCCTGCCTTGTCCAAGCGTTGTCACGCTGCACGATACGCGTTTCGTTGTGATGAGCGAAGATATGTCCGCCTTGCGACGGCGCCTTGTGATCTTCTTCACTGCGAGCGGCAGTCGGCGTGCGCAGCGCATCATCGCCGTCTCTCAATTCGCTAAAGATGAGATGTGCGCGCATTTGAAGCTGCGCCCTGAAAAAATTGACGTGATCCATTCAGGCGCAGGCAACACATCGCCTATCTTCTCAGGCGATGCAGCTGCCTCGATTCGTGCGCAGTATGGCGTGCGTCAGCCGTACATCGCAGCCATCGGCGGCGGCTATCCGCACAAGAATATTCCAAGTCTGCTGGCTGCCTTTGCACAGATTCAGGCTGAATTTCCGCACCAGCTGGTGCTGATCGGCAAAATTCCGCCGAACGTGGCGCCTGAGATGCTCAGGGCGCGCGTGCGGACGACAGGCTATGTGCCAAGCGCGCACTTGCCGACTCTGCTCAATGGTGCGGAATTGTTCGTATTGCCGTCGCGCTATGAAGGCTTCGGCTTGCCGGCGCTGGAAGCGCAAGCGGCAGATGTGCCGTTGCTATGCGCACATGCAGCGTCCCTGCCCGAGATCGCCGGCGACGGCGCGCACTACTTCGATCCGTACAGCGTCGAGAGCCTTGTCGAAGCGTTGCGCGTCTGTCTGAGCAACTCGGCGCTGCGCGAGACGTTGCGCGCCAAAGGTCGCGCCAATCTGGCGCGTTTCTCGTGGCAGCGCGCCGCGCAGCAGACCCTAGCCGTCTATCAGCGCGTCGCCCAGCGCTAACGCGCCATCAGATCGGCGCGAAAAGCGCGCACAAGCGCCTCGCCGCGCGCCGTCAAGCGCACCTGACCTGCTTCGAAGTCCACCAGACCTTTGGCGCGCAAGCGCGCTAGGCAGCGCGTCGTCTTGACCGATGTCCAGTTGAGATGCTCGTGCAGCGTGCTTTGCGCGCTCTCGCTCTCAGCGTCCGCTGTGCGCTGATGATTGTACAGATGACCGAGCAACAGCTGCTCAGCGAACAGCCGCCGTTGCCGCTCACGCCTGATCAGCGCTGAGAACAAGCCGTGACGCGGCGAGAGCAGCCAGATCAGCATGAAGAAAGCGAACAGCAGGCTGACCATCGCCGCTGAGATCGAGATATCCAGCGAGCGCGCCACTTCATAGCCGAGCCAACTGGCGGCGACGCTCAGCGCAGGCGCGATCGCCAACATCTGCCACAGACGCTCTGTCAGCAGATAGGCAGCCGCCGCCGGAATCACGAAGAACGCCACGACCAAAATCGCGCCGACCGCGTCGAAGGCTGCCACAGCCGTCACACTGACCAGAGTCAGCAAGCTGTAGCTCAGCAGCGCAGGCTTGAAGCCAAAAGCAGCCGCCAAGTCAGGATCGAAGCTCGCCAATTTCAGCTCTTTGTAGAAGAGCAGCACGAAGAGCAGATTGGCGAGCGCGACCGAGCTGAGCGGCACGAGCGCGCGCGGTATGAAGACCAGCTCAGGCGGCGCGCTGATCAAGCGGCGCTGCCACGCCTCAGCTGCGCTGAACGTGCCGCAATTGCTGCAATATGCTTCAAACATGGCGCGCGGATCGCGCGGCGAGATGCCTTCAGCCGTGCAATTCACGCACCTGCGCGCGATTTTGGCGCGCGGATCGTCGGCAGTGATGGTGACAGGCGCGCAGTTGGCGAAGCAATGGCTGTTCGCATTCGCCCATGCCACGCCGATCTCGCCGACCATCACAGAGTCAGTGTCTAGATGTACATTCGGAATGTAGCGCGTCACCAAAATCACGGCGAGCGCGAAGAGAAACGGGAAGACCAAGCCGAGCGCTGCGTCGTTCTTGACCAACTTTGAGCGCGCAATCAGCTCGGTCAGCGCCACTGTGCCAACGCCTGCCGCCGTCGCGCCTGCCAGCAAGAGCGGCGCGCCTAGATCAGGCGTCTGTCCGAGCGCCAACATCGCCAAGAACGCCGCTACAATGCCGAACAATACCGAATGGCTGATCGCGTCAGCCGTCATCGCCAGCTTGCGCAAGACGAGGAAGACGCCGCACAGCGCCGTCGCCACGGCGACCAGCGCGCTGATCAACAGCGCGACGCGGCGCGGATCGCCGAAGAATGCGTTGAGCTGCTCAGCTGTGGTGAAGTTCAGCAAGATTTCGATCAACAGCCGCTCAATGCCTTGCACGGTCACACCTCGCTGCGCAGACGACGGCGCTGCCACAGCACGCCGCGCTGCGGCGCGAAGAGCAGCGCGATCAGCACAAGGCTGCAGGCGACCACGATCATCAGCGGACCGGTTGGCAAGCCGCGCTCGAGCGCGCTCAGCACAGCGCCTGAGCCGCCGCTGAAAGCGCCGAATAGCATCGCCAAGACGATCATCTGCTCTAAGCGGCGCGTCCATTGGCGCGCCGCTGCGGCAGGCGCGATCAGCAAACCGACCATCAAGATGACGCCTGCTAACTGCAGCCCTAGCACGCACACGATCACGATCAACGCTGAGAGCAAACCGTTCAGCCGTCCTACTGGGAAGCCGCTGGCTTGCGCAAAATCAGGATCGAAGGTCAGCAGCTTGAATTCCTTCCAAAAGGTGAGCAGCAAGGCGCCGATCAACAGGCAAGCCGCGCCTAAAGTCACCACGTCGCGCACGATGATAGCAGCCGCCTGCCCGAAGATGAACTTGTCCAAGCCGGCTTGGCTGGCATCAGCGCGCCCTTGAATATATGAGAGCAGCGCGACGCCGATAGCGAAGAACGCTGCCAGCACAATGCCCATCGCTGCATCTTGTTTCAGGCGCGTGGTGCCGCTCAGCCAATTCACCAGCAGGACGCCCAAGCCGCCGGTCGCTGCTGCGCCTAGCAACAGCGCCAACGGCTCGCGACCGAAGAGCAGGAACGCCAGCGCGACGCCCGGCAGCGCCGCGTGTGAGAGCGTGTCGCCGATCAGGCTCTGTCCGCGCAGCACAGCGAACGTGCCTGCCATGCCGCACAACGCGCCGAGCAGCGCGCCGCCGAGCGCCACATTGGTCAGTGTGTAGTCATACTGCACGCCGAGCGCTGCGCTCAACGGCACGCTCAGCGCCATGCTCAGCGCGACCGCGCCGATGAAACGCCACACACGCCGATCTTCAGGCAACATACGCGCTCGCCTCAGATGAGCCGCTCAGCGCCGCAGGCAACGCGCCGATGCGTCCGCCGTACGTGCGCCGTATGTTCTCTTCCGTGAAGACGCTGTCCGTCGCGCCGCTGGCGATCACCTCGACGTTCAGCAAGGTCACCCAATCGAAATACTCGGCAACCGTTTGCAGATCGTGGTGGACGACGATCACAGTCTTGCCTTGCGCACGCAGCCTGTGCAGCAGGTTGACGATGGCGCGCTCAGTCACTGCATCCACAGCGGCAAAAGGCTCGTCCATGAAGTACAGGTCGGCATTTTGCACCAATGCGCGCGCCAAGAAGACGCGCTGCTGCTGTCCGCCGCTCAGCTGACCGATCTGCCGCTCGGCGAAGTGCGCCATGCCCAGCTGCTCCAGCGCCGCCAGCGCTGTCTGACGCGCCGTCTTGTCAGGACGCCGCAGCCAGCCCAGCTTGCCGTAGAGACCCATCATCACAACGTCCAGCGCCGTCGTCGGAAAGTCCCAATCTATGCTGTTGCGTTGCGGCACATAGCCGATGCGCGCGCGCGCTTGGCGCAACGGCAGCCCGAAGAAGCGCACGTCGCCGGCAGCGCGCGGAATCAAACCGAGCGCCGCCTTGATCAGCGTGCTTTTGCCCGCGCCATTCGGTCCGATAATGCCCATCAGCACGCCGCTCGGCACGCGCAGATCGATATCCCACAACACAGGCGTATTGCGATAAGCGACAGTCAGATCGTTTATCTCTAGCGCGTAAGAAGAGTTTGTCATGAGGCTATCCTTTGGCTTAGATTCAGCGCATTTGGAATTCTTCAGGCAACACAATGCCCAAACTTTCAGGCAGCGGCGGCACAGCGTAGCCGAATGACTGCAAGATAGTGACAACGTTGTGGACGATCATCTCGATGTATGTGCCGCCGAACGCATCAGGCGCGTCCATCGCATCCGAGTACAGCTCGCGCACGCCGAGCCGCACTTCCGCGCCGCGCGCGCGCGCCGCTGCGATGACCGCTTCAACAGTCGCGCGCGGCACGCTGCTCTCAACGAAGATCACCGCAATGCCTTCGCTCACCACCAACTCAGCGACCGCTTGAATATCGCTCACGCTCGCCTCTGCCGCCGTGCTGATGCCTTGAATGCCGCGCACTTGCCAGCCGAAGGCATCGCCGAAGTATTGGAATGCATCGTGCGACGTGACCAAAATGCGCTTCGCTTCAGGAATTGACTCAGCAGTCATAGCTGCCGCTGCCCATGCGTAGAGCGTCTCCAGCTGCGCGATGTACGCAGCTGCATTGGCGCGGTAAAAATCGGCGTTTGCCGCGTCAGCTTCGGCAAGCACTTCTGCCAAGCCTTCTGCAGCGAGCATCCAATTGCGCGGATCGAACCAAAAGTGTGGATCAGGCACGCCAATTTCCTCTTCTAAGACGAAGCCCGCCTGCACAACTGGCTCGCTGAGCGCGTATGTGCGCACTGCCCGCTGCCCGAGCGCCTCGAACACTGTCTCGAACTGCCCTTCAAGGTTCAAACCGTTGTAGACCACCAGCTGCGCCGCGCTCATCGCCGCGATATCCGACTCAGTCGGCTTGTAAAGGTGCGGATCGACTCCGCCGCCCATCAGCGCCGTCAGCGCTACGCGCGCGCCGCCGATGACGCGCACCAAGTCCGCCGCCTGCGTCGTCGTCGCCACCACGCGCAGCCGCTCCTCAGCGCGCAGTGCGCTCATCGGTACGCACAGCAGCGCGATGCTCAATAACAGCCACCATCGGCTGAGCAATTTCATTCTCATCATCCTTTCTAAAATTTAGACTAGACTAAATCGCTATAGAGACTATCTGAACTTTGAAGTTTTGTCAAGCCGTGAAATTAGTCACTTCGCGCAAGTTTGGCTATGATCGCTTTGTGCAGTCTCAACGAACTGAGTGCGCCATGCAGACTGTGAAAATGCATCGCGATTTCGCTGATCTGACCTGGGCAGCCGCCGCGCTGCTCATCAAGCTCG
>DAOTWB010000172.1:0-11919 GCA_034436235.1 Anaerolineae bacterium
AGCGGCAAGATCATGCGCCGCGTCCTAAAAGCGCGCGCGCTCGGTCAGCCTGAAGGCGATCTCAGCACGCTCGAAGAGTGATCCTACGCTGCACGGCGCGCTCAAGGCAGCGTCCAGATGTGCAGCGTGCCGTTCACGTCAGCTGTGACGAGCAGGCGTCCATCAGGGCTGAAGCGCATACACTGAATTGGCGCGCCGTGCGCTTCGATCAGACGCAGTGGCTTGCCTGTAGCCACATCCCAGAAGCGCACGGTCTTATCCGCGCCGCCAGTCACAAGCAGCCTGCCATCGGCGCTGAACGCGAGCGCAAGGACTGCGCCGCTGTGTCCATCAATGCGCCTGACCACTTCGCCGCGCTGCACGTTCCACAAGCGCACGACGCCGTTATCATCGCCGCTGGCGAGCAGCTGACCATCAGGGCTGAAGGCGATCTCATGCACAAACGGCGCGTGATCGGTGAACTGTGCCTGCTGACTGCCGTCCGTCACGCGCCATAGCCTGACAGGTCCGTTGCCGCTGGCAGCCAGCAGCGCGCCATCGGGACTGATGACGACGCGCACCGCCCAAGCCTGCTGCCCTTCGAATTGTCGGACTTGGCGTCCGCTCGCCACGTCCCAAGTGCGCACATCGCTGTGACTGGCTGTCACCAGCTGCGCGCCGTCAAGCGTGAAGGTCACATCTTGCACCCAGTCTCGGAAGTTATCTATGCGGTATATCTCGCTGCGCGTCTCAGTGTCCCAGAGCCGCACAAGGGCGAAGCTGCTGACGGCTATCAGCTTGCCGTCAGGGCTGAAGGCGACGCCGCGCACCCAGTTGTTGAAACCTTCAAAGCGATGGAGCTGCTCGCCTTTTGCCACGTCCCACAGCTGCGCAGTATTGTTGTGACTGGCGGTCAGCATCAGTTTGCCATCAGGGCTGAAGGCGACGTTGCGCACGAGCGCGCCGAACTCAATCGTCTGACGGATGGTGGCGCGCAGCGGATCGAAGACGAGCGTCGCCGTCGGCGTCAAAGTTGGCGTCTTCGTCCACAGCGTGGCGATCTCAGTTTTGGCGAGCGCCGTCAACTCTACGTCGAGTGTGGCTTGATAGACGGTTGCAAAGCGCTCATAAGACGCCGTCGCACTTTGGATAGCGGCTGCTGTGCGCGTCGGCGCCACTGTTTGCGCAAGGCTTGTGGCTGAGGCGCGCGCAGCGTCTTGTGGTCGCAAGGTCGGCGTCACGCTTGGCGTGAACGTGGCTGTGGCAGTGAAAGTTGGCGTTGATGTCGGCGTGAATGTAGCAGTGGCAGTGAAGGTCTGTGAAGGCGTCAGTGTAGCGCTTGGCGTGGATGTTAGCGCGACAAAGAATGGCTGCCGCAGCAAGCCTACAAGAAACAGTGCAACGGCAGCAAAAATGATCAGGGCAGGCAGAATTTTTCTCATCGCAGTCTCACGCTGATAGTTATGGTCGCTCAATTGTAGCGCGTGACGCGATGGTTCAGCCTGCGCGCCTTGACTTTACCATGCGTTCGCGCTTAACTTGAGGCGCTATGCGCTGTGAGAAAGAAAAGTCGTCTATGCGTCGTGCATCTCTTGTGTTGAGCGCGGTCGCGCTCTTGTGGCTGCCGTTGAGCGTCGTGCGCGCTCAGGATGAGCAAATTGAGACAATTCTGGCGCGAATGCCGCTCGAAGTGCGCGTCGGGCAGCTGTTCATGGTCAGTTTCTTCGGCGAAGGGCTGAACGAAGCGAGCGACGCCTTCATGCGCCAGATGATGCCGGGCGGCGTCGGCGTCTTCGCTTCGAATGGCGTCTCGCCTGCCGCTGTCACGCGCTCGACCAATGCGTGGCAAGCGTTGGCGCTGCGGATCGGCGCAGGCGTGCCGCTCTTGATCGCGACCGACCAAGAAGGCGGCACTGTGCAGCGCCTGAACGACGGTTTCACTGCTTTTCCCTGGGGCGCGGCGCTGAGCGCGATGCCGTTCGAGCAGACGGCGCAAGTGGCGCTGATGACCGCCGATGAGTTGCGCGCCGTCGGCGTCAACATGAACTTCGCGCCTGTGGCTGACCTGTATCATCCTGACGGACGCTTCATGAGCAAGCGAGTCTGGGGACACGATCCGCAGCGCGTTGGCGAGTCGGTCGCGGCGTATGTGCGCGCCTTACAAGCGCGCGGCGTGATCGCGACGCTCAAGCACTTCCCTGGTCACGGCGCCGCTGCCGATTCGCACGTCGCGCTGCCGACAGTCGCGCTGACTCGTCAACAACTTGAGCGTGAGCTGCTGCCATTCCGCATCGGCATCGCCGCCGGCGCCGACGTGGTGATGGTGGCGCATGTGAGCGTGCCGAGCCTCGATCCAACGCCTGAGCTGCCTGCCACGCTCTCGCGGCGCATCGTGAGCGACCTACTACGCGGCGCGCTCGGCTTCACAGGCGTGATCATCACGGATGCAATGGACATGGGCGGCGTGCGGCAAGGCTTCACGCCTGCGCAGGCGGCTGTGCGCGCTTTTCAAGCAGGCGTTGACATGCTGGCGACCGGTCCAAACTTGCCGTTGAGCGATCAGCTCGCCATGAAGCGCGCCGTCCTCGAAGCTGTGCAAGATGGCAGGCTGCCGCGCGCGCAAATTGACGAGTCCGTGCGCCGAATCCTGCGCTTGAAGGCGAAATACGGCTTACTGACATGGCAACCGCTCGACGACTTGACAGCGAGTCAGCGCGTGCAGAGCGCGACACATCGCGCTGCGCTGGAGTCGATCTACCTGCGCACGGTCGCTGTTGTGCGCCAAGCGCCTGATCTCCTGCCGCTCGATCCACAACGGCAGAAGATCGGATTGATCTATCCCGGCGTCTACAGCTCGCTGCCGAATGTGTGCGGCGTCTATGGCGTGCCAACGCGCCGACTTGCCTACTCGCTCACGCCAACCGACGGCGAGATCGCCATCGCGCGCGAGATTGACGCGCAAGTGGATGTAGCCGTCATTTTCACGTTCAACTTGGACGAATATCCGCGCCAAGCGCGCCTTGTGAACACTTTCACGCCGCGAAAGACGGTCGTGGTCGCGCTGCAAAGTCCGTATGACGCGCTGCAAGGCATTCAGCCTGCCGCCTATGTGACCGTCTTCAATCCGTATCCTGAGGCGTTCCGCGCCGCTTGCGCCGTGCTATATGGCGCCTTTACGCCCAAAGGCGTCTTCACGCTGCCCTAGCTCATTCTCTGAGAGACGGCTGAGCGTCGCTTGCTCAGCCGCTGCACACGCGATAAGTTTAGACTCAGAAGTCTCTCAGCGTAGAATGTGCGCATGGCAGAAAAGTCTTCAGCGAATTTGGCGAACTTGATCATGCCTACGCACAGCCGCTTCGATCGGCTGGATGTCGGCGTCGCGCTGGCTGTCCTCGCCTTACTCGGCGCGCTGCTGCTCGTCCTGCTGCACGGCGACCGAGTCGGAATCACGGTGCGCCGTTTCACGCCGCAAGGGCTCGCCTCAAGCCAAACCGTGATCCAGATCGCCTTCGATGAGCCGCTCGATCCTGAGAGCGTGCGCGATAAGCTCCAGCTGCTGCCTGAAGCCGAAGGCGAGATCAGCGTGACAGGCAATCAGCTGCAATGGCAGCCGAAGCGAGCGCTGCGGCAAGGTCAGCTTTACACTGTGCGCCTTGCCGAAGGCGTGCGCTCGCAAAATGGGCGACTCTTGCTGGAAGCGCATGAATGGCAATTCCGCGTGCGCGCGCCGCAGGTCGTGTTCATGGCGCCTGTGGATCATCCGATCCAAAACTTGTTCCTGATCGATCCGAACGCGCCTGAAGCGCAGCCGCAGCAGCTCACTTTCAGCGAGCGAGGCGTGCTGAGCTACGATGTGCTGCCCGACGGCAGCCGTATCGTCTACAGCGAGCTAGGCGATCAGCGCACGGCGCACTTGCGCATCTACGATCTGCGCACTAATAGCACGCTCACCTTGCTGGAATGCCGCACAGCCGCTTGCACAACGCCTGCTTGGCGCCCTGACGGCAACATGGTCGCCTTTGAGCGCTCTGACCTGAACCTTGACACAGGCGCCGGACCTGGCGCGCCGCGCATTTGGCTAGTGGACACCAACACAGGCATTCCGCGCCCGCTCTTCGCCGATAGCCAGCGCCTCGGTTATTCGCCGCGCTGGTCGCCGGATGGCGCGCTGCTCGCCAGCTACGATGCCAACATCGGCGGCATTGTGCTGTTCAACTTTGAGACCAACACCGAGCGGCTGATCCGCACGCCACAAGGCGAAGTCGGGCATTTTTCGCACGATGGACGCTGGCTTTTCTTCCCGAAGATCATTCAGTTGGCAGGCACAACGCGCTATGTGGCGCATTTCGTGCTGGCAGATGTGCAATCCGAGCTATTGGTGCAGCGCGACCTGACGCCTGATAGCGATCCGAACAACGATGTTGAGCTGGCTTGGCTGCCCGATAGCCGCCGTCTGATCGTCACGCGCCGTCCGCCGACCATCAGCACCATGCAAGGCGCGCAGCTGCACCTGCTCGACCTGGCGACAGGCGACGCGACGCCGCTCGTGACCGATCCTGACTACAGCAACGGACAAGTTGCCGTCAGTCCGAACGGCGCGCAGCTTGCCTTTCAGCGCTTTGCGCTCGGACAGAGCGGCGCGCGTCCGCAGATTTGGCTCTACGACCTGACCACAGGCGCGTTGCGCCTGCTGGCGAACAACGCAACCTTGCCGCGCTGGCTGCCCTAGCGCGCTAGGCTTGAGAAGGCACTTTTATGGACTTCAGCACGCAGTTGACGCTTTTCAGCACGCGCTTTTTAGGCATTTTCATCGAGGCAGTCTCATTCCTGCTGCTCGGCACAATTGTCTCAGGCTTGATCGAAGTCTTCGTGCGCAAGGAAGACATTGCGCGCTTTGTGCCGCGCAACACATTCGCCGCTGTAGCCGCCGGCAGCTTTCTCGGCTTTTTGTTCCCTGTCTGCGAGTGCGGCGTGGTGCCGGTCACACGCAAGCTGTACCAAAAAGGCTTGCCAGTCTCGGTCGGCGTGGCATTTTTGTTGGCGGCGCCGGTCATGAATCCAATCGTGTTCGCCAGCACCTACGCTGCTTTTGGCTTCGGTCCGATCTTGATCGGACGTTTCGTCATCACTTTTGTGATGGCGGCGGCGGTCGGTTTGCTGTTCAGCTTACAGCGCAGTCCTGTCAAGCTGTTGCAGCCGCGCGCGCTGATGACGATGGCAGGCGGCTCAGGCGTGGCGTCGCCGCAGCCGAGCGCGCCGCAACTGACTTTTGGGCAGAGCCTAGTGCGCGCAGCGCGCGTGGCGACCGATGAGTTCTTCGACATGGGACGCTACCTGGTGCTGGGAACGGCGCTGGCGGCAGGCATGCAGACGTTCTTCTCGCAGGAGCAAATTCGCGCGCTGGCGAGCGATCCGTCCATGTCGGCTGTGGCGATGGCGATCATGGCGTTCGTCCTTTCCATCTGCAGCACAACTGACGCGATCCTAGCGCTCTCTTTCGCGAATTTCGGCTTTCCAGCAGGCTCGTTGCTCACTTTCTTGACCTTCGGTCCGATGGTGGATATCAAGGCGACGCTGATGTACCTGAGCATCTTCAAGCGGCGCATTGTGATCTACATGGTCATTCTGCCGCTGCTGATGTCGCTACTGTTCGGTATTTTCATCAACCTTAATGTGAGGTTCTGACCATGCGCACGCGCCAATGGTTTCAAGCGGCATTGATGCTGCTCTTAGGGCTGTATCTTCTAGAGACGTTGCTGACGGGCGAGATCGCTTACTACATCAACGAGCGTTTCAATTGGTTGGCAGGCGTGGCAGGCTTCACGCTGCTCGCTTTAGGCGTGATCAACGTGATCGCGCTACTCTCTGAGCCTGAGCAAGGCAAGCCGACGGCGCAGCCTGCGCCTGAGCTGCTCACCAGCGCGCCGCGCATGGCGCACGGCGGCACAGCGCGTTGGTATGTGCTGGCGATTCTGAGCGTGCCGTTGATCTTCGGCGTCTTTCTGCCTGCGCAACCGCTCGGCTCGGCTGCAATCAACAACAGTGGCATCACTTTCTCGCTGAACGTCGCCGACGACCAAGTCTTCAGCATCGCGCCGACTCAGCGCAATGTGTTGGATTGGGTGCGCGCTTTCAGCGCCTCGGTCAATCTAGATGAATTTGGCGGTCAGCCTGCCGACTTGATCGGCTTTGTCTACCGCGATGCGCGCTTTGAAGACGATCAAGAGTTCATGGTGACGCGCTTCACGGTCAGTTGTTGCGTGGCGGACGCTGTGGCAATCGGCGTGATTGTGCGCAGTCCGCAGACGGCTGAGCTGAGCGCTGACGATTGGGTGCGCGTGCAAGGCAGGTTCGAAGTGCGCAATTTTCTAGGGCAGCGCACGCCGATCCTGATCGCAGAGACCATTGAGCGCGTGCCGATGCCTGAGCGTCCTTACTTGTTCCCATAGTGCCTAATTTTCGCTCAGGCGCTTCAGACAGACCGCGCGCATCAGATCGATGGGCGGCTTTTTGCCCGTCCACATCTCAAAAGCGGCGGCGCCTTGATAGATCAACATGCCCAAGCCGCCGATTGCGCGCAAGCCGCTGCGCTCTGCGTCGCGCATCAGTTTGGTCTGCAGCGGACGGTAGATCGTATCGTACAGGACGGCGTTTTTAGGAAATGGCACGCCGTCGCGCCATGGCGAGCTATCCGTGTGCGGAAACATGCCGACCGACGTGGCGTTCACAATCAATGTCGCCTCGCGCGTCACGGCTTCCAGCTGTTCCAAACCGACCGCCTCGACCTTACAGCTTTCCCAGCTGGCGCGCAAAAAATCGGCAAGCTGCAGACCGCGCTCGACCGTGCGATTGACGAAAGTGAGCTGCGCGCCGCTGCGCACCAGACCTGCGCCAATGGCGCGCGCGGCGCCGCCTGCGCCTAGAATCACCACGCGCGAGTCCTCGCCGACGCTGATCTGGTTGACCGCTAGATCGGTCAGGAAGCCGCTCACATCAGTGTTCAAGCCTTCCAAACGACCATTGCCGCCGTCAATGCGAATAGTGTTCACTGCGCCGACGATGTTGACCGCCTCAGTCACGCTATCTAGATATGGAATGCAGGTCACTTTGTGCGGTACGGTCACGTTGGCGCCGCGAAAGCCAAGCGCCGCGACGCCGCGCAACGCCTCAGCGAGCTTATCAGGATGCACTAAGAGCGGCACATAGCGCCAATTCATGCCCAGCTCAGCAAAGGCTGCGTTGTGCATCTCAGGCGAGAGCGAGTGCGCTACAGGATAGCCTAAAATGCCCACCAATTGCGTCCGTCCGTCAATGTGCGCGATGCTCAAGCCTTCCACCTTTCTTTGTATTGAAGCCATGCTTGGCGCGCCAGGCGCGCGCGCTCCAGCTTAGCGCGCAAGGCTGCTTCATTGTCAGCCGCCAAGAGCGCTTGCAGGTCTGCCAGTTGCTCAGCATAGCGCGTCAGCGCGCGCAACAGCGCGGCGCGATTGCCCATCACCACGTCGCCCATCATAGTGACATCGCTTGAGGCGAGCCGCGACGTATCGCGAAAGCCGCTGGCAGCCAATTGCCACAACCGCTCGTCGTCCGCTTCCGCCGCGCTCAGCATCAGCGCTGCGCTGAGCAAGTAAGGCAGATGGCTGATCTGCGCGACCGCTTGATCGTGCGCGGACGGCGCCAAGTGCAGCGGCTGCGCTCCGATAGCGCGCACGAGCGTCTCCATGAAGCTGAGCGCCGCTTGCGACGTGCGCTCTGTAGCGCACAGCACATACGTGCAGCCTGCGTAGAGCATCGGATCGGCGGCTGAAGCGCCGCTCAGCTCCTTGCCGCACATCGGATGTCCGCCGACGGCTTGCACGCGCGGCGGCAGCGCCGCCATCGCCGCCATGATCGGCGCTTTCACGCTGCCCAGATCAGTGATCAGCGCGCCTGCCGCCGCCAACGCGCCAACTTGCGGCAGCAGCCTCAGAATGGCGCGAATCGGCGTCGCCAAGACGATCACGTCAGCGTTGTACAAACTGTGCAGCGCGTCTGAGAACGTATCGAAGTATGGCGCGGCGCTTGGATCGGGATCGATGCCGTGCAAATGGCGCACCTTGCCGCGCAGCGCTAGGGCGAGCGAGCTGCCCATCAAGCCTGTGCCGATGATGCAGAGATGTGTATCGTTCAAGGCTTTCATGGCTGCCAAGTATAGTCCTGCGCCACGCTGTTGCCAAGTGACTGCCTATTGACGCGCGCTACGCTGCAACTTAGCGCGAAGTGCGTGCGTAAAAGGTGTTCGGCGTGTTATATAGGTTGAGGCGCGCTGCGCGAGCGCGCGAATTTCGCAGATAGGCGAACGAACAGTGAGGCAAGGGGACTGTGCTGAGTGTATTCCAACCGCACAAACGCTACTCCGTTGCTGCCGATCAGAAGCTCAGGATCGGATTGTTCACGGATAGTTTTCCGCCTGTCATCAACGGCGTCAGCGTCGTGCTGAGCCACTTGCACGCTGAACTGCTGGCGCAAGGGCAAGATGCGCACGTCTTCACCTTCGGCAGCCATGAGAGCGCACAGCCTAACGTCTGGGTGACGCACGGCGTGCCGCTCGGCAATAGCGCGTTCCACACAGCCTTGATGCTGGATCGGCGTTCGACGCTTGTGGCGCAGACGTTGAGCATCTTCCACATCCACGATCCGTTCAACATCGCAAGCGTGGCGCTGCGCATGGCAAGGTACGTGCGGCGTCCTGTGATCTTCACCAATCACACACGGCACGATATCTATATCGAAGAGCGCTGGTCAAGCGTGTTGCGTCCGATGATCAAGCTGTATGTTGAGACGCAGATGATCAGTATGCTGCGCGCCAGCGCGGTCATCACAGCGCCTTCGCGCTCTGCGCTGCGCTGGATGCAGGAATTAGCGCCCGAAGCGGCACATCGGATGCGCGTGGTGCATAACGGCATTCCGCTGCAGCGCTTCGATCAGCCGCCGCAGGACGCGCTGCGCCGCGAGCAGCTCGGCATCAGCGAGACGGCGACTATCTTCGGCTATGTCGGTCGCATTGCGCCTGAGAAAAACCTTGAGGTCTTCGCCGAAGCCTTTGTGCGCGCTATGCAGCAAGGCGCTGACGCGCACTGGATCGTGATCGGCGATGGCGGCACGCGCGCTGAGCTTGAGGCGATCACAGCGTGCGCAGCTGAGCGCGTTCACTTCTTGGGCAGAGTGCCGAACGAAGCCTTGCCGCGCTATCTGCCGCTCTTCGATGTGTTCGGGATGCCTTCGCTCAGCGATACCAATCCGCTCTCTGTGATCGAGGCGATGGCGTGCCATAAGCCGTTCTTGGGTGTGCGCGCCGATTGGTGGGAAGAGTATCCCGATCATCAGCGCGCAGGTCTCTTAGCGGAAAACGATGCAGCCGATCTAGCGGCGGCAATTTTGTGGTTCTGTCAGAATTCAGAGGCGCGCCGCGCTATGGGCGATTGCGCGTATCAGATCAGCCGCGACTTCGATATCCGCAACATCGCTGCGCAGTGGATCGCGATCTATAGCGAGCTGGTCGAGCGGCACGCGCTCACGCAAGCCTCGTGAGCGCCGCTCAGCGCAGCGCGTCGAGCGTCGCGCTGAGATCGGCTGCGCATTCGGCGTCTGTCTCGCGCCGTAGCGCTGTGTGCAAGGTCTCGCGCGCTGTCGCGCCTGCCAAACGCGCTATTGCCCATGCCGCGTGTGCGCGCACCAGTGGACTATCATCGGCTAAAAGCTCGTGTAGAGACGGCAACAGCGTCACATCGGCGCTGTTGCCTGCGGCAAGGCACGCATTGCGCAGCAGGCGCTCATGCCTCAGGCGCAGCACAGGCGAGCCTGCAAAAAATTCGGCGAATTCAGCGGCGCTCAGGCGCAGCAGGCGCGCAAGGCGCGGCGCAGCGCGCTCAAGCTCAGGCGGCTGAAAAGCAGGCTCAGGCGTTGGCGTGGCAAAGCGCGTGAACGGACAGACATCCATGCACACATCGCAGCCCATGATCCAATTGCCGAGCAGCGGACGCAGCGCGTGCGGCACGTAGCCTTTGTACTCAATGGTCAGATAGCTGATGCAACGGCGTGCATCCAGCACGTACGGCTGTGGAAAGGCATCGGTTGGACAGGCAACGCGGCAACGGTTGCACTTGCCGCACATCGTCTCGCGATGCGGCGTATCGTAAGCGTCGAAGACGAGATCGGTCAGCAGCTCGCCCAGCAAGAGATAGCTGCCGCGCTTTGGATCGATCAAGACGGTATTCTTGCCGATGAAGCCGAGTCCTGCTTGCTGCGCATGAGAGCGCTCCAGCAGCGCGCCTGTATCCACATAGACGCGGTAGGTCAGTCCGCCTGCTTCAGCGCGCAGCCACGCCGCCAATTGCTCAAGGCGCGCCGCGATCACGTCGTGGTAATCCTGTCCCCAAGCGTAGGCTGCGATGCGTCCGCGCGATGGATCGTTCAGGATGTGCGACGGCACGCTCAGCGTGTGATACGCCAAAGCGACCACGATCAACGAGCGCACGTTCGGCAAGATGACGTTCAAATCGCGGCGACGCGCCACGCGATCTTCACGCGCCATGTATGCCATTGTGCCGTGATAGCCGAGCGCGAGCCAGCGCAGGTAAGCATCTAAACGCGGCGAAGGCTGCGCAGGCGTCACGCCGAGCATAGCGAAGCCGAGCTGCTGCGCATGTGCCTTCAACCGCGCCGACGAGAACGTCTCGTGCATCAGTACATCACAGTGCGCAGCAAGGCGTCCAACACTTGCAGCGCGTTCAGATTGCGCACAGTGTAGCCGTATTGCAGGTTCTCAGGCGTGAAGCGCGCCGCCGCGCCATCAGGCGGCACAGAAGGATGTAAGCCATCGCTGCTGATGCCGCGATTGGGCAGACCGAGCAGATTGGCGTGGTAATCCCAGAGCGGCACTTCATATTGCGCCGCGACAGAGCGGATCACATTGTTCCAAGTCTGCACGCGCTGCTCCTGATTCTCGTCGAAGTTCTTGGGCGGAATGGTGCTGAGGACAGGAATCACGCCCATCTCCAGCGAGATTTCCACGATCTGGCGCAGCTGCTCAGCGAAGATTTCAGGGAAGCCGCTGCCGCTATCGTTCGAGCCGATCATGATCAGCGCAATGGCAGGGCGAGTCTGTTTGTACTCGCAGACCAGCGGCGTATCCGTGCCGCAGAGCTCAGGATAGGCGAAGCCGGGCGTCAGCAGCTTGTCAGCCGTCCAGCCGCTGACCGCCGCCAGCGACTGATTGGCGAACGAGTTGCCTGCGCGCGCGTTCTCTTGCGAGAAGAAGGCGATCGCGTTTGCCAAGTTGCCATACGCGCCTAGCTCATACTGACTGAAGCCGATTGGATACAAAAATTGCGGCGCGGCAGTGATGCTATCGCCAATTTTTGAGAAGACGTTGCGCCGATTGCCCAGTTGCTGTCCGCGCAGGTAGATGGCGCGCGTACGCGAGCTGATGCCTGTCAGCCATGGCGGAATGCTCGCCGTGAAGGCAGTGGTCGGCGTCGGGCTCGCCTCAACGGCTGCGCCTTGCACAGGCAGCTGCTCAAGGCGCGCGGCAGGAATCGGACTCAGATCGGGCAAGCGCGTGTATAGCGCCGCGACCCAGCCGCGCGTCACGCCGGGCGCGACCAAAACCTGCAGCCATGCGTTATCAGCCGTGCGTCCGATCACAATCAGCCGCGCACTTGGATCGAGGATGGTCAAAATCTCGCCGGCAGTGCCGGGCGTATTGCGCAAGCGCACGCGATTGCAGTCAAGGCATAGCCGCACCACGAGCGGCTCAGGCGTCGGCGTGGCGGTTGGCGTGCGGCTGGGACGCGGCGTGTTGGTCGGCAGCGGAATGCGTCCGCCGCTCGGCGTGGCTGTCGCTTGCAAGGCTTGGACGCTCGGCAAGTGCAGCAGCAGCGCGCCTAAGGCGATGAGCAG
>DAOTWB010000173.1:0-7484 GCA_034436235.1 Anaerolineae bacterium
GGCTCCATCATCTGCCCGATCAAGCCATCGGCGGCAAGGATGACCAAGTGCCGATAGTGATCGGCGAGATCGAAGGCGAGGACGGTCAAATCCACTGCCTCTTGCACAGAAGCAGGCGCGAGGACAATCGGATGATAGTCGCCGTGACCCGCCGAGCGCGTCACTTGAAAATAATCGCCTTGCGAAGGCAGGATGTTGCCCAAGCCGGGTCCGCCGCGCATGATGTCCACCACGACGCACGGCAGGTCTGAGGCGGCGATGTACGATAAGCCTTCTTGCATCAAGCTGATGCCCGGACTGGACGAGCTGGTCATAGTGCGCACGCCTGCGCACGCCGCGCCATAGACCATGTTGATAGCGGCGACTTCGCTCTCTGCCTGCAAAAAGACGCGCCCTAGCTCAGGCATACGGCGCGCCAAATGCTCTAACAGCTCAGTTTGCGGCGTGATCGGATAGCCGAAATAAGCGACCATGCCTGCGCGCAACGCTGCCTCTGCAATGGCGACATTGCCCTTAAGAAGCTCGCGTCCCATGAGCAGCCTCCTTGTGCGCACGCGCCTCACGATAGACTGTGATGCACACATCTGGACAGACCAAGGCGCAAATAGCGCAGCCTGTGCAGCGCGCTTCAGGATCGATCAGCTGCGCAGGATAGTAACCTTTGCGATTCAGCTGATCGGTCGCCATTCGGATCACCTGCTGCGGACAGTTCAGCGCGCACAAGCTGCAGCCTTTGCAGCGCTCCGTATCAATAAAAATCGTCCCTTTTGCCATCGGAAAGCTCCTGAAAAAACACGCTCTCTTGATCGTGAGTGTAGCATCGCCAAACTAACGCTCGTTAGTACGCTTTGCAAGGAAAAGGACGTGACATTTGTCACTTTTGTGCAGCGAGGCGTATGAGCGAGATCGGCATGGCGCGCACGCCGACCTGACTCGCTGAGCTCAGAGCGCTGTATCGTGCAGGATGAAGCGGACGTTGTGCGTTAGGGCGAGATCGGCAAGCGGAAAAGATCGCGCCACCGCCGATTGCCAGAGACGCACTGCATAAAGCGACTCGACCTTGCCACGCTCGGCAAGGCAGGCAGCGCGCGCGGCAACTTGGCGCACAATCTCAGCCTTGTACTGCTGCCACATCTGCCCTGATTGATGCATCAGCGCGCGCACTTCAAGCGGCACTTCGGCGTTGAAGAGCGCGTCAATTTGGCTCTCAAGGGCGGCAAGCGGCGCTGCCGACCAGCTGATGACCTGCTCAGCCGTCTCAGGCTGCGGCGCGCTGATGATCAGCTGTGCATCCTGAAGCGTGAAGGCGCGGAACGCAGGCATATCTTCAGGCTCAGGCTGCGCGCTGAGCAGTGCGCTATAGCGCGCTTGCGCGGCGGCGAGATCAGGCGTGACCAGCTCAATGCCGCTGATGCCGCGCACGCCATTCGCGTGTGTCGTCAGCGCCGGATCGTCAGGCACGCGCAGTGTGCGCGGCGTCAAATCCTCGATCAAGAACGGCGCGAAGCCGTCATCGATCAGCACCAGATGCCATGCCAAATGCGCGCCGTCAGGTCTTTGCCGCGCGCCGCGATACGGCTCGCTTGTGCGCACGCCGCGCGCGCGCAAGGCTGCGCTCAACGCTGTCAGCTGATCGGCGCGCAAGGCAAAGCCACACAATCCTTCGCCGCGCGCCAACATCGGACTGAAATCCAGCGTCTCAGGCGCAGGCGCTGCGCCTGTGCGCGCCAATAGCTCCAGATATGTGCCGTCGGCGAAGACGATCAAGGCGTTGTGCGTCGCGCCGCTGGCGTGAACGCCGCCTTCTAGCACAGTGAAGCCTAGCGCCCGATAATCGGCGACCGCGCGCGCTAGGTCTGAGACGGCGATCACGATATGATCGAGTTGAAATGGCATCAGAAAAATTGCCTCGCGCAGCTCATCAGGCGCATAGGCTGAGATTTACCACATCGCGACGCAATCGGCAAGTTTTGCGCACGCGCTGCGCCCGATCGTGTTATACTTTGACACACCTGATCGCCTTGAGAGAGACGCATGACCGATCTGATCCCATACACGCCGTCGAACGCCGCGCCGCCCGATTTAGAGCATGTCAACTTGCTTGTGGCGATGGCAGGTCTCTCGGTGCATACGCAACGCGCCTATCAGCGTTGGATCAAGCGCTATCTTGCCGAGATTCACGGCATAGTGGCTGAGACGCTCGACCTGAGAGTGCTGCCTATCGCGCTCGCTGTTGAGAGCCTTGCCACTGCCAATCTGAAGGCATGGCTCGGCAGGCTGAAGGCGTCAGGACTCGGCAAGCAGTCCATCATGCAGGCGAAGGCAGCGGTCGTCTGGCTAGCGCAGCTCATGGCGGATATGGAACGCATTGAGTACGCCGTCGCCAGCGGATTGAGCCGCGTCAAAGCGCCGCGCGCCGAGAGCGGTCAGCGCAGCGGCACTTGGCTCTCGCCCGATGAAATTCGCGCCATGCTGAACAAGCTGCGCCACACTGCGACGCGCAATCCTGCCCTGCGCGTGCGCAATGTGGCGATCATCACGCTGATGGTCACTTGCGGCTTGCGCCGCGATGAAGTCGCCGCTGCGCTGTGGAGCGACCTGACGCGGCAAGGGCGCAACCAAATTTTGAAGGTTCACGGCAAGGGCGAGAAAATGCGCCCGATTAAGTTGCCTGAGATGACCTTCAATGCCATTGAGCAATGGCGCGCGCATCATCCGCGCCCTGAAGGCGACAATCCGCTCTTCTCGCGCGTCTGGGCGAATGGCACGGTCACTACGAGCAGCATCACAGATCGCGCCGTGTGGAATGTGGTGCAGCAAGCCGCCAGAGCGGCAGGCTTGCCGCGCATCTCGCCACACGACCTGCGCCGCTCGTTCGCGCGCGGCGCCTATGAAGCAGGCGTCTCTTTCGAGTTGATCCGTCAATCGCTCGGACATTCCAGCATCGCCACCACAGAGCGCTACGTCAACTCTGCCTTAGAGCTGGATCGCGCCGCCACAGACATTTGGGCAAACGTGCTGGATGAATGATAGACTCTGTGTTACTTATCCATGAGTAGAGAGCGCAATCCGATATGGCACGTTTTGCGAGACAGACGCCTGCCAATCTCGATCCGACGGCGCGTGGCTGGCGCGCAGGCGAGATCGGCGGCGTGGAAGTGCGCGTCGATCCAAGCCTGCTCTTGATCGCAGCGTTAGTGACTTTCACAGTGGCAGCAGGCATTCTGCCGCGCGAGGTGCCGCGCCTGAACGCTGCGCTGTATTGGCTCTTTGGTGCAGTGGCAGCCTGTATCTTCATCCTCTCAATTCTGTGGCACGAGATGGCGCACGCTTTGCTAGCGCTGCGCTATCGTATCCCTGTTAAGCGCATTGTGCTGCACTTGTTCGGCGGCGTGGCATTCATCGCCCGCGATCCTGAGCGCCCTGCGCACGAGTTTTGGATCGCCATTGTCGGTCCGCTCTCCAGCCTCTTCCTCGCCTTCATCTTCGGCGCGCTCGGCAACCTGCCCGACCTGACAGGCGCGGTCTGTAGTTGGCTAGCGCTGATCAATCTGACTTTGGCGCTCTTCAATCTGCTGCCTGGCTTTCCGCTAGATGGCGGACGAGTCTTGCGAGCAGTGCTGTGGTATTTCAACGGCAGCTACCGCAAAGCGACGCGGCAGGCGAGTCGCGTTGGGCAAGCTATGGCGGCGCTGTTCGTGGTCTTCGCGCTGCTGCTCTTCATGAACGGCTTTCTGTTCAACGCGCTGTGGTTCGTGCTGATCGCTTCTTTCCTGTACAGCAACGCCAGCATCAGCTATCGGATGAGTTTGGGCGGTCTGCCGAACGAAGCGCCGCTCTTCCGCGTGTTGCGGCACAACGTGCCGCTGATTGACGCGCGGCTGCCTTTGGCGCTTTTGGTCTGGCGTTATTTGGATCACGCGCCTGATCAGGCGTTTCCTGTCTTCCACAACAGCGCGCTGGTCGGCATGATCACGGCGGCGCAAGTGGAGCGCGTGCCGCGTCTTGATTGGGGAAGAGTTCGTGTAGGCGATGTGATGCTTCCGCTGAGCGCTTTCCCGATCCTATTTGTGACTGAGCCGCTGGAGCGCGCCAAGGCGCAGCTGGACGCTTACAACGTGGATCACGCGCCTGTCTTCGATGGTGCGCAATTCGTCGGCATGGTCAATCGGCGCGATATTGTCTATCGCACCTAGTGCCGTCCTTCGGCAGTCCGTCGCTCGATCCAGCGCACGACGCCTGAGAGCGCTAAGGTCATGCTCAAATACAAAAAAGCGATGATGTTGTAGGTCTCAAACGTCCTGAAGGTGCGCGCTGCGCCAACGCGACCTTCGCCTGTGATATCGCGCACGCCTAAGATTGAGACGAGCGAGGAATCTTTGAGCATGGCGATCAGATCGTTGCCGAGCGGCGGCAAGACGTTCCGAATAGCTTGCGGCAAGATCACGTAACGCATCGCTTGCCAGTAGTTCATG
Source organism: Anaerolineae bacterium (assembly GCA_034436235.1). Taxonomy (GTDB): domain Bacteria; phylum Chloroflexota; class Anaerolineae; order Aggregatilineales; family UBA2796; genus CP2-2F. Next base: position 4,476 of record DAOTWB010000173.1, read on the forward strand.
CCGAGCGAGCGCGCCGCTTCCATCTGTCCGCGCGGAATAGACTCAATGCCTGCGCGGAAAATTTCCGAGATGAACGGCGAGTACGCGATCACGAGCGCTACAACGGCGCGAGTCAGATTGTCAATATCGCGCAGGCGCACGCCGCTCAGCTGCTCGCCGAGCGCGCTCAGAAAATTGCGCTCGATCAGCCAAGCGCCGATGCCGTTCAGCGCGCTCACCAACAGATCGAAGCCGACGAAAGCGATGTAGAGCAGCAGCACGAGCGCAGGCACGCCACGCACAATTTCCACATAAAACGTGGCAGTTTGGTAGATGATCACGTTTTTGGAAAGCCTTGCGAAGGCGAGCAGCAATCCGAGCAGTAGGGCTGCGCTATAAGCGACGGCTGTCACGTACAGCGTGATGCCGACGCCGTTCAAGATCGCTCGGAAAATCTCGTTGTAAGTCTGATCAGTGTGGATGTGCCACGCGAACAGAATGCCGAGCAGCGCCGCTACAAGCGCCCACCAAGGCACGCGCCGCAGGCGCTCGCCTGCCGGCAACAAGCGCGACCTTCCTATCCCAGGATGGATCAAAGCAGCTGATTCTCCGCATGCGCCTGAAGGCGACGGGCAGACTTGCGCCTGCCCGTCGTGCGCCGCAGCGCATCACTCACGGCTGGAAGAGGAAGAACCACTTGTTCTCAAGATACTTCAGGTAGCCATCGTAGCGCATGGACGCCAGCGCCAGATTGAACGGCTCAACCAGATCGCTGCCTTTCGGGAAGACGAAACCGAGCGGATCAGTGCCGATGATGTCGTCCAGCAGCTTCAACTTGTCAGCGGTCGCGCCGATGAAACCAACGCCGCTGACCGCGTCCGCCACCACGGCGTCCACATCGCCTTTGATCAGCGCTTCGACGGCGATGGCGAAGCCGTCATACGGCACGATGCGCGTCGCTTCATTCTCCGCGCCGACAATATCGAGCGCCACAAAGTAGGATGTGGTGCCGGGATGCGCCCCGAACCTATAGGCGGCGTTCTCTTGCAGCTCTTTCAGGCTCTTAAAGCGCGTCTCATCAGCGCGCACCAGCAAGCGCAGCTCGACCACTGTAAACGGATCGGAGAAATCTACCAATTCCTTGCGCTCATCCTTGATGGTGATGCCGACATGCGCCAGATCGTACTCGCGCCGATTCATCGCCGCCAACATGCCGTCCCAAGCGCGCTCTTCATGCTTGAGGACGCAGTTCAGGCGGCGGCAGATTTCGTCCAGCAGCTCGTACTCGAAGCCGACATTCTTGCCGAGCGTCTGATCCACAAAGGCAAAAGGCGTGTAGTCGTTCGATGAGACGGCTGTGATCACGCGACCGCCCAGATCGGGCAGGATCGGCGGAATGCGCTGAGTCGGGTCGTCTTGCGCGATGACGGCAGGCACACTCAGCGCCAGCGCGATCAACGCTACCATAGCTAGGAGCAGTTTGCTGTGTCTCACGGGAAGTTCTCTCCTCAAAACGCACGAACTTAAAGGCGGGTTAACGTCGCGCAGCCAGTTTATCACAACCTGAGCGCGCTTGCCACAGTGCAACCTGACTAATCGCGAAGCACTTGTGTTTTTTTGCGCAAAGTGTTATAGTCTTCAATGATAAACGAAATGCAGACCTTCGGGGCGGGGTGAAATTCCCCACCGGCGGTGATGCGCCCTGAGCGCCTAGCCCGCGACCCGTCTCAGCCCTGCGCTGAGCGGTGGATTCGGTGAGACACCGAAGCCGACGGTTACAGTCCGGATGGGAGAAGGTCAGCGGCAAGCCTTCGGCGCTTCTGCGCCGCGCTTCGCCATCTCTGCATGGTGACTCAGCCCGACTCCACGCCTATGCGCTGCGAGTCTGCTATGCTTGCCCTGCGCCCGTCCCGATGCTGCTCAGTGATCGAGGGATGTTCATGGCGCAGACGATCAGCCAAACTGCACAACCTGTTCAGCTACCTTATGCCAAGCCGCGCTTCGCACGCTTGCGCCGCCTTTGGTATCGGCTGCCTACCTTGATGGTCGCCCTAGCCATCTTGGCGCTATGGCACTTTCAAACGCGCGAGTCCGCCAGCCTTGCCTTCGTGATTGCCACGCCTGAGGCAGTCTGGCAGACCTTTGGGCAGCTGCTGAGCAACGGCACGCTGCTCAACCACCTCGGCACAACCGTGCTAGAAGTGATGCTTGGGCTATCTATGGGCGTGCCAAGCGCTTTGCTGCTCGGCTACTTGATCGCGCGCAATCGCTTTGCCGAGCGCACGCTGGCGCCGTATGTGGTCGGCTTTCAGGCGGTGCCGCTGATCGCCATTGCGCCGATCCTGATCACGCGCTTGGGCGGACCCGGCGTCGCCTCTGTGAGCGTCGTCGCCGCCCTGATCGTGTTTTTCCCGATGCTGATGTCCACGCTTGTGGGCATTCGCAGCGTGCCTGCTGAGCTACGCGAGTTGTTCCGCGCTCTGAATGCCTCGCCATGGCAGACCTTCTATCGCCTTGAGCTGCCGTCCGCTGCGCCGTCGCTGTTCGGCGGCTTGAAGGTCAGCGTGACTCTGGCAGTGGTCGGTACAGTGGTCGGCGAGGCGTACGGCGCGACGGCAGGCTTAGGGTTCATGATTTTCTCATCGCGCTTTGTGTATAACCCTGCAGGCGTCATGGTCGGCGTCTTCACGCTGACAGCGCTCGCGCTCTTGCTCTACGAAGGCGTAGCGCGTCTAGAGCGCCGTGCGCTGCGTTGGCGCGCGCCGCAACCATGACATATCTTCACTCAGAGAGGTAGATCATGCGTAAGTTTCTAGTAATTCTATTCGCCTTAAGCCTTGCGCTCTCAGCGTGCATAGTGACAGGCGAGCCGCAAGTCGGCATCATGAAAAAGGAGAGCGGTGAGGTGAAAAAAGAAGAAGGCGCGCACGGCGCAGGCGAAGAAGCGCACGGCGAGCCAACTGCCGAGCCGACCGTTGAGCCGACGCCCGGTGCTGCGCTGCCTTATCGCGACGTCTTGGCGAGCGACGC
>DAOTWB010000174.1:0-5623 GCA_034436235.1 Anaerolineae bacterium
GAGGCGTATCACGTCCGCGCTATGGCGCAGGCTAGGCAGCAGAATTACGCTGAGGCGATAGCAGGCTACACGGCTGCGCTGCGCGTTGATGCGCGCAACGCGCGCATTTTCGTGAATCGCGGCGCGGCGCGCGCCAATGCAGGCGATCTGGACGGCGCTATCGAAGATTACAGCGCAGCGCTGGATTTGAATCCGCGCTTGGCTGAGGCGTATTTCAATCGCAGCCTTGCCTACAGCCTGCGCGATAATTTCGAAGCGGCTATCCAAGATTACGCGCAAGCGATGGCGCTCAACTTGAATACGCGCCAAGCTGCCGATGCCGCTGACATCGGCAAGACGGTCGCTTACTTAGAGCGCATGTTGGCGCGTTTTCCTGATCATCCTAAAGCGGAAGCGATCAAGAGCGAAATCGAGCGGCTGCGCGGTCTGGCGGCACAAGCCTAATGGCGGCGCAGGACGCTATAGCGATTGATGTTATCAGTGTGTCCGTCCGCGTAGAAAGTTTCCACAAGCGTCAGACGGCTGGCGGCTTCTAAGGCGCGCTGTTCAGCTTCATCCACATGATGGCAGTAGCGCAGCAGGCTGTTGGCAGCGTGTCCGCGTCGCCAATCCATCAGCCAATCGCCGCGCTCAGCGCCATAGTCAGGCGGCAAGGCGATCAGGCGCTCGCGGAAGCGCGCATGATCATAGAAGCACCAGCTGGTGAAGACGAGCAAGCCGTCTTGCGCGACACGCGCTGCCAAGTCGCCGATCAGCGCTTGGCGACGCGCCATGCTCGGCACGTGATGCAAGACGCCGAAGAGCGCCACAAGCTCATATTCGCCGTCAGGCAGCCGATCTTCCAAAAGATCGCGCAATTCAAGCTGTGCGTCGTGCAAGACGTTCATCTTGGCGAAGGCTGCGCGCGCGGCTGCCAGCAACGTCGCGTTGTTGTCCGTGCCGTGGTAGCGCACATCGCTCAGGTTGCGCGCCAGGAAGCGACCGAAGCGCCCGTTGCCGCAACCGATATCGAGGACGCGGCGCGGCGTTGGCAACTTTTCAAGGTATGGCAATAGGCGGCGCCAGCCGTTCCAAGCTCTGCCGCGCGATTCATCGAAATGCTCAGCAGCTTGCGCATAGAAAGCGCGGTTGAGCGCGTTCAGCGCACGGCAGGCGGCGTCGTCCATCGGGCGCGATCAGGCTTGCACTTGCACGCCGCGCCAAAAGGCGATGTAGCCTTTGATGTTGCTGGCGGCAGGCTTCGGATCGGGATAATACCAAGCGGCATCAGGATTGGTCTTGCCGTTCACTTCTAGCGTGTAGTAACTGGCTGTGCCTTTCCAAGAGCAGATGGTGTGCGTGCTGCTCTCGCGCAGATACTCACGTTTGACCGACTCAGGCGGAAAGTAGTGGTTGCCTTCAACGACGATGGTCTGATCGCTCTCGGCGATCACAACGCCATTCCAGATAGCTTTCATGACAGGTTTCATCAAAAACGCTCCTATTTGCTCTGAGGAGAGTTTTAGCAAAAGCGCACGGCAGACGACCAGACCTTTGTAAAGCTGGGCGCCAACTGCCGCGCGGCGAGTTGGTCTCTTTTCAGTAGCGCGGCAGGCTTGAGTCCACTTCGACTGACCAGCGATCGATGCCGCCTGCCAGGTTGTAAACATTGGTGAAGCCTTGCATGGTCAGCCAGAATGCCACTTGCGCGCTGCGTCCGCCGCTGTGGCACATGATGACGACCGTGCCTTGGCGCGGAATGCGCTCTAGCGCTTCAGGAATCTCGTCCATTGGAATGTGTTGTGCGCGCTCAAGACGGCAAATGGCGAGTTCCCAGCTCTCGCGCACGTCAATGATGGTCAGCGGCTCGCCATTGGTCAGGCGCTCATGCACTTGTCGCGGCGTCAGTTCTTTCAACATGGCTTTCCTCGTGAACTCACAACGATTGAACGGTTCAGCGGCGCGTCGCGCGCATGAACACGCCTGGGCGCGGCTCTAAAGTGACCGCCATGTGCATATGCACATCGCGCTTGAGCAACTTGAAGTTGAAGCGCTGCACCAGCCGCGCGAGGATCACTTTCGCCTCGATCTGAGCGAACGCCGCGCCGATGCAATTCCGCGCTCCGCCGCCGAACGGCAGGAAGCTATATGGCACAGGCTTCTCCAGAAAGCGATCGGGATAGAATTCGGCGGGATTCTGCCAATATTCCGCCATGCGGTGCGTGACGTAGATCGAGTAAGTGACGCGCTCGCCTTTGCGGATCAGATAGCCGTCATGCGTCAGGTCTTGCGCGGCGATGCGCGAGCCGAGATGCGCAGGCGGATACAAGCGCAACGTCTCATCAATGAAGCGGTCGAGGTATTTCAGTCCCGCCAAGCGTTCCATCGTCGGCGGCGCGTCGCCAAGCACGGCGTCAACCTCGTCGCGCAGCCGTTGCGCTTGATCAGCGTGCGCGCCGAGCAGATACATCGCCCAAGAGAGCAGTCCCGTGCTTGTATCATGACCTGCGATGATCATGGTCAGCATCTGATCGCGGATCATGGCGTCGTCCACGCCTTCCGCGCTGACCAAAATGCCGAGCAGGTCGTTCGGCTGCGCGCCGCGCTGCGCCAGATGATCACGCCGCGCGCGGATGATCTGATGCAAGCAATCGTCAATGCGGCGCAGCGCGCGCCAATAGTTCGGACGCGGTATATCCGCCCAGAAAATCCAGATGCCGGGCGAGATATAGCGCAGCGTGTGCAGCAACGGCGACCAGTACCGCTCGATATGCGGCATGAAGTCCACGCTGAAGAGCGTCTCCATCACGATCAGCAACGCGATTTTGCGCATTTCGGTCAGCATGTCGTAGGTCTGGTCAGGCTGCCACAGGTCAGCGACTCGGTCTGTAGCGCGCCACATCGCTTCCACATAGCCGACTAGCGCATTGCGATGCAGAGCAGGATTCATCAAGCGGCGCATTGTGTCGTGCGTCTCGCCATCGGCAACCAGCAGACCGTCGCGCAGCAGCCGCGCAATTGGATCTTTAGGCGCTTTCCACAGGAAAGACTCGCGCGCCTCGACCAGCAGCCAACGCGCCCATTCGGCGCCGGCAGTCATGATCGGCTTGAAGCTGGGCAAGTTGGCGCGGAAGACCTTGCCCAGCGCGCCGTGAAAGACTTCCAGCGCAGGCAACGGACTGCCTGTGCGCAGCATGGTCTGCAAGGCTTTCAACGCCAGCTTGCCGCTTGGCGTGGGAATTTTGGCGTGAGCGCTCACGTGCGCGTCACTCTTCGTCAAGCCAGGCTGCCGCATCTTCATTCGCCTTATGATAGTCTTCAAAGCGACCGATATCTAGCCAATACTCTTGGATCGAATAGCTGCACACGCGCATCCCTGCATCCATCGCCGCTTGGATCAGCTGTGTGGCATCGTAGCGTCCGTCGGCAGGCAGCAGACTCAGCGCTTCAGGGCTGATCGCATAAATACCAGCGTTGATATCCACGCTGAGCGTCGGCTTCTCGCGCAAGGCGACCACGCGCTGCGCTGCGCTCTCGACCACGCCGTACGGAATTGGCACGTCATACGCTTTGACGCCTACTGTGAGCGCAGCGCGCTGCTCAAGATGGAAGGCGTAGAAGGCGCGGAAATCCAACCGCGTGACCAAGTCGCCGTTCATCATCAAAAACGGCGCTCGCAGCTGATCGCGCAGCAAGTTGAGAGCGCCTGCCGTGCCAAGCGGCTCGGATTCGCGCACGTAGTGCAGCTGCACGCCTAAATGCGCGCCATCTTTGAAGTAACTCTCGATCAGCTCCGCTTTATAGCCGAGCGAGAGGTAGATTTCAGTGATGGCGTGCTTGCGCAGGCGCGCCAAGAGCAGCTCAAGGATCGGACGCTCGCCGATCGGAAACATCGGCTTGGGAATGACGTAGCTCCACGGACGCAGCCGCGTGCCAAGTCCGCCGCACATCAGCACTGCCTGCACTGTGTCGCTCATACCTGATACTGATCGGGCTGAAAACGCTCCAAATGCGCCTGTATCCACGCAATCGTGCGCGATAAGCCTTCTTCTAGCGAGAGTTCAGGCTGCCAATTCAGGACGTTCCGCGCAAGGCTGTTGTTAGATTGCAAGCGCAGCACTTCGCTCGCCTCAGGACGCAAGCGCTCGCCGACGTTCGATTGCACGCGCACAGGACGACCGATCAGGCTGATGATCATCTCGGCTATCTCGCCGATCGTGTGCGATTCGCCTGTGCCGAGATTGAAGACCTGCCCGATCGCCGTTTCGGCGCCAAAAGCAGCGCGCATCAGACCGCGCGCCGTATCGGTCGCGTGTGTGTAATCGCGATAAGTGTGAATCGCGCCGAGCTGCACTACATCGCGCGTCAGCGCCTGCGCGATGATGGTCGGAATCACGGCGCGCGCGCTCTGACGCTCGCCATAAGTGTTGAACGGACGCACGACGACAATTGGCGTGCCATACGTGCGCTGAAAGCTCAAGCTGATCGCCTCAGCGGCGATCTTGCTGGCAGCGTATGGCGATTGCGCCTGCAACGGATGCCGCTCGTCAATTGGCACGTATTGCGCTGTGCCATAGACTTCGCTCGTGCTGACGATCACGCCGCGCTGCGTGCCGTGTTGCCGCATTGCCTGCAGCACGTTCAGCGTGCCGTTGATGTTCACAGCGAGCGTCTCTTCAGGATGCCGATATGAGTATGGAATCGAGATGATCGCGCCGAGATGGAAGATCGCAGCGCAGCCTGCCGCCGCTTTGCTGACGGCTTCTGCGTCGCGCAGATCGGCGGCGTACAGCTCAACGTGATCCAGCACGTCGTCGGGCAGATCGGCGAGATTGCCGCGCTTATCGGCGGCGGAAGTGTAGCGCGTCATGGCGCGCACAGCGTAGCCTGTGCGCACCAATTGCTCAGTCAAGTGGCTGCCGATGAAGCCAGCGGCGCCTGTCACAAGGACTTTGGTGTTGAAGGTATTCATGCCGCCGATTGTAGCGCGTCGCGCTGGGCTGCGCCATGCCTAGCCGATGATATCGAGCGGGATGAAATCGCCGCTCTGCAGCTGAATCACGCTGACGCGCGCCGCGACATCGCGCGCCAGACGGCGGAACGCCTGCGCAGTTGGCGACTCAGGCGCGCTGACCACAATCGGTCGCCCAAGGTCGCCGCCTTTGCGCACTTCGCTATCCAACGGAATGCGTCCCAAGAATGGCACGTTGCGCTCTTGCGCCAAGCGCTCGCCGCCGCCTTCGCCGAACAGCTCGCCTGTCATGTTTTCCACAATGCCGATGATCGGCACGTTCAGCTGCTCAAACATGCTAATCGAGCGCAAGGCGTCGCCAACTGCCACTTGCTGCGGCTGCGAGACGATCACAGCGCCTGTCAGCGGCACTGCCTGCGCCAAGCTCAGCGGCGCGTCGCCAGTGCCGGGCGGCAAATCCACGATCATGTAGTCAATGTTATCGCCCCAGTGAACGTCGTTGAAAAATTGCCGAATGGCGCTGTTGAGCATCGGTCCGCGCCAGACCATCGCTTTGTCAGGATCGATCAGGAAGCCCATGCTGATCGTCTTGACGCCGAAGACCTCAAACGGCACGATCTTGCCGTCGCGCACGGCAGGACGCCCTGCCGATAAGCCGAGCATGATCGGCAC